>NZ_JBBYXL010000003.1:300000-589374 GCF_039655865.1 Prosthecobacter sp. SYSU 5D2 | reverse complement strand
CACTCCGCCCTCGGCTACCTCACCCCCAACCAGTTTGAAAATCAGCACAGCAACCTCAACTAACTAAGCGACACCGGTCCAGAATTGCGTTGCACCTCAAAGTCCTGTAGGCAGAATGCATCCAGCCCAAAGTCCTGCTTCAATTCTCGGATGCGGTTCTCACAGTCCGCCCGGCTGTTGTAGATGTTCCAGACTTGGTCCAGCGGCAGCTCCAGGTTGGTCACATACAGGCTGAAGCGGTAGTCGGGCAGATCCTCAAAGAGCAGCTTACCTCCGGCCAGTGGACGGCGGCTGACTTGCTTGCGTACCACGATATGACGCCGCGCCTTGGCCCCGGCAGCGGCGGGCTGATGCCGCCACTCCTTGACCGCGATGCCTGGGCAGACCTCCACCCAGTCCTTCATGCCATGGATCTCGTTTTTGAGGTTGGCGTAGGCTCGTGCGGCAATGATGTAGCCCAGGCCGCGCTGCTCCAGCGTGCTTAAAATCTCGTGGGTGTAAAAGCCGCTGTCGGCCCTCACCAAGCCCACCTTCACGCCCTGGAGCGCCTCGTCGAAGGTCTCGCGCATGAACTCCACGCAGTTGGAGCAGGCCGCCGAGTTGCCCGGGCGCAGCCAGGCGTTGGCCACCATGCGTGTCTGGCTGATGAAGGCCATGAGAGGGTGGTGCGAGTTGCGCCCGCGCCGGTTGGGGTTGTAGCCTTTGGCGGAACCTTCCTGGCTGCCCTCCCGTGTGATGACCGTGCTGTCAAAGTCCACCGTGACGGCCCCCACGCTGATCTGGGAGAAAAACCAGCGCTGCAACGGAGGGAACACCGCCGTATTGCGCGCCTGGGAGAACTTGCCAAAGAACCGGCTGTAGGTGCTCTGGCTGGGCAAGGTCTTATGCTCAAAGATCGCCGCCAGGCTCTGGTCCTGCCGCAGCCAGTCGCAGTGGATGTAGCGGCTGGCACCCGTCCAGATGCCCAGCCAGAAGCTCTCGATAATGTGCACAGGGTCATAAGCCCGGTTGGAGCCTCCCTGCGGCAGGTCCAGGGTGGCCAGATGCTTCAGGATGCCGGTCTGGTCGACAAAACGCTTCATCAGCGCCATGCCGCCAAAGGGCGTCACCGGCTTGTCAGAATACTCAATGGGTAGCTTCACCATGAGGGTGAAGCATGCCATAGGTGTCAATCCCACACAGCGTCAATACCTTCGCTCACAACACCTCGCGCCTATTGCATCATCCGGGTTGAAAAATGATGGCCGGCTGCCGATTGAACAGCACGCTGCCTGGCAGGAATTCCAGCAAATTCAAATGCGCAAGCTGGAGATGATCCTTGATGAAGGTCAGGGCGAATGCCTCTTTGCCGTTCCTGAAAACAGGCAGGTGCTTGCCGACAACCTTCATTATTTCGAGAGAGTCCGCAGTGAATTGCTGGCCTATGTGATCATGCCCAACCATGCTCATATCCTCTGTCGCCCGTTGGCAAATTACTCCCTGGAAAGTTTATCACGGGCCTGGAAACGCCACAGTTCGGACCAACTGAATCGGCGCTTGGGCCGTTCAGGCTCTCTTTGGCAGGCGGAAAGCTTCGACCGGATCATTCGCGATGCCGACCATTATGGTCGTGCGGTTAAATACATCGCCAAAAATCCCTCCAAAGCCCGGCTCAAATCACAGGAAGCCACCCTTTGGTTCAATGCTCAAATCCTCCAAGCCAACCCTCCAGCTCCGCCAGCCTCATAGACCGTAGGGCGGATGTGTTTTTGCGCCAAGGCAGATTGCCAGCATCGAAGATATCCTGCGCAAAACTATCCGGCTGGATCCAGGGCGTGCGGAGTCCCACCTCAACCCCACCTCCCCCCAAAGCCGGATAGTTTGGCGGCCACCTCTCTCCGCAACGACCCCTTCTCCGCCAAACACATCCGCCCTACAGATCATCCGCCCGCCTCTCCCAGGGAAAGCCAGTTGCACCCCCACCGCCCTCCCTTATGGTGCCCGCCCTTTGCCGCACCGCCATGTCTGCCCCGCATCTTCAGCCTGACCTCCCCACCTTCCGCTCCCTTGCCCAGCAGGGAAATCTTGTCCCGGTGGTCGCAGAGCTCACGGCCGATTACGAGACCCCTCTCTCCGCCTTCCAAAAGATCCACGATGGCCGCTGCGGTTTCCTTCTCGAATCCGCCGAACTGACCCAGCACTCCGGCCGCTACAGCCTCCTCGGCAGCTCCCCCCGCATGATCTTCACCGCGCGTGGCCGGGAGATCGAGATCGAAGAGCGCGGCAAGACCCGCACCTTCACCACCGAGACCGACCCCCTTGAAGAGCTGAAAAAGCTCATGGCCCCCTTTCAGCCTCTAGAGTCCCATCCCATCCCCGTCTTCCACGGCGGTGCCGTCGGCTACCTCGGCTATGACATGGTCCGTTTCTTTGAGCCCACCCTCTCCGCTCCCCCCAAGGACGAATTGGGCCTGCCCGAAATGGTCTATATGATCACCGATACGGTCATCATCTTCGACCACCGTACCCGCAAGATGTCCCTCGTCGCCAATGTCCATACCGACGAGCATCCCAGCCTGGATTCCGCCTATGCCTGGGCTCAGCAGCAGATTGCCACGCTGATGGACAAGCTCTCCCAGCCCCTCGCCGTCAAGCCCCTCCAGACCATCGCCCCGGTCAGCAATGACCAGCTTCCCCCGCCCGTCAGCAACACCACCCAGGCCGAATACGAGGCCATGGTCATGAGCATGAAGGAATACATCAGCGCGGGCGATATCTTCCAGGGCGTGCCCTCCCAGAGGTTCGAGACCGAATACACCGGCACCCCCATGGATCTCTACCGCGCCCTGCGCCATGTGAATCCCTCACCCTACATGTTCTGCCTCCAGTTCCCGCAGGGCTTCTCCCTCGTTGGCAGTTCCCCGGAGGTGCATGTCAAATGCCTCAATGGCCGCATTGACATCCGCCCCATCGCCGGGACCCGCTGGAGGGGAAAAACCCGCGCCGAGGACGATGCCCTGGCCGATGAACTCCTCAACGACCCCAAAGAGCGCGCCGAGCACATCATGCTGGTGGACCTCGCCCGCAACGACGTCGGCCGCGTCGCCGAATACGGCACCGTCAAGGTCAGCGACCTCATGATCATCGAGCGTTACAGCCACGTCATGCACATCGTCAGCAACGTGGACGGCCGCCTCAGCCAGGACAAGGATGCCTACGACGTCATGCGCGCCACCTTTCCCGCAGGCACCGTCAGCGGCAGCCCCAAAGTCCGCGCCATGGCCATCATCAACGAGCTGGAAAAAAGCAAACGCTGCGCCTATGCCGGAGCCGTTGGTTACTTCGGCTTCGATGGCAACCTCGATTCCTGCATTGCCCTCCGCACCTGCGTTCTCAAAGACGGCAAAGCCTACGTCCAGGCCGGGGCCGGCATCGTTGCAGACTCCGTCCCCACCAGCGAATACCAGGAAACCGTGAACAAGGCCACTGGCATGCTGCGCGCCATCGAGTGGGCCCGCCAGCTCGGGGCATGAGGGTGCAGACTGGCCCCCAAAAACCCTGGGGCCAAAGCGCCCCAAATGAGAGGGTGTGATGATTTTTGTTGCCCCTGCTGCCTTTGGTCTTCCTTCTTTCAATGGGCGGCAGAGAAGAATCCTGCCTGCAGATTTATAATCTAATTCTCCCCGCCTCTCCAACGTCGTTATAGTTTGCCTCCACAGCGGGGGGCGGCTGTTCAACCACTTGTTTTCGATGTCACAGAGTTCGTTCGTGACAAAAAAAACGCTCCTGCTAATTTTGAGTTCTTTTTCACGAAAATGTCCGGTTATCGTCATGTGATTCAACAACTTCGGATCTTATTTGATCCTATGCTTCGGAGCTTTGCCGTCGTTTTTGGATTGTGACCGCCAGGCCTCCCATGATTTACTTGTCTCCGTCTGCCATGCGAAATGTCCTCTGCCTTGCTCTTGTCCTGACATCCGGTCTTCAGGTGATCGCCCAGGCTCCACCGCCTGCGGCCCCCGCTGCCCCGGCGGGCGCCCTGAACATCCAGCAGGAAACCGAGGCCCTCATGGCCGAGGCCCTCCGGCTTTTCCAGGAGGCCAAATTTCCCGAAGCTCTCAAAAAGATTGACCAGGTCAAGACCAACCTGAACAACAAGCCCTTTGCCCAGGTGCTGTTTGTCGAAGGCGCCTCCTACTTCAATCTGGAGCAGTATGACAAGGCCATTGCGGCCCTTGAGGAATACATCAAAAACTTTGGCGATGGCGAATACATCAACGCCGTCAAAATGGCCCTGGGCCGCAGCTACATCAACAAGGGAGATGCAGACAAGGGTATCTCTGTCCTGAAAGAAGTCGTCAGCCAGTCTCCGGACATGAAATCGGAGGCCGGCCTGTTTGTCGCCGAAGCTCTAAAAAAACAGGACAAGGTGGATGAAGCGCTCGATGTCCTCAAATCCGTGCTGGAAGGCGGCATCCGCAGTTCCGAAGCGATTCAGGCCGCCATGATGGCCGCCGACCTCCATGTCGCCAAAGGTGAGCTTGATGAAGCCGGAGCCCTCATGGAAAAGGTCAAAGGTTTTGCCACCGGCGGTGATAACGTCGCCCAGATGAACAACATCTACCTGAAGCTCGGGGATCAGATGCTGGAGAAAAAAAGCTTCCGTGAAGCCCTGGGCGCCTACCAGTTCGTCCGCCGGAAAAACGAGATCACCCGCATGCAGCAGGACGTGATCGCCAAGATTGAGCAAAGCCTCAAAACACCGGGCAAAGGCCCCATCAAGGGCACCAAGGAAGAACTGGAGGAAAAATTGAAAATCAACCAGGGCCTCCTTGCCGAGATCGAGCAGCGCACCGATTACGATGCCTCCCTCTACTACCGCCTGGGCCGCTGCTATTTTGAAATGGGCCGCTTCTGGGAGTCCCTCCTCGCCTTTGATGTCATTGTGAATGACTTCAAGGAGTTCCCCCAGCGGGATCGCTGCGTCTTTGGCATGATCATTGCCAATGCCCAGTTGAAGCGGGTCAAGTCCGCCCGCCAGCTTTGTGAGCGCTATATCAATGAGTTTCCGGACGGGGCTGACCTTGGCACCGTCTCAGAAATGTACGGCATGCTCGCCTATGAAAACGGCAACCTCCAGGACGCGGCGGATGCCTTTAACAAAGCCGAGGGCTTTCCCAAGTCCGACCGCGAGCGCCTCCGCTTCCTGCGTGGCAATGTGCTTTTTGAAATGCAGCGCTTTGACGATGCCCGCACGACATTTGAGCTGCTCGTCAGCGAGTTTCCCGAGTCCGCCTACAAGGATGATGCGCTCTACCGCATCGCCCTGATTTACTTTTACCAGAACGATTCCGTCAACACTACGAAGGCGTTGAAGAACTACATGAAGGAAAACCCCAAAGGGCAGTACGTCGTGGATGCGCGTTACCGCCTGGCCTTCATCAAGTTCCAGTCCCGGGATGTTGACAATGCCATGGCGGACCTCCAGGCCATCATCAAGGACGCCCCCAACGATCCCAACATCGGCCAGGTGCACACGCTCCTGGGTGACGCGTATAACCAGAAGGGCGAGTATGATCTGGCTCTGGAAAATTTTGCCCTGGGTGTGGACAAGGCCAAATCCGACGATGTCCTCAGCTATGCCATGGACCAGGCCACCGACCTTTATGCCGGCACCGGCAAGTGGAAAGAGCTGGGGGACATGTGGCAGAAATACCTCAACACTCAGAAAGACAATGAGGAGCAGGAGCTCAAGGCCGTGCTCTGGATCTCCCGTGCCCGGGTGAAGGAAGACAAGATGGAGGAGGCCAAAACCCTCCTGGCCAATGCCATCAAGCCCCGCATCAGCAACCCCTCCAACCAGCAGGTGGAAGGGCTCATCCAGCAGCTCGTCACCCTCACCGCTCCCAAGCGCCGCCGCCCGGCCCCAGTGGCGGAAGGCGCTCCTGCTCCAGAGCCGGAGCTTACGCTTGAACAGGTCTCCACCCAGCTGGAGGAAATGCTCCAGCCGGCCGAGGCTGCCCGCAACGGCACCTCCCAGATGCGCATCCTTTTTGCCAAAGCCTGGCTCGCCAAAGTGATGCGCGAGCCCGTGCAGGCAGAAAAATTCTTCGCCATCATCATTGAGGTGGCCAAGCCGGAAGACCTCAGCCCCATGCTCCTCGCCACCGTGGGGGACAATGCCCGCACCAAAGGCGATCTGGACAAGGCGGCCGGCTGCTACAACCGGCTGAATGAATTTTACAAAGACACCGAGTATGCTGACGGGGCTGCTGTCGGCCTGGCCGAGATCGCCTATGCCAAGGGGGAATACGACAAGGCCATGGAACTCTTCACTTCGGCCATTGAGGAGTATGCCGCCAGCTCCCGCCTCCTGGATGCCACCCTGGGCAAGGCCAAGACCCTCTTCCAGCTCAAGAAGTTTGAAGAGGCCAAGACGCTCTACGTCCAGATTCTCAATACCAAGGAATGGCGTGGAGAAGCCCATGCCATGTCACTCTTCATGCAGGGGGAGATCGAGTTCGCCAACCAGAATTGGGGCGCAGCCATTCCTTTCTACCAGCGCGTCTTCATCGCCCATCAAAAATGGAAGAGCATCATGGCGAACTCCTATCTCCAGTGTGCCCGGGCTTTCGTGAAACTCAACCGTCCTGCGGACCCCACATCCACTCCTCCGCGTGAATATGCAGACCGGGAAGCCGCCAAGCTGGTGCTGGTGGAAATGATGAAGCGCACCGACCTCAAAGACCTGCCTGAAATGAAAGTGGCCCAGCAGGAGCTCGCCAAACTCTGATTTCGCATCCTTCACTCTCTTTGCTATATGTTGCGCCTCTCTCTGCTATTCCTCGCCTCGCTCGCCCTCTCTGGCGCGGCTTTCGGCCAGGCTATCGTTCTCAAGGACGGCTCCCGCATCCCGGATGTCGAATTCACCATGGATGGTGACAAAATCATCCGCACGGTCAAGATCGGTGAGAACACCGCCAAAGCCGAGCTGCCCCGGCAGAACATCGCCTATCTTGACTGGCCTGAGCCGCCGGAGCTGCTGGAGGCCAAAGATCTCATGGCCCAGGCCAAAACTGAAGAAGCCATCGCCCTGCTCAAGAAGTCCCTGGATTTCTTCCAGAAGTTTGAAACGGTCGAAGGCAACTGGTACCAGCCCGTGTTCTTCGCGTATGTGGAGACCCTCAGCCAGGCAGGCAAGTTTGAGGAGACCATCAAAATGCTTCCCCAGCTCAGAACCCTGCCCCTCTCTCCTGAGCAGAAGATGACGCTGCGCATCATCCAGCTCGACATTGACCGCCAGACCTCCACCGAATACACCTCCATCATGGCGGAGGCTGAAAGCATCCTCTCCGATACGGATGATTCCTCTGTCGGAGCCTCCATCTGGATGATCATTGCCGACATTCATGCCAAAAAGAAGGAGTGGGAAAAGGCTCTCATGGCTTATCTCCGCATCCCGGTTTTTTATGGCACTCAGATGCAGCGCGTTCCCGATGCCGAGCTCAAAGCCGGCCAGATGCTGGTGAACATGAAACGTTTTGAAGATGCCCAGGCTCTCTTCACCCGTATTGCGGAGTCCTACAAAGGGTCCGCGATTGCGGAAACAGCGGTCAAGTCCAAGGCCGCCATCAACGGCATGAAAAACGAGCCCGAGCAGGAAGAAGAAGCTTCGGCCCCTGCTGAAAAAAGCTGACTTCGCAACCAAATCACCCCCTCTTTTCAAAACCAATCCCAACACCTGATACGCCTCCCATGCACACCCGCACACGTCCCTCCATGTTCCAGACCCTCCTCCGTGGTTTTGTCCGCCTTAGCGCCTGCGCGCTTCTGGTCGGTGGCAATTTCATTTTTGTCTCCTCCATGAGCGCCCAGGATGCCGCCCCCGCCGGGGAGGCCGCCGCCGCTCCGGTCATTCATGAGCACACCCTGATGGACCGCTTCCATGAAGGCGGCTGGATCATGTATCCCTTGCTCCTCTGCTCTATCGCCCTCGTCTGGCTGACGGTGGACCTCTGGATGCGCACCAACGTCAAAAGCATGGCACCTCCTGGGCAGGTCTCCCAGGTGCAGGACCTCTTCCGCGCTGGTGACTATGTGGGCGCCTACCAGTTCTGCCGCAGCAACAATTCGTACTTCGCCAATGTCACCCGTGTCGGTCTCAGCTTTGTTGGCGAGGGCCAGGAGGCTGTAGAAAGCGCCCTGTTCTCTGAGCTTAACAAGACCAACTCCGTCGTCCAGACCCGCATCAACTACCTCTCCGTTCTCGGTGTGTGTACGCCCATGATCGGGCTGGTCGGCACCGTTACCGGGATGATGAGCGCCTTCGCCACCCTGGGCACTAGCGGTGTGGGAGATCCGTCCAAGCTTTCCGCTGCCATCGGTGAGGTGCTCGTCGCCACTGCCTCCGGCCTCGCCGTTGCTGTGCCAGCCTTCATGATCTTCTATTTCCTGCGCAACCGTCTTCAGGGCTCCATGCACGGCCTCCAGGAAATCGTTTCCTCCCTTTTCCGCAAAATGCCTTATGAGCACCTCAAGGATGCCCATGTGGGTGAAGAGGAGTTCTATGCTGCGGTGCCTAACTGGGTCACTGGCAATGGTGAGGCTGTCGCCGTCGCGGTCGGTTGATTTTTATCTTCCGGCATCCAGACACCTGAATGTTTTTAACACTTTAAACCGATACCCATATGGCAGGAGGAGGAGGTAGTACCGAAAGCGGAGAACCGGAGTTTCAAATCGCTCCGATGATTGATGTGCTGCTGGTGCTGCTCATTTTCTTTATGAGCATCACCTCGGCGCAGGTGGCGGAAATTGACAAGGACATCAAGCTGCCTGTGGCAGCTGATGCCAAGAAAAAAGAGGACAAGAACGCCATGTTTGAGGCCTCCGTCAACGTCCGCTGGATTGCCGCCAAGCAGCAGTCCATCATCAAGCTCGACAACCGTGAACTGGAGAATGAGGAAATCGTCAACATCCTCACCCAGCTCAAAAACAACAATCCCACGTACCGGGTTATCATCCGCGGTGACCGCGATGTGCCCGCTGTGGAGATCCAGAAGGTCATGGCTCTCATCGCCCAGTCCGGCATTGATGACATCTCTTTCTCAGCCCTCAACAAAGACGCCTGATCCATGGCCCATCATAATAAACATCGTCTCATCGAGGCGGAACAGGTCAACATGGGCTTCCAGATCGCGCCCATGATTGACGTGGTCTTCGTCATCATGCTTTTCTTCATGGTCATGGCCGGTGCCGTGAAAGTGGAGCGCGAGCTGAAAACCCAGCTTCCGGGCCTTGGCGTCCCTGCGTTGGCGGATGAAAACACCCCGCCAGATGAGATCATGGTGACCGTGGAGGAGACAGGGGTGGTCACGCTGAATGAAGAGGAGTTTGATTCACCCGGAGACAAGGTGCTGCCGAATTTCACCAACACCCTCATGCGTCTGAAGCAGGAGGCGGATCATCGGAATGCCAAGGTCATGGTCACCATCCAGGCTGAGGAGCAGGCCCGCTATGAGCGCATCATTGATGTGCTCAATTCCATGGCCAAAGCCCGCATCGCCAACGTCACCTTCACCGTTGGTGGAGACGACTTTTTTTAACCAGGCCTGACGGGTTCTGTTCCTGTCCTCTTCATTTCTTCGACCTATGTCTGATACTCCACCACCTGCTCCAGACGGTCCGTCTGCACCCTCGGATCCAGGAGCCACCCAGCGTCTGGGCCCACCGCCGGGATATGCCCAAAGTGGAAACCTTGGTTATCCCGTGCAGGGGAACCTGGGCTACCCGGTGCAGCATGGCATGATGCCTCCGCCGCCTGCCGGTGTCCACGGGCCTTCTGGTGCATCCGGGCCGGTGCCTGTGGCTGCCATTGAGGAAGATGAGGATGCGGTCATGGCCGTTGAGGCCGTCGGCGGAGAGATCTTCCACCCTCCGGCTCTCAATCATTTTGAAGCTCCCCGGCGCCCCAACGCCATCATTGAGGCCTGGCGCAAAGTTGGCGGTGGCTCGCTGGCTCTCAGCATCGCCATCCACGTCGGCATCCTTGTTGTCGGCGGGGCTATCGTGGTCAGCTCGCAGATGATCCAGAAGCAGGTTGATTTCCTCCCCGGCGGCGGCACCCAGCAGGGCGCTCAGGCATCGGCGGAAATGCAGCACAAAGTTCAGCAGAAAAAGCGCACCTCGCTGAACAAGGCCATGCCGATGAAAAAGATCGTCAGCACGAGCCAAAACTCCGCCATCACCCTGCCGGATGCGCCACCGGATCTGCTGGATGTACCGGATGTCAGCTCCATGCTCGGCGGTGGCAGCCTGGGTAGCGGCGGGTTTGGCAAAGCGGGTGGTGGCGGCGGTTTTGGCACTGGCATGGGCATGGGCGGTATGGCCGGGTTCGTCAGTCTGCCTCCCTCCATGAAGCAGCGCTGTTCCACCTCCGAGCGGCTTGAAAAACTCCGTCAAAACGGCGGAAGTGCCGAATGTGAAAGGGCGGTCTCCGCCTCCCTGGAATGGCTGAAAGGCCAGCAGAACGAAGATGGCTCTTGGGGCCAGGGCGGTGGCAAGCGCAACAAAGCCGCCATGACTGGACTCGCTCTCCTTTGCTACCTGGGCCGTTGTGAAACGCCTGATTCCCCCTTCTACGGGGATAATGTCATGCGTGCCATCATGTACCTGGTGGAGCTCTCCAAGACCAACGAGCATGGAGCCATCACTGACGATTTTAAAGGCAATGCCGGAGCCTATGAACACGGCATAGCCACCTATGCCCTGGGTGAGATGTACACCCTGGCACGTCTTGGCAGCAAGCAGCTTCCCGGCATGAGAGAGGCCTTTGAAAAAGGTGTCGAGCTCATCATCAAAACTCAGAACAAGGCCGATGCCAAAAACGGAGAAGGCTCCTGGGACTACTACACCAAAAACATTGCCGAGGGAAAACCCACCTCCTCCCGCGAAGACCTCTCCGTCGCCGGCTGGCAGTATCAGGCCCTTAAGGCCGCCAAATACACCGGCCTGAAGATTCAGGGCCTGGATTCCGCCATCACCAAAACCTGCGACTACATTGAGCGCCTTCAGAGCAAGGACGGTGGTTTTGGCAAAACCAGCCGGGATGCCCACTACAACCAGTGGAGCCTCACTGGCGTCGGCACACTCGGACTTCAGACCCTGGCCAAAGGCCGCACTGGCTCCATCAAAAAGGGCATCGGGTTCCTTCGCGCCTTCCTGGAAGCCGAGCCGCTGGACTGGAACAAAAACTGCAACCTCTACTGCTGGTACTACTACACCCAGACCTTCTTCCAGGCCGGCGGTGAAGAATGGAAATTCTACAACGAGCAGTTCCTCCCGCAGATCCTCGCTGCCCAGCAGCCAGACGGCACCTTTAAGAAAGGCCGCCCTAACTGGCCTTCGGGAGATGCCTCCGACCCCATCTACAGGCAGGTCCTCTGCACCCTTCAGCTTGAGGTCTATTACCGTTACCTCAAGGTCGGCGACCGTGAAGAAGAAAGCTTCTTTGACCGCCAGTGATTGCAACATGCGCCACTGGCGCACGTTAGTTCACGCTCGCTATGAAGTTTTCTGCCGCCTGTCTGTTCCTCTTTCTCTGCCTCAGCCTCCAAGCCGCTCCTCAGGATGACCAATACGTCCTCGGGCCTGATTCCCAGGTGCAGCCCGGCGTGCCGCAGGGAAAGGTCACGCAGATGCCCCCGTGGACAGAATCCAAAATCTTCCCCGGTACCACGCGTGACTGGTGGGTCTATGTGCCCGCCCAATACACCCAGGACAAACCCGCCGCCGTCATGGTCTTTTGCGATGGAGCCGGTTTTGTGAAGCCCGACGGCACCTTCCGCGCCCCCGTGGTTTTTGACAACCTCATTGCCAAAGGGGAAATGCCCGTCACCATCGGCATCTTCATCCAGCCCGGCAGCTTTCCCAACAAGGACCCCAAATCGAAGGAGAAGCCCCGCAGCAACCGCAGCTTCGAATACGATTCTCTCGGCGACCTCTACGCCCGTTTCCTGCTGGAAGAAATCCTGCCCGCCGTGGCCAAGGATTACAACCTCACCACCAATCCCGATGAGCGGGCCATTTGTGGCAACAGCAGCGGCGGCATCTGCGCTTTCACCGTCGCCTGGGAGCGCCCGGAGGCCTTCCGCAAGGTGGTCAGCCACATCGGCTCCTTTACCAACATTCGCGGCGGCCATGTCTATCCCGCCCTCATCCGCAAGACGGACAAGAAGCCTATCAAAGTCTTCCTTCAGGACGGCAAGAACGACCTGGACAACCAGTTCGGCAACTGGCCCCTGGCCAACCAGGACATGGCGGCAGCATTGAAATTTGCCGGTTACGACTACCAGTTTGTCCTGGGTGAAGGCACCCACAATGGCAAGCACGGAGCCTCCCTCCTGCCGGACACCCTGCGCTGGATCTGGAAGTAATAATCCGCAGCAGGTTTATACACACCTTTTGTTAGAATTTTTATGAAACATCTTGCCTTTCTTTCCCTCGCCTTCCTGCCGCTGCTCTCCACCGCCCAGGATACCTCCCTGCACGAATACCTCAGCGATGATCAGCCGTGGAAGGAGGCCGTCAGCGGTTATACCTTCACCGACGGCCTCTGCACCGATGCCGCCGGTCATCTCTACTTCACTGACGTGAAGGCGGGGAAGGGCATCTACAAACTGGACGCCGAGACCGGCAAGACGGACCTGTTTCTGGACAACCTCCCCGGCATCAGCGGCCTGCAGATCGGCCCCGACGGCCGCTTCTACGCCTGCCATAACCGCGAGCAGCGTGTCATCGCCATCACCATGAAAGGCGAGGTCGAGGTGCTCCTTACCGGCGTGAAGTGCAATGACCTCGTCGTCAGCAAAAAAGGCCACGTCTATTTCACCGAGACACCCACCCAGCGCATCCACCTCATCACGGCGGACAAGAAGCACATCATTGCCGATGAAGGCCATGTGGCCAAGCCCAACGGCATCACCATCTCCCCGGATGAAGCCACCCTGGCCGTCTCCGAAAGCGGCGGCAAGCATGTCTGGACCTGGCAGATCGCCGAGGACGGCAGCCTTTCCGCAGGTGCCCCCTTCATGACCATGTGGCTGGCCCCGGGCAAGGAAACCGCCTCCGGTGACGGTGCCACCACCGAGTCCAAAGGCCGCTTCTTTGTCACCACCGAGCTTGGCATCCAGATCTTCGATCCCGCCGGCCGCCTCGCAGGCATCATCGCCAAGCCCGTTCTGGATGGCAAGGTCGTCAGCACCGAGTTCGCCGGCAAAGACCACGACATCCTCTACGTCGCCGCCGGCGACAAGATCTTCAGCCGCAAGCTCAAGGTCACCGGTTATTTCCGTTAGTACAGTACTCATCACTCTCCGAGTGATGCGTTATTAGACATCGCACCCCCAAGATATCCCCCTCACCCATCCACACCTTTCCAAACCCATCACTCGGAGAGTGATGCGTTATTGGACGTCGCACTCCCAAGATCTCCCCTCACCCATCGGCACCTTTCCCAAACCCATCACTCGGATCGCCGCAGTCGCGGGACAGGGAGTGGTGAATACTGTACTCCTAAGTTCACGAACGTATCGCCTTTGGTCACAAAGCGGCGAAGGATACAGCACAACGAAGGCGTATTCGATGGATGCGCCAACTTGCTCTCCTGATTGTCTTCAGCCTCGCCGTCTTTGCCCACGGGCAAGATGCTTCCAAGAAGTTCCTCGCCGGAGCTGCCACCAGCAACATCACGCCGCCCATAGGCCTGCCGATTGTCGGCGGCTTCACCCCGGCGCCCTCCTCGCATATTCATGATGAGCTGCATGCCCGCTGTGTGGTCTTGGACAATGGGGAGAAGCGTGTGGCCATCGTCGTCCTTGACCTCCTTGGGGCGGCCCGGCAGATGTATGATGAGGCAGCCAGGTTGGTGGAGGAGCGCACTGGCATCACACGAGACTGCCTGCTCATGTCCGCTACCCATACCCACTCGGGCTCCAGCGCCCTGAGTGAGAACCGGTATTCCCTGGACGAGCCATTAAGCGAATACCAGGCCTTCGTCGCCCGGCGCATCGCGGACGGCGTGGCCCGTGCCATCAACAACCTGGCTCCTGCCCGCATCGGCTGGACAGTGACCGAAGAGCCGGACCAGGTCTTCAACCGCCGCTGGTTCATGAAGGAAGGCACCGTGCCGCCGAATCCCTTTGGCGGCATTGACAAGGTGAAGATGAACCCGCCACGCGGCGCAAACCTGGTGAAGCCTGCAGGGCCGACAGACCCTGAAGTGAGCATCATCTCCATTCAGACGCCAGACGGAAAACCCGTGGCCCTGCTGGCCAATTACTCCCTGCACTATGTGGGCGGTGTGGGTGGCAGCCATATTTCCTCAGACTATTACGGCGTCTTCTGTGACCGCGTGCAGCAGCTTCTGGGTGCCGACCGCCAGGACCCGCCCTTCGTGGCGATGATGAGCAATGGCACCAGCGGAAACATCAATAACAACGACTATTCCAAACCGGCCGTCAAATCCGCCGGTCCCTACAGTAAAATCCGCGAAGTGGCTGATGATGTGGCCAAGGTCACGGTGGAGGCCGTGAAGGGCATCCAATATCAGGACTGGGTGCCGCTGGATGCCCGTTTTAGCGATTTGAAACTGGAAGCCCGCAAGCCCACACCGGAGCTGGTCAAATGGGCGGAAGGGGTGCTGGCCAAACCGCGCCTCATTGGTGGCAAGACATCGGTGCTGGAGATCGCCTATGCGGAACGCACCCTCAAACTGAAGGACGTTCCTCCACACATTGACCTGCCTCTGCAGACCTTGCGCATCGGTGACGTGGGCATCTGCGGCAGCCCCTGTGAGACCTTTGTGGAAACGGGGCTGGAGCTCAAGCAGAGGAGCCCTTTCAAACCGACCTTCACCCACAGCATCGCCGGTGGGTACTTTGGCTATCTGCCCACCCCGGAGCATCATGAACTGGGCGGCTATGAAACCTGGCTCGGCACCAACCGCCTGGAGGTGCAGGCCAGCGTCAAGATCACCAACCGCCTGCTTGAGATGCTGGAAAGCATGAAGGCGGCGAAGTAAAAAACGGGCGGCAGCGGGAAGCGCATGCAGCCCGGCTGAGACGTAGTACAGTGGTACGATGCCCCGGGTGATCATGCACATGGACATGGATGCGTTTTACGCCTCCGTGGAACAGCGCGACAACCCCTCCTACCGCGGGAAGCCTGTGATTGTGGGCTCGCCCCCGGACAAGCGTGGGGTCGTTTGTGCGGCCAGCTATGAGGCGCGGAAGTCCAAGGTGCGCTCCGCCATGCCCTCCCGCACCGCCGGCAAGCTGTGTCCTGAAGGCATCTTTGTTCGGCCTCGCATGGACGTTTACCGCGCGGAATCCGCCCGCATCATGGCCATCCTGCATGAGTTCACCCCGCTGATTGAGCAGGTATCGGTGGATGAGGCTTATCTGGATGTGAGCGCGCTGGTGGATGAGAATCTGGAACTGGATGCGGCCATCGAATCTGCCCGGCCCTTTGCGGTGGATATCAAAAAACGCATCCAAGAGCAGTGTGGCCTAACGGCAAGTGTGGGGATAAGCTCCAACAAATTTCTGTCGAAACTGGCAAGCGACTTTCAAAAGCCGGATGGACTGACCGTGATCCTGGACCGTGACCGGGTGGCCTTTTTGCGGCCTCTGCCCGTGGGCACCATCCACGGGGTGGGGCCGGTGACGGCTCGGGGGCTTGAGGCCATGGGTCTGGTCACTGTGGGAGACTTGCAGGACACGGAATCGGCCCTGGGGCCGGTCGCAGGTTCCTTTGCGGGAAAGCTGAAAGAGCGCGCCTTTGGCATTGATGACCGGCCCCTGGACCTGAGTGATGAACGCAAAAGCATCAGCGCTGAGAACACCTTTTCCAGGGATACGGACCACCGTCCGCAACTTCGGGCCGCGCTCAAGGAGATGGCCCTGGATGTGGCAGAGACGCTGAGCAAGCATGAAGTCGGTGCCCTGACCGTTCAAGTGAAAGTGCGCTACAGTGATTTCACCACCCTCACCCGCCAGCTACGCCTGGATGATCCTGTGACCTCCGCCTCTGAGATCTACCGCGTAGCATGCTTCTTACTCGCACGGCATCAGCTTGTCACGGGGCCGCTGCGCCTGCTGGGCATCGGGCTGTCCACCCTGGTGCCGCCAACTCAGCAGCAGTTGCGGCTGCCTATTTGACCCTGCCTTGACGTTCTGGACCTGCTTTGACCCTATACCTTCTCATAGATCTGCATGATCTCAGCGGGGTTGTTTTTCACTCGTTCATCTGCCTGGAGTTCCTCCACCCAGGCGGCGACGACGATGGCGCTGGTATCGCTGCAAGCCTGAAGGCCATACGAATAGGGCCGGACACCTGGCGTATGGGGAAAGGCGATGTCGTAGATGCGTGGATTGGGTTCGCCGTCCTGGCCGATCACTCGATAGGTGCCATCTATGTCAATGCCGCCAGTGTGGTAGAGCAGGTCACCTTGGTCTTTAAAAAGGTGCTCTTTCTTTTTGTCGGGCACGGATTCATCCACAGCGCTGTCGTCATCAAAGGGGGCGCGGGCTTTGCGGACGGTGCCGCTCTTGACAAGGGAAGGGAAGGGGTATTCATCCAGATCAAGAGGCTTCTGTCCGCTGCAGTCAATGAACATGCGGTACTGCAATGTGCTCGTCTTGCCTTCATCGTCCACAGTGACGGTGATCAGGCCAGGTTCAGGCTGGTCCTCAGGCAAGGTGACATTGCCGGGGATGATGTCGAGCTTGCCGGCCTCATGCAGGGCCAGGATGGTATCCGCCGAATTTAGCGGCATGGCGGCCACTACGTTCAGGAGGAATGGCATCACTTTTGTGTGGAGCAGCAGGTGGTCCTCGGCGGGCATGAGCTCGGCATGGAAGTTCAGCGTGTACATCAGGTCGTCCATGATCTCTTTCCAGTGCACAGGCTGGTGTTTGAGCACGGATTCCTCGGCTTCCGTCATTTCGCTCCTCATGCCTTCAAAGGCGTTGTCATAATCATGCTTGTCGTTCATCTCCTCGACGAAATCCGTGATGCTGAACTTGGGATCTGCCAGACGGCGCACCATGGCATACATCTCGTCCTTCTGGAAGGCATCGCTGAGGGCGGGGCGGCAGACTTTGTCAAAGTAGGTCTCGATGCGCAGGTGGCCGTTGGCATTCAGCAGGCCTAACAAAGAGTCACGATCCACATGACGGTAGATTTCCCGCATGGGCTCCACCTGGTCGAACTGCAAATGCGGCAGCATGCCCTGGGAGGAATGCATGATGATTTTGAAGTCTTCGGTGCCCGGTGCGGGCAGGTAGGTCATGCGGTCATTTTTCTTCTCAAAGACTCCGTGCCGGTGGGTGAGCGAGGAGATGACGTCAAAGGCGCTCAGGGAGGCCCCCAGGGTGCCGATGGCAAAGTTATGCACCTCGCCTTCGTCCGGCAGCAGTTTGGCCATGGGCCAGGGGGAGGCATAATAACCCTGCTCCGGCCGGTCTTTGTCCGCCCAGCGGTGGCCGGTGGCGATGATGACACGGTCGAATTCAAACCGGGTTCCTTTGGACGTGGTCACCGCCACTTTGTCATGGTCCGGGTGATCCTGGATGTCCGCAATCTCACAGCCGGAGTATTCGGAAAAGTGGATGCCGCTTTCCATGAAGCGGGTGACCAGGGTCTCATACTGACACTGGAGGTACTGGCCCAGGGCCAGGCGGCTATAGACCTCGCTATCGCTGATCTCCACGCCTTCCAGGTCCAGTTCCTTGAGTTCGGACGGGTCGCGGGCGCGCAGCCAGCCGGCGAATGTTTCTGGCAGTTCCGGCAGCTCCTCGGAGGAGATGTTGGACATGTTGTAGCGGTCCGTCGTCAGCGGGCTGTAGGGCATGCCCATGCCAAGCATGAGGCTTTTTTCAAAGATGGAGATTTCAGCCACGTGTTCCTTGAGCAGGTCCATCCTGTCCAGGAGGTGTTTCAGCAGATAGATGGCGGAGGGTCCGCTGCCAATGATGGCAAGAGATGCGGGATGGTTCATTCGAAGAAAATTAAGAGACGTTTTGGCACCCGAAAGGTCAGGCTGGGTGCATTGGATCAACACTCAATCGCGTGGGAGCCAAAAAGCGGACTTCGCCCGATGTTTTATAAATGAAAGACGGAGAATGAGATCTGCCCATGGATGCCCCGCTGGAACACACGCCCTCACAGCCTGCTGCTGATGCTAAGGCGGAGCCGAACCCAGCGGTCATCCCGGTGTGTCCGGGCAGGCTGGTGAAAATCTATATCTCCAGCGGCCATGATTACTGGGGCCGCCAGGGGGAGGGCCGGATGCAAAGCGGCATCCGGGAGGTGCAGACGGTGGAATGCGTGGCCGGGATGGGTTTGCGCGGAGACCGTTACTTTGGCTTCCGCCCTGATTTCAAAGGCCAGGTCACTTTTTTTGATGCGGCGGTGGTGGAGGAAATCCGGCAGACATTCAAGCTGCCCAAGCTGCCCGCCTCCGTCTTCCGGCGCAACTTGATCGTGGAAGGGGTAAACCTGCGGGACTGGCTGGGCAAACGGTTCCTTTTTCAGGGCGTGGAGTTTGAAGGCAGCCAGGAATGCAAACCCTGCCAGTGGATGGACCGCGTCATCGCGGAGGGGGCGGAGGCGTTTTTGAAAAGCGGTTTCCGGGGCGGACTGAGGGCAAAGATCCGCAGTGGCGGGATGCTGAGGGTGGAGTGAACCTGGAGAGGAAAAGGATTGCGCCTAACCGGAGATTCTGAAAGCATGGTGGATGGCCATTGGGAAAATTATTGAGGAGAGCTTTGAGAGGTCCTTTGGACTTTACGATGATTTAATCACGTCGCTTGATGAGGGCATGCTGGGATCCCGGCTGCCGCAGATCCCTTCAAATGCCCTGGGGTTGCAGTTGTGGTGCGTGGTTGGTGCGAGGGAGAGCTTCAGCCGGGCGATTGCGGCGAACCAATGGTCGGGCTTTCATTGCTCGCTGGAGACGGCCACGGAGAAAGCACCTGTGGCGGAGGCGCTGCGACGGTCAGCACAGGCGGTTTTAGAAGTGCTGGAATCCATCGACACCTATAGCGATGTGCAGAACCGGCTGATTATTGATCTGCTGGAGCATGAAGCCGCCCATCATGGCCAGCTTATCCGGTATCTGTATGGCCTGAAACTGATCATCCCGAATAGCTGGAAATCGAAATATGCTTTGGAATGAGTCTGTCTTATGCATAACATGCAGGGTATAAATTCCATCATAGAAGCGTCAAATCTAAATAGATTAGCATTTTTTATGCTTAAACAATTTGATTGATAGGGAGAAAACGCTCGTTACCATTCGGTGATTTTATGAATAAGCGCATCCTCATCCAGACGATCATCCTGTGTTTTGGAGCCCTTTCTTTTCCGGCGTATGGCCAGGGGGCAGGGCGCCCGAACTTGCTCAGCAACTCAGATTTCAAGGAGGGCTTGAACGGCTGGAATACGAGTTCGGACAAAAACATCGGAAAGGCTGAGCTGGACCATGAAGTGAAGCGGGGCGACACCCCCAGCGTCCGCATCACCAACCCCTCGGCGGGCGACACCTTTTGCAAGCAGACGGTGAAGGTCAAGCCGGGCATGCGCTACCGTCTGACGGGCTATATCAAAAGCAAGGACGTCGAGGTCAAAGGCGCCCAGGCGGCTAATCTGTCGCTGGCCGGCGGCTACGAACGCTCAAAATCCCTCAAGGGCTCCGAGTCGTGGCAGAAAGTGGAGTTCGAGTTTGATTCCAAAGCCGTGGACACTTTGACGGTTGGCTGCCGTCTGGGGGGCTGGTACAGTCCGGCCAGCGGAACCGCCTGGTTTGACGATCTCAAGCTCATTGAGGTCGGCAAAAGCAGGAAGTAAGAACCTTGGGTGGCTTGGAGCTGGAAACCATGCAGTTCCATGAACTGCGTTGAACCGCCGCTGGCTTGATCGCATGTCACCCTATTACCAGGCTCTGAGACAGGCGGTGGGACACAGGCTTTTATTGATGCCGGCTGTGGCCGCCGTCATTCACGATGAAAACGGCCATCTGCTGTTGCAGGAAAAGCATGACGGCTCCTGGAGCCTGCCCGCCGGGGCGATAGAGCCGGGTGAAACACCGCAAGAGGCTGTGGCGAGGGAGGTGCTGGAGGAAACCGGTCTGCGTAGCACAAGCAGTGAAGTGATCACAACGCTGGGGGGCGTGGAGTTTAGGCATACTTATGCCAATGGGGATGAAGTGGAGTACGTCATCGTGCTTTTCCGGTGTCGAGTGGTGCCTTGCAGCGATGTTCTGGACACTGAGGAAACGCGGAGCTTGCGTTATTTTAGCCGTGTGGACATGCCAGCGCTTGAGCTGCCTTATGACTTGGATCTGCTGTTTTCGGGGGGCTGAGGCAACTGGCGAAACTGTTCGGCCTCCAATGCCCGCATAGATGAGGTAATCCAAGCGCAGCATCACGGCGTTCGGAGTGCCGCATTCGGTTTAAGCCAAGACGTTCCTGATGAAGACTCGGTACTGACGGGCAGCATCCGCATGCAATCCGCGTTCGACTTTTGCCAAAAGTCGCTATCTTCGCCACCCCATGTTTCGCGCTGCTCTCACTGACCGTCTCCAGGCTGCCTTCACCGCCGCTGGCATTTTTTTGCCAGAAGGCTTTTCCGTTGCTGTTGAGCTGGCCTCGGACACCCGATTTGGCGATTACCAAAGCAATGCGGCCATGACGCTGGCCAAGCAGCTCAAGACCAATCCGCGTGCGCTGGCGGAGCAGATCAAGGCCGCGCTGCCGGTCGATGAGCTGTGCAGCGAGGTGAGCATCGCCGGACCCGGCTTCCTGAATTTCCGCATCAGCCCGGCGGCCCTGGCTGGTAAGGTGCAGGCCATCCTGACCGGTGACGGCTGCGATGTCGTGAAGGTGGCCCGGCCGAAGACCATCGTCGTGGACTTCAGTGCGCCGAACATCGCCAAACCCATGCATGTGGGCCACATCCGCAGCACCTTCATTGGCGACTGCCTGGCACGCGTGTCGCGGTTCGTCGGGCACAACGTCATCACCGACAACCATGTGGGAGACTGGGGCACGCAGTTTGGCATGATCATCCATGGCTGGAAGACCAAGCTGGATCATGAGGCGCTGAAAAAGCATCCCATCCAGGAACTGGTGCGCACCTACAAAGCCGTCAATGCGGAAGCCAAAGAGGATGAAACCGTGATGACCCAATGCCGGACGGAACTGGTGAAACTGCAACAGGGCGATGCCGAGAACCTGGAGATCTGGAAAGAATGTGTGCGCCTGACTTTGGTGCAGCTGGAGGAGGTGTATGACACCCTGAACATCCAGTTTGACCACTACCTGGGCGAGAGCTTTTACAATGAAGCCCTGGCTCCGCTGGTGACGGATCTGCTGGCGCGTGGTATCGCCACCCAGAGTGAAGGTGCCGCCGTGATCTTCAGCGAGGGCAACGTGGCCGTGGAGGAAGATCCATTCATGACGCGTGACCGCGAGACGAAGGAGTGGGTCCAGTTGCCGCTCATCATCCAAAAGTCCGATGGCGGTTTCCTGTATGGCACCACCGACCTGGCCACGGTCAACTACCGGGTGCAGGAATGGCAGGCAGACGAGATCTGGTATGTCGTGGGTGCGCCGCAGCAGCTTCACTTCCGCCAGGTCTTCGCCGCCGCCAAGCGCATGGGCCACACGACGGAGATGACGCACATCGCCTTTGGCAGCATTCTGGGCCCGGATGGCAAGATGTTCAAAACGCGCAGCGGTGAGTCGGTCGGGCTTCTCGAAGTGATCGAGGAGGCCATCGAGCGTGCCCGCACGGCAGCGGATGAAAAGGACCATGGCCTGACCGATGCAGAGAAGGACGAGATCGCCCGCATTATCGGCTGTGGCTCTGTGAAGTATGCGGAGCTGAGCCAGAATCGCCTAACTGATTATAAGTTTAGCTGGGACAAGATGCTCTCCCTGCAAGGAAATACCGCGCCCTATCTCATCAATGCCTATGTGCGCACGCGCTCCATCTTCCGCAAGCTGGAAGGCAGCGAGGTGACCCTGACGGCGGATGTGGCGCTGACGGAACCGGCGGAGATCGCCCTGGCGATGAAGCTGGCGCAGTTTGCCGAGGCGACGCATGACGTGCTCATTGACCACCGCCCGAACAC
Organism: Prosthecobacter sp. SYSU 5D2; assembly: GCF_039655865.1. Lineage (NCBI taxonomy): Bacteria > Pseudomonadati > Verrucomicrobiota > Verrucomicrobiia > Verrucomicrobiales > Verrucomicrobiaceae > Prosthecobacter > Prosthecobacter sp. SYSU 5D2. Next base: position 567,203 of record NZ_JBBYXL010000003.1, on the reverse strand, counting down.
GCTGGCTAACTACTTGTATGAACTGGCCAACACGTATCACAGCTTCTATGAGGCCTGCCACGTGCTTAACAGCGAGGGCACGGTACGCAATACCCGCCTGACCCTGTGCGAGGCGACCAGCCGCGTGCTGAAGACCGGCCTCGGCCTGCTGGGCATCCAGACGACGGAGCGGATGTGAGAACGGGCGGGCCGTAGGGCGGATGTGTTTGGCGAGAGAGAAGCTCGTGGTCCGGCCTAAAGGTCTTCGCCAAACTATCCGGCTATCGGTGACGGTGCCCTTTTTCATGCCGTGTCTTGGTGAAAAACGGAGGCTTGGCGGACCCCCGCACCCTCGAAGAAAGCCGGATAGTTCTGCGAGGGAGATCTAAGCTGCTGGCGAGCTGCCTTGGCGCAGAACACATCCGGCCTACAGCCCGTCTCACCAACCACCCCAAAAAGGTTGTCCTGGTCCTTGCCTTGCCCTTTGCTTAAATTCGGTTCCCCCCCGGGATGAATTTTTTTAGCGCAGGACAAGACAAGGAGCAGGACAACAATAACGGGCTGGAAAAGGGAATCTTAGGGAGCGATTACAGAATCACGGTCAAAAGTCAGCCATTCGAGGTTAAACCGGGCGAAATGGAGCTCATCCCAGTAATGGGTGCTGCCTTTTTCCGCCCGTTCATAGATGTAGCCGACGGTCAGGTCCTCCATGACCACCATGTCAGAATACGAGCCGGGGTGCGGCCAGATGGTGCGCCCGGCGGACCAGGAGGCACCTTCATCGTAGCTCAGGCGCACCGTCAGATTGTAGCGGCCATACGGATGCTCTACCTGGCGGATGGGCGAGGCGGGGCTGGAAAAGAGCAGGCGGTTTTTGTCCTGGGTGCCCGCTAGTGTCAGCCGCTCCACACTGCCATGGCAGCGCGGAGAGATGAGCTCCTCCACCCGCTCCACCGGGCCCCAGGTCTCGCCGCCATCGCGGCTGTAGGCGCGGAGGTGGCGGATGTTGTCCGGCGAGTCCTCAGAGCTTTCATTGCGGGAAATGACCATTAGCCGGCCATCCGCCAGCTCCATGAGCTGGCACTCGCTGGTGTGCATGCCGATGGTGCCGCCCAGCTTCCAGGTGGCTCCCTGGTCATCGCTGTAAAAACAATGGGCAAAGCTGCGCAGGCGGAATTTGCCCGTGTCCTCCCGGTGGCGGGCGGGCACGACGATGCGGCCGCTTTTGAGCTGCACCATCGCCTTGCCCGGACCGCAGCCGTAGCGCTGCTCCCAGTCCTTTTCCCACAGCGCCATGCGGCCTTTCGGGTTTTTCACCGGCTCCGTGGTCGGCTTGCCCTTCAGCGTATCCCACTCAGGCAGCGTCACTTGGCTGTGGATGTCCACCGGGCCGGTCCAGGTCTGGCCATGGTCCGTGCTGCTGAGGTGGACGAAGCGCTTTTTATCCCGCAGGAAAAAGATCCACAGCTTGCCGGACTGGTTGCGGCCCAGGGTCAGGTCCGTGCAGACCCGGCTTTCATCGTCAAAAATCAGGATCTCGTCACTCCAGGTCCTGCCCTGGTCGCTGCTGCGCTTCATGACGATGTCATGATTGCCAATGTCGCCCGGCCCGTCATTGCGCCGCTCCACGATGGCCAGCAGATCCCCATTGGCCGCCAGCAGCAGGCCTGGAATGCGGTAGTTCGGCTTGTTATCCGGAGTGATGGGAAAAAGGCAGACCGTCTCAAACAAAGGCTTCGCCGCCGAAAGAGGAAAGGCAGGCAGCAGCAGGGCCAGGGCAGTGCGCAGGAGGAGAGACATGGTAAGTTCAAACGCCGACCCGTCGCGCCCTTCACTGGTAAAGACAGGCGACCAGCGAAAGAAAACCCGGCGGCCCTGCGAGCCCGCCCGCTTAAAATCAGGCCAAAGAGCCAAATGACCTTCATGGATTCTCCAAGCTTTCACCATGAGATCCCATGGATTCACCAAGCATTCAACAACCCGCCCACCAAGCCTGAAACCAACGCCACCGCCAACTGGCCCGCCAACATAAGGAGAAAGGCTTGAAAGAGAAAGACCTGAATGAAAAAGACAGGAAAGAGAAAGGCGTGAATGACTTTCTTTCACGCTTCGGCAAGCTCAGCGTTGGGTATGCAACTGAAGCGACGGCGCAGCCCCGAAGGACTGCGCCGCGATGATCACCAGGTGACGTGCCAGTGAATTCAAATCAGGGCTCAAAACCGCTCTCGGAGAAGATGACCGTGCCAGTATCCGTTGTCCCCACAAACAGTGCGCTGCCAAACTCATGCCGCTGGGTGATCACCCCTCGGAAGGGTTTCTTGCGGCCCGTGCCCGGATCAATAAAACTACCGGACATCTTGCCATTCGCCGGGGCGATCTTCACCTGCACGTTCGCCGGGTTCGGACCTGTGGCCACCAGCTTGTTGTTTGTGTCCCAGGTGAAGGTGGCCGTGATCGGTGCCGCCAGGTTCCCGTTCGTAATGCGGACGATGACCTGGCCGTTGGGGTTTTCCACTTCGAAGACGCGGTTTCCTTTCGTGGGTCTTCCATAGCGCGACCCGGTCAGATCCACGTCAGCGGTGAAGCCTGCAGCATACAGGCCCTTGGTCTGCGCAGGTTTATACCACCTCAGCGTGCTGTTTGCCGCCAGATTTCCGTCCACCGGGTCGGTGGGATCCTCCAGGGTCACCAGGCCGCCGAGGCTGCCGCGCTCATTCAGTGTGGCGCGATAGATTCCATTGTAGAGCGGGAAGGTGCCGTCTGCGGCCAGGAAGGCGGAAGCCGTGAAGGACTGGTTGTCACTCAGCTTGCCGACCACACGCACCTTGCCCACCTTGCTGATGTTGAAGGTCAGGTAGCCGTTGCCCTGCGGCACACCGGGGCCGTTCACAGGATTCAGCACCACATTGTATTTGCCAAAATGCGGCGTCTGGTTGGACCTGATGTTATACGGGTTGCGTTTCGCCACCACGGTGGAGCGGAAACCGTCCACCATCACCGCTCCCTCCACCGCACCACGGAACGGATTGATCTCCAGTTCGATGCTCACCGGGGTGAGCCGCGCACGTTTGACATTAACCACCGCATTGCCCTCACCGTCAAACCGGCCTTTGAAGCGGTATTTCAGCCCGCTCAACTGGAGCGTCCCGGTGAAGGAAAGGCGCTTGTTCACCTTCATCGTCAGCATCCCCGTGTTGCCGTTGGTGGGGGTAATGTTGTCCACCAGGCCATTGTATGTGCCCAGTGTGGCGGAGGCAAAGTCCTCCACAAACACCGTGGCCGTATCGCTGAATTCTCCATCCGTGATCGTATAGGTAAATGAATCCGTGCCCCGGTAATTGCGCCCTGGGGTGTACACCAGCGTATTGTCAGGGCCTTCAGTGACAGTACCGCTCTGGCCCTGGCTGAATTCAGAGATGGTCAGGGGATCGCCTTCCGCATCTGTATCATTGTCCAGCACCGCCGCTGTCGTCGCGTTGCCCTGCGGATAAATGAAATCATTATTGGCCACAGGAGCTGTGTTAGGCGTATCGGGCGGCACCGCCGTCGTAGTAAAAGTAGCATCGCTGCCCCGGCTGATGGCCACATTGTTGGCTGCCACCAGGCGGAAGTGGTAAAGCGTGTTTGGCATCAGGCCGCTGGCCGTGCCGGAGACCGCGATAGGCGCATCACCCACAAGCAGAGGGACGGGCAGGGTGCTGCTGCCATAGGCCGCCGTTCTCCCATACTCAAAGTAATACAGCGTCAGCGACTCGTTGGGATTCACCGTCCCGTTCAGCGTGGCACTGGTGGTGGTGATGTCCGTGGCGGCACCCGTCACGGCCACAGGTGCCTCCGTAGCCGGAAGTGCTGGCAAGGTCTCCAGGATGATGGTGATCGTCTCCGTGACGTCGCCCAGCAGGTTGTCCACCACGGCCTGCACCGTATAGACGGTACCAGGAATCAAACCCTCCAGGTCAACGCCCAAATCCGTCACACCCGCCACGCCGACGACCACTTCGGAACCCTGGTTGCCGTTTTCGTCCTCATAGTTGACCGTCACCGTGCCGGTAAACAGTTCCGGCAGTTCGACGTTCACTTTCGCCCCGCTGCTGCCGATATCCACAGTGGCCAGATCCAGCAGCGGCGTGCCGCCCAGCGGCAGCGTTTCAAGTACCTCGTCTGCACTCTGCAGGACTCCGCCCAGCAGGCTCGTCGCCACCGCTCTGACCGTGTAGGCAGTGTCAGGTAGCAGATTGTTGAGCCTGACAGGCAGCGTCAGATCCACCAGATCCAGGGCATTCACATTCAGCCTGACGACCTCGTCCGTCGTGCCATTCTCGTCCGTGAAGATCAACTTGACCTTTCCTATAAACAGCGACGGCAGCTTCACCTCCACATCAGCGCCCGTCTGGCTGACATCTACAATCACAAGATCCTCCAGCGTACCTTGTGCACGGGCGGAAGGGGGCGAAGATAGCAAACCAAAGCCTAGTAATAAGGCTAGAAGATATTTAATGATGCAGGGCTGAAAAAAGCCTTTCTGGCAGAGCCGATCATTTACAGATGGGGTATCGTTTAGTGACGTTTTCATGATATGCTAGGGGTGAACTGGATCGTGGTACTAAGGGCGATCCTGTGATTGTGATTCGCGCCCAATTTGCCAATCAGATTTATTATTTTTTCAAATAAGGCGACCTTATTATAAAAACTGTGTTTTGCGCGGCCCGCCAGAATCCAAGGATTGAGAAGCCACGCTGATTTGAGCCTAAGGAAGAGCGGAGATAAGGTGCCAAGCGCCAGACCACGGAGGGAAGAGATGCGAAGACCGTCTTGAAAAATAATGTAAGATAGTATAAACAATAAGCCTGCATCTCCGCCGCCAGACCCATCTGAAATTCCATAGAAATGAGGAATGTATGAAAAGCGGAAGCCAGAAACACCAAACCTCCTGTCTTCCTGCTTTCCTCATTCAAACCGCTTTAACTCTGCCTCCTCTGCCTCTTTGCGGCCAATCCGACTCCTCTTTCGCCTTCTTTTCCGCAAGGATGGCACGTTCCTGGCGTTAACCCCTTTAGCAGACGTATCTTCCTGAGCCCCAAACGGTCCCGGTTTGATCTGCTTCGTATGACGTTCCCCCCCTCACGTTTTTTCTTTCTCTCCTTCCTGCTAGGCACTTCCGGCGTGGTCGCCGCCGTTCCTGCGCCTGTCACCGCCTTCCTGGACCGCCATTGCATGGACTGTCATGATGCGGACATGAAGAAGGCAGGACTGGACCTCACGGCGCTGAAGTTTGACCTCACGGACCCGGACGCTTTTCACAAGTGGGAGCGCGTTTTTCAGCGGGTGGAGTCTGGCGAGATGCCGCCGCCTAAAAAGGAACAGCCATCCAAAGCGGAGGCGGTTGCCTTTCTAAAAGACCTCGGCCAGCCGATGATCGTCGCGGATCAGAAGGACATCGAGGAGAATGGCCGCGTTCGCAGCCGGCGGCTCACGCGCACGGAGTATGAAAACACGGTGCATGATCTGCTGGGCATTGACCTGCCGCTGAAGGACTTCCTGCCGGATGAGCGCGGAGCCCATGGTTTTGAGACGGTGGCGGAGGCCCAGCAGCTTTCCCATCACCAGCTCGCCCGTTACCTGGATGTCGCCGACCTCGCCCTCACGGAGGCCTTTGGCCGCGCCCTGGAAGGCGACCAGGTTTTCAAAAAATACTTTGCCCCCAAGGAACTGGTCAAAAATGACCGGGGCAACTATCGCGGCCCAGAGCATCGCAAAGAGGAAAGCATCTCCTGGCCCATTGGCCTGCAGTTTACCGGTCGCATGCCCGCAACGGCTGTGCCTGACGATGGGTGGTATCGCGTCACCTTCAAAGGGGTGCGTGCCATCAATCCGGATGCCAGCGGCCTCGTCTGGGGCACCTTGCGCTCTGGCCGCTGCGTCTCTTCCAACCCCATGCTGTACATGGCGGGGCTGGTCGAAGCCGCCGTCAAACCGCGCGACATCGTTTTTGAAACCTGGATGTACAAGGACCACATGCTGGAGCTGCGGCCCAATGACTTCAATCTTCGCCGTCCGCCCACCGGGGCCAAAGGCGGCAACATCTCCTATGCAGGCCGCGATCTGGAAAAGGACGGTTTCTCCGGCATCGCCCATCGTGGCATTCACATGGAGCGCATCTATCCCATGGGCGACCGCGCCACCGTTCGCCGAAATCTCTTTGGTACTGGCGAGTTCAAAAAACTTGAGGATGATGCCCCGGCCACCTTGGACCGTCTTATCGCCCAGTTCGCCCGGCGGGCCTTCCGCCGCAACGTGACCACGGAGCAACTGGCCCCTTATCGCAGCATTGGCCGCCAGATGCTGACCGAAGAAGCCTCCCTTCCTGAGGCCCTTCATGCCAGCTACCGCGCCATCCTTTGCTCGCCGCGTTTCCTCACGTTCATTGAGGCCCCTGGGCCGCTGGATGATTTTTCCATCGCCTCCCGCCTGAGCTATGCGCTGTGGATTTCCATGCCGGACAGCGAGCTGATGAAACTCGCCACCGCAGGCGAGCTGAAAAAGCCCGAAGTCATCGCCCAGCAGGTTGATCGTTTGTTAGACCACCGCAAATCCCGCCGCTTCATCCGCAGCTTCACGGACCAGTGGCTGAAGCTGAAGGAGATTGATTTCACCTCCCCGGACACCCGCCAGTTTCCGACCTTTGATCCCGTCGTCCAGGAATCCATGGTGCAGGAAACCCGTGCTTACTTCACCGAGATGCTGACCAAAAATCTCGGCATCTCGCACCTCGTGGATTCAGACTTTGTCATGCTCAATGGCCGCCTGGCCAAGCACTACGGCAGCAAGCAGCCGCTCCAGCCTGGAAAAGGTTTTCAGAAAGTCTCCTTGTCCAAATCCGACCTCGCCGGACGCGGCGGCCTCGTCACCCAGGGTGCCATTTTGAAAGTCACCGCCGACGGCACCCACACCTCCCCCGTCGTGCGTGGCGTGTTCATCAATGAGCGCATCCTTGGCCAGCACATCCCGCCGCCGCCACCGGGCATTCCCGCCATCGAGCCGGACATCCGCGGCGCCACCAGCATCCGCGACCAGTTGGAAAAACACCGCGACTCCGCCTCCTGCGCTTCCTGCCACATGACCATTGATCCTCCCGGCTTTGCGCTGGAGAACTACGACCCGGTCGGTCTCTTCCGCAAAGGCTACGGAAAGAGCGGCAAAGGTGCCAAGGTGGACCCCTCCGGCATCACTCCGGATGGCGACCCTTTCGCCGACCTCATCAGCTGGAAGCAGATCTATACCCGCCGCAGCGACCAGCTCACCGAAGGTTTCGCCCGTCAGTTCCTCACCTATTCCACCGGCGCTCCCGTCCGCTTTAGCGAGGCCCCGCTGATGGACGAAATCGTCGCCGAATCTGGAAAATCAGGCCACGGCCTCCGTTCTATTATCAAGGCCGCGCTCACCAGCCCCGTCTTCCTGCGCAAGTAACCCCCCCGAACTCAGCATGAAAAACGTCCATTTTAACTTCGGTTCCCGGCTTTCCCGCCGCGCCCTTCTGCGTGGTGCAGGTGTCTCTTTGAGCCTGCCCTTGCTGGAGGCCATGACGCCCGCCTTTGCTGCGCCTGCGCAGACCCAGACCGCCAAACGTTTCGTCGGCGTCAGCCTCTCACTAGGCCTGCACAATCCCAACCTGGTACCGGAAAACGCAGGCCGGGATTACAAGCCCTCGCGTTATCTGAAGCAGCTCACGGATCTGCGCAATGACTTCACGGTTGTGTCCGGTTCCTCGCATCCAGGCGTGACTGGCGGTCATACGGCGGAAGGCAGCATTTTTTCCGCCTGCCCGAACCAGCGCGGCGCCACCTCGCGCAACACCATCTCGCTGGACCAGCTCATGGCCAAGCACCTGGGCCATGAAACGCGCTTCCCGTCCATGGTTCTCAACACCGCCGGCATGACCAGCCCTTCTTATACCGAAAACGGCTCCATGATCCCGCCTGAAAACAGCCCCATGAAGCTGTTTGCCAAACTTTTTGTTAACGATACTCCTGCCGAGCAGGACCGCCAGGCCGAGCTCATCCGCCGCGGCCACAGCGTCATGGACATCGTCGGTGCCGAATCCCGCAGCCTCATGCGCGAAGTCGGCGCGGGCGACCGCGACAAACTGGACGCCTGGTTCACCAGCGTGCGGGAGCTGGAGCAGCGCCTGGTGGCGAATGAAGAATGGATCCGCCGGCCCAAGCCCGCCGTTAGCATGAAGCCGCCCACCCAGGTGCCGCGCGACAATGAGACCATCGTCCAGCGCATCTTTCTGGACATCATCCACCTGGCCCTCAGCACGGATTCCACGCGTTTTGTCACACTTCATGTTAGCGGTAACAACGTCACCGGCCTGGAAGGCGTGGATGAAAGCTACCACGGCCTCAGCCACCACGGCATGGACGATGAAAAGCTCGAGCAGCTTGCCATCGTCGAGAATGCCGTCATCGGCGAGTGGGGCCAGTTCCTCCGCAAGCTGAAGAGCGACAAGCTGCTGGATGAAACCATGGTCATGCTGACGTCCAACTTGGGCAATGCCTCCTCCCACGACAACAAAAACATGCCCGTTCTCTTTGCCGGTGGCGGGTTCAAGCACGGCCAGCACCTCGCCTTCGACCAGAAGAACAACTATCCTCTCCCCAACCTCTATGTCAGCGCTCTCCAGCGCCTCGGTCTGGAAGAGGAGAAGTTCGCCACCAGCTCCAGCACCATGACGGGGCTGGATGCTTGAGGTGGCTCACTTGGTCAGATCATAACAAATCACGTCGCCGTTGTTGTTCTTGCATAGCAGATGGCGGTGGCTCAGGACGGGCTGGCACCAGGCCTTCGCAGGCAGGGCCTGCACGCGGGAAAGGATGTCCAGTTTGTCAGCCTGCACCTTGGCCAGCACGAGCTCGCCCAGGTTGGTGAGCAGGAGGGCGTGGCCGTCATCGGTCAGGAGGCCGGTGCCTTTGGGGATCTCTTTGTCCTGCCAGCGCATCTGGCCGCTGGACAGGTCCACCAGCCGCAGGTCATTGCCGCCGCGAAGGGCATCGTTAAAGGCCAGTACATTCTGGCCCCAAGGCATGCCGCTGTGGAAGAGCAGGCCCAGGTCCTTGTCCGTCCAGCGTTCCACCAGGCCTTCATGCTTCCAGTCCAGCGCACGGGCGCCCATGTTGCCGGTATGGCTGATGAAGATCAGGCCGTCCACCACGATGGGCGTGGCGCAGTTGCAGTAGTCACGGGTGGTCGTCTCATGGGCGGCGTACAATTTGCCGTTAACCGGGGAGCGGAGTTCCAGGGCCTCGCCTTTAAAAAGGACCAGGGCATCGTGCCCGGCATGCTGGGTGATGAAGGGCGTGCTGTAGCCGGCTTCGCCATCGCCTGTCTGCCAGACGGTCTCGCCGGTATTCGCATCCAGGCAGGTGGTGGACTTGCCCTGGCCGCCGATGTCCAGATAGACCTTGCCGGCGATGACTGCGGGGCTGCCGCCATAACCATACACCGGGCGCTTGCCACCCAGGTCTTTGATCAGGTGCTTCTGCCACACGGGCGTGCCCGTCTTCATGTCCAGGCAGACGAGGTCGCCTTCGCGGCTGAGCGCATAGGCCTTGCCGCCGGTGATGGCCGGTGTGGCGGCGGGACCGTAGGGGACAATGCTCATCTCATGGCTCTTGGTGGGCACGTCCATGACATGCTTCCAGAGGACTTTGCCGGTCTTCAGTTCCAGGCACCACACGGTGTCCTTGTCCTGGCCGTCGTTGCTGGCGGTGACCACCTGGTCACCCACCACGGCAAAGCTGGCCAGGCCCAGGCCGAGATGATCCCGCCAGGCGACGGGCGGGCCGTCGGCGGGCCAGTCGGTCAGAAAGCCCACCTCGGAGGTGGTGCTATTACCACGCGGGCCCTGGTAGCCGGGCCAGTCGCTTTCGGCGGCAGGCAGGTTTTCCGGCCAGGTGGGCGTGGGGCCCAGGGGCAGCTTGGTGGCAGGGGCTGCTTCGGCGGTTTCAATCGGGGCGGAGTCCTTGGCGGGCAGCTCGATGATTTCCGGGGAGGCCTTTTCACCCTTCCGGCTCTCACCGCCGAGGGCGATGAGCTTGCCAGGGCCGGCAGGAAGCAGGCGGTGGAAGAAGCGTGGATACTTCAACTTGGCCACGGGCACCCAGGCATCGCCGCGCAGCTCCAGCAGATCTCCGGGCAAACCGCTGGCGAAGAGACGTCCTTCATGGGCGATGGCGCTGAAGCCGAAGCCGCCCAGCTTGTCGCCGGGGAGGGCCGGGCCAGTGCTCCACTCGCCGGTTTTGGTGTCCAGGACATTGACGTGAGTGACGGTTTCTTCCTCGTCATTCATGCCGCCGATGGCATAGAGCCGGCCGCCCACGGCCTGTACGGCCAGGGCGCGGCGCTTGAAGGGCTGCGGGTGCGTCTGCCAGGTGGCATCGGGCTTGGACAGGTCCAGCGTCAGGTAGGTGCCGTGCCAGACGGGGTCAATGGACTTTACCGTGCCACCGCCGAGGGACCAGCCGCCGACGACGTAGAGGGTGTTGCCGATGACGGTGCTGTCATGGCTGGAGCGGCGCTCGGTGAATTTCGGCAGCTCGGTCCAGGTGCCTTTTTCCAGGTCGTAGCTGGTGGTCGTCTCGCTGGACCAGAGGTCCTGCTTTTCGGTCTTGCTGTTCTGCGCCGCCATGCCGCCGATGCGGAGAATGCGGTCCGGCAGGGCGATGAGGGAAGCGCCCTGGGCGGGCTCGCTGCTGCCCAGTTTCTTCCATTCTGTCATGCCTTCCTTCCAAAGGTAGAGGTCGCCATTGACATCCTCTTTGTTATACTTGTGGCGGGTTCCGGCATGGCCGCCATAGATATAGACATGGCCTTCCGGGGTGGCGGCGGCGCCAAAGCTGGCCACCGGGGCGGGCAGGTGCGGCGGCGGAGGGGACGCGGCGGCCAGCGCCGTGCTGAGCAGGACTAACAGGAAGGATTTTTTCATGGTCATGGTTTTAGTATGTACGTATCTGGGGATCAATGTGTGCGGGTGTTCGTGAGGTGGGAGATCCATTTGCTGGGGGAGACCCCCTTCTCCTCCTGGAAAGCGCGGCTGAAGTGCGAGAAGCTGCTGTAGCCGACCTCCAAGGCTGCTTCGGAGACATTGCAGCGCCCGCTGGCGATGAGCTCTGCCGCGCGCTCGATGCGGGTGCGGCGGATCCAGAGCATGAGCGGAATGCCATTCACCTGGGCAAAGGTGCGGCTCAGGTAATGCGGGCTGCATCCCGCCTCGGCCGCCAGGGATTCGAGGTCATGGTTTTCATCCAGGTGGCGGAGGATCTGGTTTTTCACCCGCTCGATGCGGTCGTGCGAGGCGCGCTGGGAGCGCGACAGCAGGGCGGGAGACTCATTCAGGCTCTCGCCGGAGGAGAACAGAACCCGCAAGAGAAAGTCCGCCAGGCGGGCGGTGTCCAGCATGCGGCGCACGGCATCGCTGATGCAGGACATCATGAGGCTGCGCGCCCAGATCAGGTCCTCCGGACTCAGGGCCCGCACCTGCACCCCGAGGGTGGGAAAAGGGCTCGTCACCAGGCGGCGGACGGCATCCGGGACCTGGCCCATCACCTCGCGCAGGTACTCCGTCAGCCAGGCGTCCGGGTAAACCAAAGTCAGGCACTCGTGGCGGTCGCGGGTCAGGGTACGGGCCGCCGTTTTGGCACCGCGGCAGCAGACCAGGCTTTGTGGTTTGATGCTCATGCCGCGCCCGTTGGCCAGGGTGAGCAGGCCTTCACCGTGAAAATTGAGGTGGAAACAGAGCGCGTCCGGGTTAAGCGCTTCATGCCAGGGACTGCTGCCCGCGCTGGATCGCTGGCTGGTATTCCAGAGCCAGGTGGGCGGAGTAGATGACGGTGCGGGAGGCATTTTAAAATGCGATTCATTCTCAGTGCCGCCGTTAATCACTCGGGTTTGAACGCCAAGCTTGCTCTCATTTGCTGCGGATTGGCGGTGGTTTGCGAAAACGCAATCAAGCGACAGTTCAAGACACGCTGAGAGAAGCGCAGGAGGTCAGTGAGGAGTTAATGAGACGCAGGTTCAACACCCGGTTCCTGCCCTCTCGACTCCACAAACTCTATGACCAAACACTTCGCCTCCCGTGTGGCCGCCCTCTTTTTGGGATGTTGCACCCTCTCCAGCCTGGCCACTGATTTCACGATGGACCAGCTCTCCGCCATGGCGGAGCCGTCCACCCGGCTGCAAGCCAACACCACTTATTTTGGCTGGGACAACTTTGAAGATCCCGCCCCCGGCACCTTCCTCAACGATACCACCCCAGATATTGGGGATACCGGAATCGCGGGTGTGAGGTTCGAGACCACCAACGGCCAGCTTCACCGCGCAGCGAGCACTGGGAATTTCTACAGCGGCTCCAGCTCCGCCACGGCGGAGATCGCCGAGCGCGTGACCGTGGCCACGAACGGCACCGTGGGGGCCGAGGGGACCACGACCATCATCGCGCAGCTTGTCGCGAGCAGCGGCAATTTCATCAGCCAGTGGACCTTTGAAAACATCAACGACGTGGCTCCGCAGGTCATTCACGGCGTCAATGCCCTGGGCCGTGGCCAGGTGTGGGTGAAGTGGGTGGTGCCAGGCAATGCGGCCACCTATGAATTCACCATCGGCGGTGTGCCACATGCCATGTTTGGCAATGCCCACATGTCCTTCGACAAGATCGCCATTGATACCTATTGGGGGCCTGAGGCGCAGGAAGACACGATGATCCTGGAGGAGCCGGCGGCGATTGCCTTTAATTTGGACCAGGCCACGGGCATTGTGGCACCGAGCAGCCGTGGCACCGCAGGCACGACGTGGTTTGGCTGGGACGGCTTCGGCACGCCCGGAGTGACCGCGCCCATTGATGACAGCACGCCTGATATCGGCAACTACGCAGGCACCCAGGCCCGGTTCCGCACCACGAACAGCGAGATCCATCAGTTCGCCGGTGGCAGCAATCTTTACATCCTCAGCGGCACCCTGGCGGAAGAGATCACCGTGCCCACCAGCGGCGTGGTGGGTGAGGCCGGATTCACCACCATCTTCCTGCAGATCGCCTCAGCAACGAGCGGCATGGGTGGCGGCAGCTTTGCGGGCGAAATCACCGCCACAATTGACGATGTGCCACCGACGATGGTCGTCCAGGGCGGCGCTGCCAATACCGCGCAGTATTGGGCCAAGTGGGAGATTCCTGGCAACGAGGCCACCTATGTCATCGCCATCTCCGGTCCGGAAGGCCAGGCGCATTTCAGCTTCGACAAGGTGGTCGTGGACACCAAATTCAGCCCCTACGGTTACGTGGCGGACAGCATGAAATTGAAGACCGTGGAGATCACCACGGAGACGCTGGCGGATGCGGTCAAAGGCCAGCTTTACAACGTGCAGCTTGAGGCTGAAGGCGGCACCCTGCCTCACTCCTGGAGCCTGGCGGATGAATCCGAACTGCCTGCCGGTCTGACCCTCAGCAGCAGCGGTGTCATCAGCGGCACGCCCACGACTTTGGAAGAGGTGACCTTCACCGTCATCGCCCAGGATGCAGAGGAATATGAGGCTGAAAAAACCTACACGCTGGCCGTGGTTTCCGGCATTGAGATTGTCACGGCGGAACTGCCGGTGGGCGTCATTGGCCGGGAGTATTCCGTGCAGCTTGAAGCCGTGGACGGTCTGGCCCCCTATGAATGGTCCGTGACGGAAGGCACTCTGCCTGCCGGTCTAACATTGAGTGCTGCCGGTCTGCTCACCGGCACGCCGACTGCAGAGACAACCGCCTCCCTGACCTTCACCGTCACGGATGCGGAGGAATCCACCCAAAGCCGGGTGATCGAGCTGACGGTCTCACCGTCTCTCCTGTTGCCGGTCATGAACCCTGTGGCGTTCGGCGCGACCACCGTCGGCGCAGACTTTGCCTACACCGTTTCTGCGGCCAACTATCCCAAGCAGTTCAATGTCAGCGGCCTGCCCGCCGGACTGAAAGTGGACCGCGCCACCGGCATCATCAGTGGCCGCGCTTCCCTGGCCGGTGTTTATCTGGTGCAGGTCAGCGCCGCGAACACCACCGGCACCAGTGCCGTGGTCAGCGCGCCTTTGGTCGTCACCGCCCTGCCTGCCACGCAGGTGGGCACCTTCACCGGTCTCATCGCCCGGGATGCCACGGCCAATGCCGGTCTGGGCAGCCAGTTCACCCTCACCACGACGGGGAAAGGCAGCTTCACAGTGAAGGTGAAATCGGGTTCCGCAACGAAGTCCGCCAAGGGCTTCCTGGCATCCGCCGCACCCCAGGTGCAGGTGGCGGTGAACGGCATTGACCTGGCCCTGACGCTGGATGCTGAAACCGGCCTGGTCAGCGGCACCTATGGAGCGGCCGCTGTGAACGGCTGGCTGAACGTCTGGGACAAAAAGCTGAACCCGCCGAGCAGCCGCGAAGGTTTCTACAGCGTCATTTTGGACCTGGCGGATGAAGACGATCTCGGCGCGGCCGCCATCCCTCAGGGCGTGGGTTATGCCACCTTCACCATCCTGCCCGCCGGCACGGTGAAGATCATCGGCAAATCCGCCGACGGCCAGACCCTCACGTCCTCCACAACGATGGGCCCCCATGGTGAACTGGCGCTCTATGCCACCCAGTATGCGAATAAAGGCACGATGCTCGGTACCCTGACGGTGGATGAGGACGAAGACGGCCTGTTCATGGGCAATGACGTCAGCGGCTCCCTAACCTGGCTGAAACCCGCCGGCAAAGGCCGCGTGTATGCGGCAGGCTTTGGTCCGGTGGATCTGGTGGCCGAAGGCGGCTACCTGGGCACCGCCACCAAGCGCCCGGTCGTCCTTGGCCTGCCCGCCACCGGCAGCTTCAGCATGGCCTTCGAAGGAGCCGGCGTGGAAGCCTCCGCGACCAATCCGGATGTGACCGGTGCTCTCTGGACAGAGAAGTACAAGGCGGACTTCAGCGATGCGGTGAATGCAGGCAAGGTGACCCTCAAGGTCAACAAGGCCACCGGCGCCGTCACCGGCAGCCTGACATTGACCGAGACCACTCCGCCGCTGGTACGCAAGGGCGTCAAGTTCATGGGCCAGGTGGTGCGGATGAGCGACGGGCAGATCAAAGCGGCCGGTTACTTCCTGCTGCCCCAGATCGCCACGGACGGCCAGAAGCCGAACGCCACGCCCATCCTCTCCGGCGTCTTCCAGATCAGCCAGCCGTTGGTCCCCTGATTCTGATTCCATTCCCATTCTGACGACATCCAGCATGCACCTTTCCAAACTTCATTCCTCCCTCAGGTCAGCGCTGTTAGGAAGCGCTGCATGCTGGATGTCCCTTCTGGGCGCCGCAGGCGACGCCCAGGCCCAGAGCGGCAGCTTCATCATCCCGTCCATCCGGGCGGAAGGCGGCAGCGATTTCGCCTACTGGGACCTCTTTGAACGTCCGCCAGGCTCGACCAACAGCGGCAATTTTAATTACCCCAATCCTCCCGCGCTGACTGGCGGCGAGGATGAAGACGGCAATCCCACGACCGTGATGGAGGACCATGATGAGGATCCGGATACGGACCCCATCCCACGCACCACGCTGATCCAGACCGGCGCGACGGATGCCTTCATCACCTCTTCCAATGCCATCTACAGCTTCTCTGAGGTGGTGAAATTTGAAGTGCCCTATCAACCGGCTGAGGAGGCCGAAGGCATGGTCACCAACGTGATCTTCCAGACGCAGACGGGCGGCATCCGCCTGGATGTCAACAGCGTGAAACTGGTCTATGAGCAGGCGGGTGTGCCGGTCACGGTCAACCCGGTTTTTCGTGGACTGGACGACCCGCAGTCCGGCGCTTTTAGCGAGCGCATCGTCTGTGCCTTTCAGTGGAACCTGACCGGACTCAATGTCCGCGATTTTAAAATCACCTTTGCCGCACCGGAAGCGTCCATGCCCCTCTGGCAGGCCCAACTGGATGTGGTCACCGGCGTACCCTTTGTGCAAGAGCTGGGTTACATTCTGGCCACGCGGTCCCGGCCCGGAGTCCGCTTTGGACGGCCCGGCGTGGTGGATAAAAACCTGCCCTGGACCCTGGATGGCCGCTATTTCCTGGGCGGCGAGGAACTCACCCTTTTTGGAGCCCCAGAAGACGGCTGGCAGGTGACCGGGTGGTCTCATGACGGCCTGACGACGCCGGGTGAAAGCCTGGAGCTGGTGTTTCCGCAACAAGACACCACGGTCACGGCCCTCTTCGCACCGGAGTCCTATGCCACCTGGCGTAACGCCATGTTCTTCCATGCCAATTCCACGATCGGGGTCGGAGATGATTACA
Organism: Prosthecobacter sp. SYSU 5D2; assembly: GCF_039655865.1. Classification (NCBI taxonomy): domain Bacteria; kingdom Pseudomonadati; phylum Verrucomicrobiota; class Verrucomicrobiia; order Verrucomicrobiales; family Verrucomicrobiaceae; genus Prosthecobacter; species Prosthecobacter sp. SYSU 5D2. The sequence continues at coordinate 550,893 of NZ_JBBYXL010000003.1, read as the reverse complement.
GCAATAACAGCATCTCAGGTCCCACCGTGGATCATGATGAAGACGGTCTCAGCAATGCGGGGGAGTACGCCTTTGGCGGAGACCCGTATGAGGAGGATGACAACCGCACCCGGCCGCAGCTCCTGCTGGTGGAGGCCGAGGGGCAGCAGTATCCTGCGCTCCGCTACCGCACCAACGGCCTGATCCCCGGACTTGGGGATGTGGTGCAGCGCGTGCGTGTGGCCGCCAACGGCGGTCCCTGGATGGACAACACTTCTGAGCCGACAACCACAACCGTGCAGCGGGAACTGCAGGCTGACGGTTCAGAACTCGTCACGGAGCGTGCGCTGCAAGCCATCGGCAGCTTCACCTCCGTGGAGATGGATGTGGCGTGGAGTGTCGGGGGCGTCTCCGGTGCGCCCCTGGCACCGGCTCCGCTGGCCATCACCAGTGAGGCCGCTCTGCCCGCTGCCCAAGCAGGCGCTGCCTACTCGCTGCCCCTGGCGGCCAACGGCGGTCTTTCCCCCTACACCTGGGAACTCACGGCGGGTGACCTGCCGGCAGGGATCACCCTGGGCACGGACGGTGTCCTGGCCGGAACACCGGTGACGGCGGGCAGCTTCAGCTTCACTGTGCAGGTGACGGATTCCTTTCCTGCCATTGAGACAAAAGCCTTCAGCCTCACCGTCACCCCTTATGAGATCACCAGCGGCGGCACCCTGCCACCTCGTGGGACCGGGCGGCCGGTCAGCCTGCCGCTGGCGGTGTCCGGCGGTTCAGCGCCCTATTCATGGAGCGTGACGAATGGCAGCCTGCCGGAGGGGATCAGCCTCACGAATGCAGGTGTACTTTCCGGCACCTCCGACCAGGCTGGTGAATACCAGTTCACGGTGCAGGTGCAGGATGACAACGGCCTGACCGCCACGAAGACCTTTGACTGGGTGCTGTTTGATCTGGCCATCCTGACTGAAAACCCGCTGCCGCAGGGCGTGGTGAACCTGAACTATTACGTGGAGATGACCCTGGGCGGCGGCACGGCTCCGTATGGCTGGCAGGTGCAATCAGGCACGCTGCCTGCCGGGCTGTCACTGGCGGCCAACGGCGTGCTCAGCGGCAGGCCCCTCGCGGCAGGGGACTTTTCCTTCACGGTGGCGGCCACGGATGCGGGCGGCTACACGGCCACCCGGTTCTTTAACCTGAACGTCCTGGCCATCGCGCCGGTGCCGGTGGTTGATCCCGTGGTGTTCTCTCCCTCCAAAGTGGGGGCCAATTATGACTTCACCATCACCGCCTCTTACAGCCCTTCATCGTATCAGATCACCGGCCTGCCAAAAGGGCTAAAGTTTGCCGTCAGCAATGGCCGGGCCCTCATCTCCGGCCGGGCGACCACCGCCGGCACTTATGATGTCCAGATTGTCGCCACCAACGCCACCGGCAGCAGTGTGGCCGTCACCGCTCCCCTGGTGGTCACCGACATTCCGGAAGGCCAGCTCGGCACCTTCACCGGCCTGGCCGCAAGGGACCTTTCGGTCAATTTAAACCTGGGCAGCCTGGTGACCCTGACGACCACTTCCAAAGGGTCGTTCACGGTGAAAGTGAAAACCGGCGGCGCCACCAAGTCTGCCAAGGGTTTCCTAGGCAGCAGCGCCCCGGAGGTGCAGGCCACGGTGAACGGCGTCAACCTGACCCTCACGCTGGATGCGGACACCGGTCTGATGAGCGGCACTTTTGGCTCGGCGGAGATCAATGGCTGGCGCAATGTCTGGAACAAGAAGACCGCGCCTGCCACCTCGCGTGAGGGATATTACACCGTGGCCCTGGACCTGGCGGATGATGAGGACATCGGTGCGGCGGCCATTCCACAGGGCATCGGTTATGCCGCCTTCACCGTCCTGCCAGCGGGCACGCTGAAGGTGGCAGGCCGGAGTGCCGACGGTCAGGCCATCGTGGCGGCCACCCATCTGGGGCCGGACGGACAGGTGGCCGTGTATGCGCCGGTCCATTCCAAAAAAGGCAGCCTGATGGGGGCCTGGCAGGTGAGTGTGGCGGAAAGCGGCCAGGCCAGAGACTGCGTGGTCAGCGGCGGCCTGACCTGGCTGAAACCGGCCACCAAAGGACGCATCTATCCGGGCTTCTTCGGGCCGGTGAACCTGACGGTGGAAGGAAGCTGGATGGGCACGGCGACGAAGCGCGCGGTCATGGAGGGCCTGCCGGAAACCGGCGCTCTGGACATCACTTTCTTCGGCGGCGGGATCGAATCCTCCGCTACCGTGGCGGACGTCACCGGTGCTGTCTGGACGGACAAATATAAGGTGGATTTCAGCGGCGCGACGAATGCCGGCAAGGTCAAGCTGACCGTCCAAAAGGCCAAAGGCACCGTGAAGGGCAGCTTTAGCCTGGCGGAAACGACGCCGCCGCTGGCCCGCAAGAATGTGAAGATGCTGGGCCAGGTGGTGAAGCTGGCGGACGGCCAGATCAAGGCTGCCGGCTACTTCCTGCTGCCGCAGGTCCCCACCGGCGGCCAGAAGCCGAATGTCACCCCCATTCTCTCCGGAGCCTTCTTCCTCAGCCAGCCGGTGGCCGCTCCTTGATGATGACCGGAATTCCTATGCTGAAGCTCACATCCCTCATCCTCCGGGCGCGGCCTGCGCCCCGGCGCGGAGTCGCCTTGCTGGTGACGCTGATCATGGTCGCCCTGATGCTCATCCTGGTGGTGTCCTTGCTGGATGTGACCGGGGACGGATACAAGGAATCCGTGCTGGTGGCAGGCCGTGACCGCGCCCGCTTGCATTCGCAGGATGCCCTCCACGTCGCCCTGGCGCAGTTGAAGAACGCCACCTCGGAGACCTTTTCCAACAACGTTCCCAAGCCCTGGACCAGCCAGCCAGGAGCCATCCGGGTGCATGGCATGGACGGCAGGCTGGAGAAAATCTGGAAGCTGTACAGCGCGGCTGACATGACGGCGGATTCCGTGGAGCAGGTGGAAAAGGATGTGCCTTTGGACTGGGCTGCACGGACGGATGAGTATGTGGATCTCAATGAGCCGGTCATGTCGGCGGAGGGCGCGCTGCGCTTTCCCATCGTGGATCCCCGTGCCTGGACCGGGGATGTGAAGACGTCCGTGGAAGGCTTTGAATACCGGGACGAAAAGGGTGCGGTGCCGAGAAGGGCGGAAGGGGAAAACGGTCAGCGGCTGCCCATGCCGGTGCGCTGGATCTACAAGCTCCGCGACGGAACGCTGGGCACGCTGGACGAGGAGGGCAGATTTTTCGGCGCTGGCGGCGAGGAGGCGGACAAAAGCAATCCGGTCGTCTCACGCTTTGCCTTCTGGGTGGATGATGAGTCGTCGAAGGTGAATGTGAACACGGCGGCAGAAGGCTCCTTCTGGGACACTCCACGGGCGGACACGGCCCAGGAAAGGGCGCTGGCAGCCACGGTGCCCTCCCGGCTGGAGTACATGCGGCATCCGGGCCATCCCGCCGGTGTGTGCCTGAGCAGCGTCCTGCTGCCGAACCGGCGGCTCTCCCCGTTGGGCTTTTACAATACAGGAAATTCCGCCATGGAAGCGATGAGCTATGAGGATGCCCGCGACCTCTGGCGGCTGGGCCGGCTAACCGTGGCGGAAAGAAATGACGGCACCTCCCTGGGCGGAACGACGGAGGCCGACTGGCCGGTTTTGTGGAACCATGCCTCCCATGAATCCGTGCGCCAGGCCCGCTATGCCTGCCTGGACGAGCTGCTGTTTGACCATGTGGATGACTCCCGCTTCCCCGGCATGTGGGGGACCGCTGCCGGGAAGAGCGGGCAGCGCCGACGCAGCCGCTTTTTCATGCAGCATCCGGAGGCGGTGGAGCAGATGCAAAGGAGCCGCTTTTTTCTCACCACCCAGAGCGCCGCGCCGGAGACCACCCTCTTTGGCACGCCCCGCGTGGCCATGTGGCCGATGACCAAGGACACCCTGCTGAATGGCGATACACTGGGCAGTTCCGCCGCCAACCGCGACACGGTTTACAATCACAAGGTGGCCATGGCCGCCAAGGTGAAGGACAAGGCGTACTTCGTGCAGCGGTCCGCCCCTGGAAACGGCATTGATGATTTCCGCGTCATCAGCGGCAACCGCGCGCTTTTTGAATACCTCCAGCGCCTCACCAGCCAGACCTTTCCGGGCTTTGACCACAAGGGCGTAACCGGGTCCACCTTTGCCGCCAAGTATGGTGAGGACCGGGATGCCATCCTGCTGGGCATGATGGACTACCTCCGGGCCGCCAACTGCGCGGACATGCAGCTGGATCACAAACTGCAGTATTCCGTGCTTTGTCCCGGTGCAGAGCATCACGGCTTTGGCCAGATCTCCGCCCTGCAACTGGCCCCGTCGCGCACGCCCAAGGCGGAGAGCAACCACATCCAGGGCATGGGCCGCATGCTCACCATCAGCGAGGTGGCGCTGGTCATCACCTGCCGGGCCGAGGTGGATGAGTTTGGCAATGTCAAAGGAAACCCGACGCCGGAAGGCAAGGCGGCACTGGAAGGCAAAAGCGAGCGGGGAAAACCGCCAGGACCTGGCAATCCGGGCGACCGCGAACTGGAGGTGGGATTCCTGGTGGAAACATTTCTGCCCCAGCATGGCTGGACGGACTACCGGCCGTTTGTCAACATTGCCCTCGCCGGCGGTCCGGCGGACGGCGCGCTGTCCCATGACCATCGGGAGGCCCCGCTGCCGACTTTCACCCTCAACGGCGTCCCTCTAGTGCCCAGGGATTCACAGACGACCGCCAGCTCCGGCGAACTGCCGCCCAAGCTGTGGAACGGCGCTGGGGGCAGCCTGGGCGTGCGCGCCATTGCTGAAGGCGTGCTCCAGTTTAAGCCCGTCATCATCCGCGCCCAGGCGGACGGAACGGTGCCGAAGCTGCAATTCCTGGGCGATGCACGGGATCCCAACCAGTTGAAGGTGGCGCTGTATGATGCGCCTGCAACCCTGGACAAGGTGGACTTGGTCCAGGTGGTGCCGCTGGTGCTGCCGGACATCCGCGGCCTGCCCACGCCGTCTTTGGACAAGGACCTGGAGGTCCATGATCTCAAAGGCCGCCTGCACCATTCCGCTGCGGCGGGCAGCCGCTTTCTCGCAGCCACGGATGTTGTCCAGTCCCTGGCCCCGGCGCATGGCGACTACCGCCTCACCGCCACCCAGCGCTGGGCGGAGATCCGCAGCGGCTCCTACACCTCCCCCATTTTTGTGCCGCATCCCATGTGGGGTTCCCAGAGCCAGGTCCACACCCTGCGCGATCCCCTGCTGGCAGAGGCCCCAACGGAGCATCGCGGGTACATCACCGGGGTGAACTATCCGGCCTCCGTACGGCCAGACCTGCCAGGCGCCCTGACAGGCAAGGCCACGCATCTCCTGAGCTGGAATCTGGGCAAATGGACGAACCTCCCTGTATCCAAAACCTTGGACGGGCTGCGGCTTGACAAAGGCGAGCGCGGCCCGGCCCTGCCTGGCGTCACCGGAGATTTCGACAACGGCGTGGGCAATGCCCCGGACGGCCCCTATGGCAACCGCCCTGATGACGGCCACTGGGCGGCGGCGCATGACGGCAGGCTTCCCTATTTTGACAATGTCTCCCAGGTGGGCAAGGAAGTGCCGCCCGTGACCCTGGCCGCCTTCAGTCCGCAGCGCATGCTTCCTTCACCCGTCATGTTTGGCAGCCTGCCCACCGGCTCCCGTGCCCAGGTGCCGTGGCAGACGCTGCTTTTCAGGCCGCAGCCGGACCACTTTGGCGCACAGCGCGTGCCTGACCACCTGCTGCTGGATCTCTTCTGGATGCCGGTGCTGGAGCCGGAGCCCATCAGCACGCACCTGGAGACGGAGGGAAAAATCAACCTCAACCATGAAATCCTGCCCTTCACCCACATCACCCGCGCCACCGCTCTGCATGCGGCGATGAAGGCGGAAACACTGATGGCCATTCCCGATACGGCGGCCGCTTCCTATAAAACTGGGGAGCAACCGCTGAACCGCTTCCGCCGCCATCTGGATGCGCGGCAGACACTGGCACTGTGGAAGCAGGAGGTGTTTGATCATGGAAAGGTGTTTCTAACCCCAGGCCAGATCTGCGAGCAGTATCTGGTGCCCGAAGGGATCGCCAGTGCCTCAGGCACCGTTTCCAAAGACGAGATGGCAGACTTCTGGAACAACCACCGCCTGACCGGGGACAACAGCAAGGAGCGCCCCTATGCCCATCTGTACTCCCGCCTCACCACCCGCTCCAACACCTACAAGGTGCATTTCATCGCCCAGGACCTGCAAAAGGTCCGCTCCTCCTCCTCGGAGGGTTTTGACAGCCGCCGCGACCGGGTCATCGCCACCTCCTCCGGCAGCGCCGTGCTCAGCCGCCGCCTGGACCTGAATCATCCAAGCCTGCCGGACTACCAGACCGCCACCAACGCCAAACCGCTGGATCATTTTTACCGCTGGAACATTGACCGCATCGAGACCCGTTAGACACTACGGTTTCCAATATTCGGCGCATCGCAAAACTTTCTCTCTGTCAAAGAACGGACCCGTCCCCCACTCGCTCCCGAAACTGATGAGGGATGGGTCCATTTTCTTTGGCGGAGATCGCCCTCTAGGTACCGCCGTGGTAAGGGAACATTCTCCGAAACAGACCGCCTTTGGCAGGCTGGGCCAGACCGGCAGCGGAAACGGAGGCGGTGACAGGTGTTTTCCCATCGTTGGGGTCAGCGGCTCCGCCACCCAGCGCTTTGTAGGCCTTCACATAGGCGCTGAGCTGCTGCTGTTTCAGCTCCACGAGGTCCATCCTGGCCTCCAGCGCTTCACGCTGTGTAAGCAGCACTTCCGTATAGTCCGCGCGGGCAGAGTTAAACAGCTTGGTGGATAGGGTGATGGAATCGGACATGGCCGCCACCTGCCGGCCTTTCAGGTCAAAGCTCTGGTTCAGGTTCCGGATCTCGGCGAGCTGGTTCACCACTTCGATGTAGGCTTTCAGCACGGTCTGCTGGTAGCTGTAAATGGCGGAGATCTGGCGGGCGCTCGCCCCCTGGTAGGCCGCCTGGATGGCGCTGCGGTTGATCAGCGGGGCCGCGATGTTGGCCGCCACACCATAGACCAGGGACTCTGGCGTGGTGAACAGCGTGTGGTCCAGGCTGAAGGCCTCCAGGCCCAGGGCGGCCCTGATGTTCAGCGCGGGATAAAAGCGCGCTCCGGCGGCTTTCACATCCAGCCCGGCGGCGGCCAGTTCCAGCTCCGCCTGGCGTACATCCGGCCGGTTCCGCAGCAGACCGGCCGGCAGACCGGCGCGGATGCTCCGCAGGGCCAGCGTTTCGAAGCCGGAGGAGTTGCGGTTCACCGGCTGCGGGTAGCGGCCCACCAGATAGTTCAACCGGTTTTCTGTCTCCGTGATCTTCTGCCGGATCTCAAACAGGTGGCTCTGGTTTTTGAGCACCTCCGCGTCGAATCGGCGCACGGCCAACTCGGTCACCTTGGCGGCGTCCTTTTGCATTTTCACGGCTCCCAGGGCATCATTTTGGATGCCGACGGTGCGCTGAAGGATGGAGAGCTGGTTGTCCAGGGCGACGAGTTCATAGTAGGTCTGGGCGATCTCCGCAACAATGTGCGTCATCATGAAGCTCCGGCCCTCCTGGCTGGCCAGATACCGCTGCACTGCGGCACTGCGCTCGTTGCGCAGCTTCTTCCAGATGTCCACCTCCCAGTCAAAGTCGGCCACAACGCCAAATTCAGGCAGCGGCTCCGGGAATTCCTTGCCCTCCTTGATCTCCAGGCTTTCCTCCACCGCGCCGTCGCGGGTGAAGCGGCCCACCTTTTCCAGCCCGGCGCGCGTGCCCAGGGTCACAAAGGGAAACAGCGCCCCTTTGCGCTCCAGCACCTCGCTCTTGGACACGGCGATTTCCTGCATCAGGATGTTGAGCTCCTGGTTGTTCGCCAGCGCCGTGCCGATCAGAGACTTCAGATGGGAATCTGTAAAATAATCCTGCCAGCCGAGCGTGCCGGAACTGCTGCTGCTGCCACCGCCAGCATCAGGAAAGCGGGCTGGGAGCGGCGGATCATTGGAGGGCAGGGTATCGCGGTTCGGGGTGGAGCAGGCCTGCAGGGTGGCCAGCAGGCAGAGGGCGGCCAGGGATTGAAACGGGATCTTCACGTTCTTCATGTTCGAAAATCAAGGGTACTCGGGCAGTTCGGTCAGCGGGGTGTCGTGCTCGTCGGGGAGGAGTTTCCCACGATCAGAGAGCCTGGCGAAGATGTAGTACAGCCCCGGGATCACCAGCAGGCCCATCACCGTGCCCAGCAGCATGCCGCCTGCCGCAGAGGCGCCGATGGTCCGGTTGGCAATGGCACCAGCCCCATGCGCACGCAGCAGCGGCACCATGCCTGCGATGAAGGCAAACGACGTCATCAAGATCGGCCGGAAGCGGACCTTGGCACCCTCAACCGCAGCCTCAAAGATCGGCAGCCCTTCGTGGTGCCGCTGCGCGGCAAATTCCACAATGAGGATGGCGTTCTTGCCCAGCAGACCCACGAGCATGATGAGCCCCACCTGCGCATAAATGTCATTGTCCAGCCCCATGCCCTTCAGCAGCAGGAAGGAGCCCATCACCCCGACGGGGAGGGACAGGATCACCGCCAGCGGCAGCATGAAGCTCTCATACTGGCCCACCAGCACCAGGTACACAAACATCAGCACGATGATGAAAATGTAGATGGCCTCGTTGCCGCGGGCCACTTCGTCAAAGGACAGGCCTGCCCAGCCGATGTCGTAGCCGCGCGGCAGCGTCTGCGCCGCCACCTCCTGGATGGCCTTGATGGCATCGCCGCTGCTGTAGCCCGCAGCCGGGGCACCTTGGATGGACGGAGCAGGGTAGGCATTGTAGCGGGTGATCTCGTTGAGCCCCTGCTTCGGCACCAGCTTCATGAAGGCGGAGTAGGGAACCATTTCACCCTCTTCGTTAGCCACATACAGGTCGTTGAGATCCGAGGGCATCCGGCGGTACTTGGGATCCGCCTGCACGTAGAGCTTGAAGAACTGGCCGAATTTGATGAACCCCTGCTCATACGTGCTGCCGATGAGGATGCCCAGGTTGTCCATCGCCTTGCCGATGGAGACGCCCTTCTGCATGGCTACCTGATTATCAATGACGATCTCCATTTGCGGATAGCTCGCACTGAAAAAGGTAAACAAACCGCGCAGTTCCTTGCGCTTGTGGAGGGCCTCCATGAACTCGCTGTTCACCACCTGCAGACGGTCGTAGTCACCCGTATTGGTCTTGTCCAGCAGGCGCAGGGAAAAGCCGCCTGCCGCACCGTAGCCTGGCACCGCCGGCGGCTCGTAAAACTCAAACTGCGCACCGGCGATCTCTTTGCATTTCTTCTCCAGTTCCTCAATGATCTGCGGTGCCGTCAGGGTGCGGTCTGACCAGTTCTTGAGGTTGATCAGGCAGGTGCCGGCGTTGGAGCCACGGCCTTCGGTGAGCACCTCATAGCCCGCCAGGGTGGAGACGGACTCCACGCCTTCGATGCTTTTCGCGATCTTCTGCAACTCCTTGGACTTGGCATAGGTGCGCTCCAGCGTGGAGCCCGGCGGCGTCTGCAAAATGGCGTAGATCATGCCCTGGTCTTCCGCTGGAATGAAGCCGGAAGGCAGATCCAGGTTGATGAAATAAACGGCTGCACCGGAGGCCGCCAGAATGATGAACGTCAGGATGCAACGGTGGACAATCCTCTTGAGCAGGGCCTCATACATGTCCGTGATCCTTTCGAAAACACGGTTGAAAAGGTCCAGCAGCACCGCCACCGGCCCGCGCCACTTCTTCTTGCCGTGACTGTGGTCCGGCTTTTTCAAAAGCATCGCGCACAGGACCGGCGCCAGCGTCAGCGCCATGACGCCGGACAGCACGATGGCCACCGCCATGGTGATGGAAAACTCCCGGTAGAAAACACCCACCGGACCCGGCATGAACGTCACCGGCACAAACACCGCCGTCATCACCAGCGTGATGGCGATGATGACGCCCGCGATCTCATGCAGCACCAGCTTTGTCGCCGCATACGGTGACAGGTTGTCCTTCCCGTGCATTTTCGCATGCACCGCCTCCACCACCACGATGGCATTGTCCACCACGATGCCGATGGCCAGCACCAGCGCGAAAAGCGTGATGAGGTTGATCGTCACGCCAAAACACTGCATCAGGAAAAACGCGCCGATCAGGGACACCGGCACCGCCAGCGTGGGGATGAGCGTGGAGCGCCAGTCTCCCAGGAAGATGAACACGACGAGCGCCACCAGGATGAAGGCCTCCGCCAGCGTGTGCAGCACCTTTTCGATGGAGGCATCCAGGAAATTGGAGACGTCATAGCTCACTTTGTAGTCCATCCCGGAGGGGAAGGACTTCTCTTTAAATTCCGCCAGCTTCGCTTTGATTTCCTTGATCACCTCATGGGCATTGCTGCCGAAGCTCTGCTTGATCACGATGGCGGCGGAGGGGCTGCCATCGAGGTCTGAGTAGAGGTCGTAAAACTCGCTGCCCAGCTCCACCGTGGCCACATCCTTCAGCCGCAGCAGCTCGCCTTCTTCCGTGGATCGTAAAATCACATTCTCATACTGCTCCACGTCGTTGAACCGGCCGGAGTAGGTGAGCACATACTCCAGCGCCTGGGAGGTCTTGCTGTCCGCACGCCCGAGCCTTCCTGGAGATCCGATGACGCTCTGTTCCGCAAGTGCTTCCATCACCTTTTCGGTGGAGATGTTGTAGGCCCGCATGCGGTCCGGCTTCAGCCACACACGCATCGCATACTGGCGCGTGCCCAGGATCTTGGCCGATCCGACCCCAGGGATGCGGCTCAGCTCAGGAATGAGGTTGATGAAGCCATAATTGAACAGGAACTGCATGTCCGCGTTCTTGTCCGTGCTGTACAAATTCACGTACATGAGCATGTTCGGTGAGAGGTTGTTGACGATGACGCCCTCACGCTGCACCAGCGGTGGCAGGCGGCTCATCACCTGGTTGACGCGATTCATCACGTTCACCGTCGCCTGGTTGGGGTCGGTGCCCATGTTGAAGATCACCTGGATGGTGGCCTCCCCGGCGCTCGTTGCATCGGAGGTCATGTACTTCATGTTAGGCACGCCGTTGATGGAGCGCTCCAGCGGGATGAGGCAGGACTCTTCGAGGACCTTGGCGCTCGCGCCCGGATAGTCCACGGTGACCATGACCACCACCGGCGCCACATCTGGGAACTGGGAGATGGGCAGCGTGACGATGGAAAGGCCGCCCAGAAAGAGGATGAGCAGCGAGATGACAATGGCCAGGGCCGGCCTGTGGAGAATTTTGGTAAACATGGTCGGTCGGATTCTCCAGGGTTATTCAGCCTTCAGTTTCAAGTGCTTGAATGCCTCCTCCGGCTCTTCGAATTCATACTCGGCCTTCTCACCGCTTTTGGCCTGCTGCAGCCCTTCCAGCACGATCTTGTCCTCCGCCGTCACGCCTTTGCTGACGATGAACAGGTCCTCGATCTCCTCGCTGATATGGATGCGCTGCTGCGTCAGCACGTCATCCTTGCCGACGACGAAAACATAGTGATGGTCCAAAATTTCAAACGTGGCTTTCTGCGGCACCAGGACGGCACCCTTGACCAGCTTTTTCATCTGGATGTTCCCCGTGCCGCCATGCCTGAGAAGACCGTCGGGATTCGGAAAATCAGCGCGGAAGGGAATGGTGCCGGTCGCGCTGTTAAACTCCGCCTCGATGACATTGAGCCGGCCCTTTTCTTTGAAGACCTCACCGTTCGCCATCACCAGGCTGACGGCCTTGCGGTCCTCGGGCTGATCCTGCGATGCATAGTCCAGGTATTCGGCCTCAGGCACGTTGTAATAGACCCACATCTCGCTGTTATCGGAGAGCGTGGTCAGCAGTTCACCTTCTTCCAAAAGGCTGCCTTGCCGGACGTGCAGGCGGTCCATCAGGCCGGGGAAGGGTGCCTTGATGTCGGTAAAGTTGAGATGGGTCTGGGCCAGGTTCACCTCAGCCAGAGTCTTCTCCAGTTTGGCCTTGGAGATGGCGAGTTCTGTGTCAGAGACCACGTCGCTGTCCGCCAGTTGTTTGGTATTGTCATACTCCACCTTGGCCGCCTGGGACTCGGCCTCCGCGCTCTTTAACTCGGCCTGGTAAACCAAGGGCTGGATTTTAAACATCGGATCCCCGGCTTTGACGTGCTGGCCCTCTTTGACAAAGGTGGCCTCCAGGTAACCGCGCTCCAGGGCGCGCACTTCGATGTTCTGGCAGGAGTGAATCTGGCAGACATACTCGCGGTTCACCACCGTGTCCCGCTTCAGCGGACGGGTGACGACCAGCTTGGATTTCTCTGCGTGGTGCGTTTCTTCCTTGTGCGGATGGCAGCCGCTGGGTACAATGCTGGCCAGCAGACCGGCATACATGAAAGACTTCCAGGTGATGATGTTGAGCAGTTCCATTGAGGCCGCTAACAAAGCCGTGCCGCTACCCCGATTGGAATAGCCTCCTCAGGGTCTTTTTCATCGGCTGTACACGGTTTATTGGCACCACTCCACCAGGATGCGGGCTACAGTATAGCTCCCCTGGACAGGGGATGCATGCTGCGCAGATTCTTTAAATCTGCTGTCCAGTACGGAGTGTTCTGTGCGACGTGCGGGTTCTTGGAGGAAGTGGCTCATGAAGTGCGTACCTGTCCGTCACTTTCTATGAAGACCTGGATCCACCTGCTCTGTGCCGCCCTTGCTTTCAGCCCTGCACTCTCCCTTGCGGAGGAGGCAGCGGGCTTTCGTGACCTGTTTAACGGTAAGGACCTTACCGGCTGGGTGGATGTGAATACCAGCCCGGAGACCTGGAGCGTCAAAGACGGTCTGCTCGTTTGCAAAGGGATGCCCATCGGCGTCATGCGCTCAGAGAAGCAGTATGAAAACTTCATCCTCCACATCGAGTGGCGGCACATGGAGGAGGGTGGAAACTCCGGCGTCTTCATTTGGAGCAATGCCGCACCTGCGGAAGGCGCGAATCTGCCCATGGGCCTGGAAGTGCAGATGCTGGAGCTGCAATGGCCCTACATCAACCGCGAGAAGGACGGCTCCCCAAAGCCGCTGGGTTATGTCTCCGGCGAGCTCTTCGGTGCCAACGGCCTGGAGATCATCCCGGACAATCCGCGTGGCAAACGCAGCATGTCCTATGAAAGCCGCTGCAAAGGCAAGGGCGAGTGGAATACTTATGATGTGGTGGCTGTGGACGGCGTGGTGAAGCTCTCCATTAACGGCAAGTTTGTCAACGGCGTCAGCGGCTCCACCTACCGGAAAGGCTATCTCTGTCTGGAGTCCGAAGGGGCGGAGATCCATTTCCGCAACATTCGCATCCTGGAGCTGCCCTCCGGCATGACCACGCCGGAGCAGACCGTGCCGGTGCTTGCTCCGCCTGGACGCTGATGCAAGAAGCCGGAGACAGCGGTTGTTCTTGAGGGGGGATTCCGCTAAAGTCCCTCCAACCACCATGTCCGCCAAAGCCACCCGTATTCTGCTCGCCGATGACCACTCCGTGGTGCGCAACGGCTTCCGCCTGATTTTAGAGGCCCAGTGGGACATGGAGGTGGTGGGCCAGGCATCCAATGGCCGGGAGGCCGTGGAGCTGGCGGAGGCTTTGCAGCCCGATGTTGTGGTGATGGATGTGACCATGCCGGAGCTCAATGGCATCGAGGCCACCCGGCGCATGGAAAAGGTGTCGCCCAAGACCCGGGTGCTGGCGCTTTCCATGCACAAGGATGCCGTGTATGTGCGGGAGATCCTGCGCGCCGGGGCACGGGGCTATTTGCTGAAGGATTGCAGCGAAAATGATTTCCTGGTGGCCGTGCGGGCCGTGGCTGTGGGCAAAGGATACCTCAGTCCGGAGGTCTCCGATGCGGTCCTGGATGACTATCGCAAACACGTCACCAATGCCCTGGACCTCCTCTCCAGCCGTGAGCGGGAAGTGCTGCAGATGATCGCTGAGAGCAAGACCAACAAGGACATTGCCACGGCTTTGAACCTCAGCGTCTATACGGTGGAGGCCCATCGTGGTCGCGTGATGGAAAAGCTGAACCTGCATTCCGTGGGCGAGCTGGTGCGCTTTGCCCTGCGCAACGGGCTCATCGACTGAGCTGCGGCATGAACTCCTTATCCATTCCCTTTCATCGTCGGATGGGCGAGCGCTCGGTGCTATGGGGCCTCATCATCGGGTTCGGCCTGGTCGTCATCCTTCTGGGAATCGCCGGCCTGGTGGCCGTGCGGGACAGCCACGCCATCCGTAAAAACGCCGCCCGGCTTGTGCAGGAGCAGCTCCTGGTGGCACGGCTGCTGCATGAAGTGCAGGCGGAGGAGGATGCCCTGGCGCTCATCGTCCATCGCATTGTGCGGGAGGTGGGCATGGATGACCGCGTGGCCCGGATACAAGATTTAAAGAAAGCAGACTTTGGTGTGGCCAAGCTGGCGGAGGCCGCCCAGCACACCGTACATGCCGAAGACTGGCGGAAACTGGCTGCGGCCACCCAGCTATTTTCCAAACAGGCCCAGATATCCCTGGAGGCCGGCGGCTCCACCAGCCGCATGCACATGGATGAGCTGATCTCCAGCCACGATGTGGTGGTGAAGCTCATCCATGACCTCATCCTGCACAGCACCAAGCACCTGGCGGAGGTGGACCAGGAGATCGGCCAGCAGCTTCAGCAGCTTGCGGATGAATCCGCCATCCTGCTCGGTGCCTGCCTGCTCCTTTCAGGCGTCTGCGCCACTGGCACCATTTTCTTTGTCAGGCACAGCATCCGCCGCATCGAGTGGCAGCAGGATGAACTGAGCCGCGTCTCCTGGCACATGTTGCAGACGCAGGAGGAAACCGCACGCCGCTTCTCCCATGAGCTGCATGATGAGCTGGGCCAGTCTCTCGCCGCTGTGCGGTCCAACCTCGTCCGTCGCGTGGATGACCGTTTTGAAGACCGTCGGGCCGACTGCGTCCTGCTGGTGGACCAGGCAATCGCCAATGTCAGGGAGCTTTCCCAGCTTCTCCGGCCGGTGATTCTGGATGACTTTGGTCTGGATGCCGGGCTGCGCTGGCTGACGGAAAAATTTGCCCAGCGTGCCCAGGTGGAGATGACCTATGATTCACACCTGGAAACCCGCCTGCACAGCGACCTGGAGACGCATCTTTTCCGCATCGCCCAGGAGGCGATGACCAACATCGCCCGCCACTCCAAAGCCACCGAGGTGAAGATATCCCTGTCCGTGGAAAATGGCCAGGTGCAGCTCATCGTGGAGGATGATGGAATAGGCCTGCCGCCTCAGGGGGAGACTTCCCGTCAGAGCCTGGGACTGACAGGCATGAGAGCTCGGGCTCGGGAGTGCGGAGGAAAGCTGCAACTGCAACCGGTCAAGCCGCACGGTCTGCGTGTGGTGGTGAGCACGCCAGTGCTGCTGGCGGAGGAGACTGACTGACGCAATGGGTCAGTGCAGAATCTGCGGCACCTTGACCAGCTTGCCGGGATCAAAGCCCTGCGCTTCCAGGCGCTTGAGGATGCCCTGATAGGTGGCTTCGTCCAGGGTCGGCTTGCGGCTCAGCACCCAGGCGAGCTTGCGGTTGGGATAACCAATGACGCTCCATTGATAGTCCGGGTCCAGATCTGTGATCAGATACTTGGCCCGCAACGGCCAGATAAACTGCACGCGCCATTCTGCATTCGTCTTCTTGTCATGCACCCAGGCGACTCCCTTCCATTGCTCCAGCGGCGCATCCAGCGTCTTGTGGCGGAAGAGGAAGATGTTGTCCATCTTGCCGTCCGGCCGCATCGCATACCGGTCCAGCGTGCCGACCTTGCCCTTCTCCAGTGAATAAGGGATGTGGGCGAAGACATACCAGTCCCCCATGTAACGGTTCAGGTCCACATGGGCGACGGTTTGTACTGGAGGCTGTTTCATGGCAGTGGAGCAGGAGGTGAGGACTGCCAGACAGGCGAGCAGGGGCAGACAGGTAAAGAGCTTCATCCCTGTAAGAACGGATCACGGCTCCTGATTGGAGCCGTGAAAATGTTCATTGGCCGCGAAATCTCACGCCTTCTCAAACTCCACTTTGCCGTCCTTCATCCTGGCGGTGATGTGGTCACCATCTTTGAAGCCGCCTTCCAGCACGGCGAGGCTGAGGGGATCCAGCAGGTGTTTCTGGATGGCGCGTTTCAGGGGGCGGGCACCGAAGACGGGATCGAAGCCGGCATCAGCGAGGTAGCGGGTGGTGTCATCCGTGACCGTGAGGTGGATGTTCTGTTTGGCCAGGCGGGTGATGACGCGCTGGAGTTGGATCTTGACGATCTTGTCAAGCTGGGTGGCATCCAGCCGGTCAAAGATGACGATTTCATCGATGCGGTTCAGGAACTCGGGGCGGAAGAACTGCTTCAACGATTCACGCACGAGGGCATCGCGCTGCTCGGCATTGGTGACGTCCTGGATGGCACTGCTGCCGATGTTGCTGGTCATGATGATGACCGTGTTTTTGAAGTCCACGGTGCGGCCCTGGCCGTCGGTGATGCGGCCGTCATCCAGCACTTGCAGCAGGCTGTTAAAGACATCCGGGTGGGCTTTTTCCACCTCGTCAAAGAGCACCACACTGTAAGGCCGGCGGCGCACGGCCTCGGTGAGCTGACCGCCTTCATCATAACCGACATAACCGGGAGGTGCGCCGATGAGACGGCTCACGCTGTGCTTCTCCATGTATTCGCTCATGTCAATGCGGGTCATGGCGCCTTCATCGTCGAAGAGGAATTCCGCCAGGGCCTTGCACAGCTCCGTCTTGCCCACGCCGGTGGGGCCCAGGAACAGGAAGCTGCCGATGGGGCGGTTCTCATCCTGGATGCCCGCACGGGCACGGCGCACGGCATTGGAAACGGCGACGATGGCATCCCGCTGGCCGATGACGCGGTCCGCGAGCCGCTCTTCCATCTTGATGAGCTTGGAGCGCTCGCCCTCCTGCAGGCGGGATACAGGGATGCCCGTCCAGTTGGCGACGACGCGGGCGATGTCGTCTTCCGTCACCTCCTCACGCAGCAAAGTTGGTTGGGCCTTCGGCTTGTCAGCAGCTTCGGTGAGGGATTCGTGCTGGAGCTTCTTCTCCAGGTCGGGAATGAGGCCGTATTGGATTTCACCGGCGCGGCCGAAGTCGCCACGACGCTGGGCCTGCTCCAGTTCGGTGCGCAGGCGGTCGATTTCTTCTTTGACCTTGCGACCGGCATCCACCGTTTCTTTTTCTTTGAGCCATTGGGCTTTCAGAGCCGCGGAGTGTTCCTTCTGGTCGGCGATTTCCTTCTCCAGTTTTTCGAGGCGGGCCTTGCTGGCAGGGTCCTTTTCCTTTTTCAAAACCTGGCGCTCCATCTCGCCCTGCATGATCTGGCGCTCGATGACGTCAATCTCCGTGGGCATGGAATCCAGCTCGATCTTGATGCGGCTGGCGGCCTCATCCACCAGGTCAATGGCCTTGTCCGGCAGGAAGCGGTCGGTGATGTAGCGGTTACTCAGGGTGGCGGCGGCGATAATGGCCCCGTCCTGAATGCGCACGCCGTGGTGCACCTCATAGCGCTCCTTCAGACCGCGCAGGATGGCGATGGTGTCCTCCACGCTTGGTTCGCCCACCAGCACCGGCTGGAAGCGCCGCTCCAGGGCAGGATCCTTCTCGATGTATTTGCGGTACTCATCCAGCGTCGTCGCGCCGATGCAGCGCAGCTCGCCACGGGCCAGCTGCGGCTTCAGCAGGTTGCCCGCATCCATCGCCCCTTCGGCCTTGCCAGCACCGACGATGGTATGCAACTCGTCAATGAAGAGAATGATCTCCCCCTCGCTGCTGGTCACCTCTTTAAGGAAGGCCTTCAGACGTTCTTCAAACTCGCCCCGGAACTTGGCCCCGGCCATCATGCCGCCCAGGTCCATGCTGATCAGGCGCTTGCCCTTCAGGGAATCCGGCACGTCACCAGCCACGATGCGGCGCGCCAGGCCCTCGGCGATCGCGGTCTTGCCCACACCCGGTTCACCGATGAGCACCGGGTTGTTTTTGGTGCGGCGGCTCAGCACCTGCATTACCCGGCGGATCTCCTCATCACGGCCGATCACGGGGTCAATCTTGCCCTGCTTGGCGCGGGCGGTCAGGTCAGTGCCGTATTTTTCCAGCGTCTGGTATTTGCCCTCCGGGTCCTGGTCCACCACCCGCTGGCTGCCGCGCACGGCGCTCAGCGCCTTGGAGACACTGTCATAGGTCAGGCCGGCCTGCTTCAGCACATCGCTGAGGTCAGTCTTGGTTTTGAAGAGGCCCAGGAGGATGTGCTCCACGCTGAGGAAATCATCCTTCAGCTTTTTCTGCTCATCCTCGGCCTTGGTCATCAGCTCGCGGAATTCGCTGGAAAGGTAAAGGCTGCCGGTGGCCCCGCTGACCTTCGGCTGGCGGGAGAGCAGATTGGCAAGCTGGGATTCCAGGTTGGAAAAAGCATCCGGATTGATGGAGGCCTTTTCCAGCAGGGGGGCCGTGATGCCGCCCTCCTGATCCAGCAGTGCGGTCAGCAAATGCGCGGCTTTCACCTCCTGATGCCCGTAACGTGTGGCCACTGACTGGGAGGCATTGAAGGCTTCCTGGAGTTTAACGGTAAATTTTTCTGGAGACATGATGATTGAAGGCGGGTTGTTTGCCTTTTCCTTTGCTTATAGTGTGCCATGAAGTCGCAATGAAGCGCTAGCCCTTAATTGGCAAGGAACGGGCGTGCATTGAGAAACGGGCGGAGGTAGAGGCGAATGTCAGGAAATGGCGCGAAAGAGGCGGGCAAGTGTGACATTTTGACTCTGTGACCCTGCGATAAGGAAGGGAAGAAGTGTTTCTTCACTGCATCGTCCTGACAATAACGATTGGTTGTTTTGACCGCCTTGTCAGAGATTGGGAATTACCCCTAGCGCAACCCTGCCAAGCTGGTTCGCTGCGGGGGGACTTGTGGTCTTAGGCATTGAAGATGACGAGGGCGACGAGGCCCGCCACGGCGAGCAGGATGAACAGGGTGCCGAAGATGGCGAAGCGTTTCCAGAAACGGAGGGTGTCGCGCTCGGATGGGGAGATGCCGACGCGGGAGTTCTCGAGCGAGGTTTTCCAAGCGCTGTACGGCCAGATCATGAGGCGGATGAGGGCGAAGAGGAGGTGATCCATGGCGGGAGAGATTTTAGATCTGGAGAGCGGTTGATGGTTCGGGCGTCCCGCTGGGGGCTAAAGGCCATTCATGCGTTCGGTGTAGAGTTCCTGACTCATGGATCCTGCTATCATTTGAAGGTAGGGTGCGTTTTTGGGATCGGCGCGATTGGGCCACCATGCAGGGGAATCTGCGGCCAATACTGAAGGTCCTGGGATTTCCCGGACTTTCGCTTCGGTGGTGTATTCCCGCAGTGCCTGCGGGGAGCCACCGAGTTGGAAATAAAGGACGCCGTCCTGTCTGAAGAGTCCGGTGAAGCTGTCTAGAAATTCTTCAGATGTTGAGAAGTCTCCAGACGCGATCATCTTTGGGATGGCATCGAGCAGGGCATCGTAACGATTGAATCTTGGCAAAGCGACAATCGATTCCTGCTTGATGCTGGCGACTCCAACGGGAGGTGAAAAAGTGGATGCGGGATTGCAGGACATGATGAGCATGGCGGCGAGAATGCCCCCGGCGAGTTTGGGGAGCTGGATGGTATTCATACGACGAAGTGGCGAGATGAAAGTGGGCGGAAGAGGGAAGTCGGACGCGGCGCAGCGCGTCCCTACCTTTGGTTATTCCCGCCGAATCGCCTCAATCAGCTTGCCTCTCACGGCCGCAGAAACGGAGATCCAGCAGATGAGGATGCCGAAGAGGATGATGGTGGTGATGAGGGCGGTGAGGAAGGGGAGGGGCAAGGAGGTGCCGCCTTGCTGGAGGCTGGGCCAGACGGCGAGGATGGCGCTGAGGACGCCGAGCAAAACACCGGCGATGAGGAGGACGATGTGCTCGCCTAAAATGAGGCGGCGGAGGGAGGCGGGCTGGAAGCCGACGGCTTGCATGAGGCCGAGCTCGCCGCGACGCTCGAGGACGTGGCGGGCGACGAGGATGCCGAGGCCGGCGGTGCCTAACAGGACGCCGAGGCCGCCGAGGACGGTGAAGATGCCGATGTAGGTGTTCTGCACGGACATGAAGGTTTCGAGCCGGTCTTTGGCGGGCTCAAGAGCGAGGCCGCGCGGCTCGAGCTGGCGGGTGAGGTGGGCGCTGACTTCGTCCATCTTTTCCGCCGGAGCATCAATGAGGAAGGCGCGGTAACCGGCGACATCGGGATAGGTGGTGAGGAAGGCTTGCTCGCTGATGATCATTTTTCCCTGGAGGACTGACCCGGCGAGCATGGCGTGCAGCTTGACCTGGATGGGATTGCCGGAGGAGTCGAGGTAATCGAGCGCGTCACCGACGCCGAGGCCGAGGCCCCACATGGCGGTGGCCTGGTCGGCGATGGCCTGGAGGGGTTCGTTAAGGCCGGTCCAGGTGCCATCGCCAGCGAAGCTGAAGCGCCCTTCGAGCTTGGCGGGATCCACGCCGACGAGGACGGGTTTTTGGGCGCGGTTGAGGTTGAGGCAACTGGCGTCATCGCCCTGACGAACGCGGAAGGGGATGATGGTGACGTCTTTGAGAAGCTCTTCATCCAGGCCGAAGGCATCGCGACCGGCGGGGGTGTTGAGGTCTTCATAGATGGGCAGGGAGGACTCGCCAACGAGGGCGAAGCCGCCGGTGCCGGAGGCGGGTTCGGTGACGTCGCCAGCGCTCATGCGGAAGGCATTGACAGCGGTGACGAGGAAGATGCCGCCGGCCATCATGCCCATGACGGCGAGGCTGCGGGAGGGGCGGCGGGTGACATTGCGGACGCCGATCTGCCAGAGGCTGTGGGCGAGGCCGGAGGAGCGGAGCATCCAGCGGCGGGCAAGGGAGAGGCCGCCCATGAGGAGGAGGAATCCGCTGCCGAAGAACATGCCGGCGACAGCCGCCGGGGCGGTAGCCTGGGTGCCTGCGGCCATGAGGGCGGCGGCACCACCGAGCCAGATGAAGGGCATGAGTTTTCTCCAAAGTGGCTGCCGGGAGGCGAGGCATGCGGAGGCATCATCGGCGCTCCAGGAGCTGAGGAGGTCGCGGGCCTGCTGCTTGAAAAGACGGCGGCTGGCCCACCACAATGTGAGCAGGACGACGATGACGGCTCCGACGCCGGCACCGGCCTTGGTGGCGATGCTGCCTGAATATATAAGGGGGAGGCCCTGGGAAGCACCGGACCAGGCTCCACTGAGGCCCTTCAGCGCGAGCTTGGTATAAAGCTCGCCGCCGAAGACACCGAGGACGGCCCCGAGGACGGCAAGGACTCCGGCTTCGCCTAACAAGGAGCGTCGTACCATTTTGGAGGTCCAGCCCATGGCGAGAAGCAGGCCGACCTGGGCGGAGCGGCGCTCCAGGGTGAAGAGGAAAAGCAGGGCGGCGAAGATGAGGGCGGCGGCGATGAGGAAGAGGCTGAGGCCGATGAAGAGGCCGCCAAAATCCACGCTGCCTTTGGCGGCGGCGGTGGCTTGGCCTTTGAAGTCGGTGGGGGTGAGGCCGATGTCGGCGAGGGCGAGGCTGGAGACGACTTCGGCCTGAAGGGCGGCTTCGTCCTCGCCTGCATCGGGGAAGCGAATGGAGGTCAGGTTGCCGAAGCGGTTAGCCCAGAGTTTTTTGCCGTCTTCCAGGCTGATGAAACCTTTGGGCGTGCCTTTGTAGTCATCCCAGTATTTTTCGTCCTTGTCGCGGATCTTCTTGGTGTCCATGGGGATGCCAGGGTCCCAGTCGCGGCAGTTGTCCACGTCGGAGACGCCGGGAAAGTCAGGCGTCCAGGCGCGGGTGACGTTAGGATCGTCCATGGGCAGGATGCCGCTGACGGTGAAGGTGGCGGTCTGTTCTTTGAGTTCGCGGCCGAGGCCGACGACGTAGTAAATGATGTCCAGTTTGTCGCCAATGACGAGGCCGTGGTCCTCGGCGAGCCATTGGGTGATGATGATCTCGTTTGGCCTAACATCAAGTTTGTCCGTGGCGGTGACCATGGAGTAAGGCGTGGCCCCTTTGGCGGATTTGAAGCCGTTGACGAGGTAGGTGAGGACGCCATAGCTCTGGTCGCGAGCGAGGAGGTCAGTGGCGAGGGAGCGGTCCATGAAGACGCGGTCGGTGCTGACTTCCCACTCCTTGCGGGGAGCTTCCACATGCTTTATTTTGAGGGCGAAGTCGGCGATGGATTTGGCTTTTTCCAGAGCGGCGGTATCGCTGGCGAAGGTGGGGGAGGAGGAGAGGAGGGCGTTGATTTTGCCGTCCATTTCGATCTGGGTCTGGAGGTCGGCGAGGGGGACAAAAACGGAATCGGGGGAGACCTGGGAGGCGACGAGCTGGAAGGCGCCGAAGTCCTCGGCGCTGACGATGGCACCGACGCTGCGGCGGAGGGAGACGTCCTCATTGGTGCTGCCGGAAAGAGGCGCATCGCGGGAGATGGCGCTGGGGCGCTCCAGGCGGATGAGGACGGTATCGCCCACTTTGGCGGAGAGCTTGCGGGCGAGGGGTTCATTGAGGGCGATCTGGCCCTGGGTCAGCTCAATGGCTTTGCCGCTGGTGCTGAGTTTCCAGAAGCCGGATTCGACGCCGAGAACCTGCGCTCCATTGACGCGGACCTGGCCATTGGAGCTGGCGGCGGAGCCGATAGCGATGATGGCGGGAGTAGTGTTTGCTTTCGAGGCCAGGGTTTCCGTGAACCAGCGGTCACCACCGAGGACTCCGGCGTGGATCTGGCCCAGGCGGAGATCGGCCACCCGGCGGAGGCTGGCGCGGACGGAATCGCCGACAAGAAGGGAGCCGCTGAGAATGGCGGAGGCGAGAAAGGCCCCGAGCAGCAGGCCGAGATGTCCGCGCCAATAGTGCCGGGCCGAGGAGAGGACGAAGGAGAACAAGGACATAGTGAATATACGGGCGAGGGCGGGACTTATGATTGATGATTTATGACTGATGATTTGGAGGATGGCGAGGGGGAAGGGGAGGGGAATGAAGAATGGCGAATGAAGAATGACGAATGATCCCGCGAAGCGGGAACGAATGATTGACAGGGCAGGCGGGTATCCCTTCATTGGAGAGAAACCTGACCATGTCTGAACTTGCTGCCCATGCCCCTGCTGTGACTGTGGAGAACCTGACGAAGGTTTTCAAAGGGGGGCTGGGGAAGAAGGCGTTTGTGGCGGTGCAGGACCTGTCGCTGGAGGTGAAGTCGGGGGAGGTGTACGGGCTGATCGGGCCGAACGGGTCGGGCAAGTCCACGACAATGAAGGCGATCCTGGGCCTGCTCGCGCCGACGCGGGGCCGGACGACGATTTTTGGCCGGTCGAGCACGGAGGTGGCGAGCCGGACGGAGGTTGGTTTCCTGCCGGAGAATCCGTATTTTTATAAGCACCTGAACGGGATGGAAACGTTGCTGTTTTACGGGCGGCTATGCAGCATGGGTGGCAAGGAGCTAAAAGACCGGGCGCGGGAGATGCTGGCGCTGACGGGGCTGGAGGATGCGGCGGACCGGCGTGTGGCGGGCTACTCCAAGGGGATGCTGCAGCGGCTGGGGCTGGCGCAGGCGCTGCTGCACCGGCCGAGGCTGATCGTGCTGGATGAGCCGACAGCGGGCGTGGACCCGGCGGGATCGCGGAAGATCCGGGACCTGGTGCTGGGTTTTAAAAAGGAGGGCATCACGGTACTGGTGACGAGCCACCTGCTGGAGCAGATGCAGGAAGTGTGCGACCGCGTGGGCATCATGGCACATGGCAAGATGATGCGTGAGGGCCGGGTGGATGAACTCATCGCGGTGGAAAACCATACGGAGCTGGTGCTGGAGGATGCTTCCCCTGAGCTGCTGGCGGAGATCACCCGGCTGGTGGAGCGGAGCGGGCAGGCGAAGCTGATCCGCAGCGGGCATCCCCGGACGACGCTGGAGCGTCTGTTTCTGGAAGCGACAGAGGAGGCAGCGCCGGGTGCGGCGGCCTCCCGCCCGGACGGCAAACGCTGAGACGAACTGCGATTTAATTTTATCTTTTCATGGCCTCCAAGTCCCATACGAATTTTTCTCCGGCGCGAATCTGGACGCTGGCTGCGGCGACGGTGACGCAGCTTCTGCGCATGAAGATCCTGGTCTTTCTGCTCGTGTTCAGCTTCATCGTGGTGGCGGCGGGTTTTGCCTTTCCGGTGCTGAATCCGGAGCAGCAGCTTAAGCAGCTCAAGGATGTCTCCTTTGGCGCGCTGCAGGTTTTCAGCATCGTGATTGCCATCGTGGCCACGGCGCTGCTGCTGCCACGGGATCTGGAGGACCGGACGCTCTACACGATTTTATCCAAACCGGTGCCGCGTTATGAATACCTGCTGGGCAAGCTGCTGGGGGTGATTTTGCTGATTGGAGCGGGTTTGATCCTGATGGACATCGCCTTTAGCGGGGTTCTTTATTTGCGGGAGAAGCTGCTGCTGTCGCAGATGGTGGAGGCGCTGAATGTGCAGGAGCAGGGGGATCTGGAATTCCTGAAAGGCTATGTGGCCAAGCAGGGGCTGACGTGGAATCTGCACCTGGGGGTGCTGGCGGTCTTTTTGAAGGCGGCGGTGGTCGCTTCCCTGGCGATGATGGTGTCCTGCTTTGCCAGCAGCACGCTGTTCACGGTGGTGATCACCTTTTGTGCGGTCATCATCGGCCATGGGCAGGCCATGATGCGGGATTTTTTCCTCAATGGGAAGATGACGGAGGTGATGGAAAAGGGGCTGTCCGCGCTGCTGGCCATCCTGACGCCGGACCTGGGTGTTTTTGACGTGGTGGAAAATGTGATCCAGGGGGAGGTGGTGACCTGGGCGGCCACGCAGGTGATGCTGGGCACGGCGGCCATGTATGTGGTGGGCTACTGCGTGGTGTCCCACCTGCTCTTTGTGGAGAAGGAACTCTGATGAAAAGGAAGCTGCAAGCTCTGATGGTGATCCTGCTTCTGGGCGTGGTAAAGCTGCCCGTGGAGGAAGCTGCCACGCGCTACCTGCGTGAGGTGAAGCTGCTGAGCGCGCCGCTGGACATGAGCGTGCGCGACAGCATCGGCCAGATGGGCATTGCGGCGTCCCTGGGCGGGATGCGGTCGCTGGTGGCCAGCCTCACGTACCTGCAGGCGTATGATTCCTGGGCGAATGTGGACTGGGCGCGGGTGGACTCTTATTTTCGCCTGACGACGACGCTGCAACCGCGCTATGACAAGTACTGGGATGAGGCGGCCTGGCACATGGCCTACAATGCGGCGACAAATTACCTGGGCAGGACAGAGCTGAATCCGGCGGTACGGGGGAAGCTGTTTCACGACCACATCCAGCGCGGCGTGGATATCCTGCAAGAAGGGCTGCGGGTGCTGCCGCAAAGCACCCGGCTATGGAACACCCTGGCGGAGGTGTATGAGCGCCGGGTGGTGGACCCGACAAAGGCGGGAGACGCCTATCTGAAGGTGTATGAGCTTTCCAAAGACGTCCGGTATGCGCGGCTGTCGGCGTATCAGTATGCCAGTACAAGCGACCCGGCTTTGTGGCAGAAGGCGTATGATTTATTAAAGGTGTCCTATGACCAAAATAAAAAGACGCCGAGCCTGATCAATGTGATGAAACAACTGGAGGAGAAGCTCAAGGTGCCGATGGAAAAGCGCATCAAGGAGGATGTGGTGCCGATGGGGCAGGGAATGATGGGGCCGCAGTGAGAAATGATGGCGCTGAGCAAGTGCCACTCATTCTCAGAGGGTCTTGAAGGGCCACTTGGTCATGAACCAGAGGCCGAAGGTGTGGTTGTGCTCCCAGATGCGGCCGCCGCGGCGCTGGAGGGTCTGCTCCATGAAGCCGAACTCCATGCGGGTGTGCTCACTGAGCTTGTGGCCGATGCCAATGAAGGCGCGGTTTTGGTCGAAATGGTTGCCGCTGACGTTGTTGCCAAAGTTAAACATGACTTCATCCCAGAGAATGAGGAAGGTGCGCTTGCTTTCCGTGAGGGGAATGGTGGTGCGCAGGAGGTAACGGAGGCGGTTTTCATAACGCCAGTTTTCGACGTTCCAGTCATTGCCCGCGCCTTCCATTTCGCCGATCCAGCGCTGCTCCAGGCGCAGGCGGTGCTGCCATTCGAGGCCGAGGGCTTTGGCGGTGTAAACAACCTGCTCCCAGGCGCGGTGCTCAGGGAAGTCAAACGCGACCGGGTAGTCGCCATAACGATAAGTCATGGCGTAGGCCCAGCCGGCGCTGAACTGGAGGGTGGGGCTGAGGGTGTAGTTGATGCCCGGACGGATGAGCCACTGCTGCCATTCGTCCCCCATCTCCGCACGGCGGACCTGGCCCTCCAGGTGGAGGCCCCAAGGACTGCTGCCGAACTGGTGGTCGCCATTATAAATGAACCAGAGATGGCCGTTGGAATCGTGGACATTGTCTGAGGCGGCAAGCGGAGCGGCCAGGCAAACAAGGGCGAGGATGGTGAACAGGGTGCGCTTCATCATGGGCAAAATTTTACGTACCCAGTGAGGGCGGTCTGGCAAGGAATGAATGCCTTTAGACCGGCGGGTGCCGGAGCTCCGGATGCCGGGCCTGATGACGGAAATACCGCTGAACTTTGAGTTAGGTCAAAGGAGGGATTTGACGGTGCGCCTGAGGGTTTTGCCCCGGCGCGGTTTGCCTTCACTGGCGGGTTTGTACCATTCTTCGTGGGTTTCATCGATGTCCACGTGGCCGCCGGTTTTCTCGTGGTTTTCACGCCAGCCGTGGAGGGATTCAAAGGCGGCGTGGTCCACAAAGTCCACGGCGAGGTCAATGTCCACATGGCGGCCGGGAGGAATGGTGGAAAGGGCGGCATTGAGCCTGGGTACGCAGGCAAAGGTGAGGGTGCCCTCGATGAGGACATGCCATTTGTCCTGGCGCTGCTCGATCTTGATATCGGTGAGGGAAAGGCGGCGGAGGGCGAAGAAAACGGAGAGGCCTAGACCGATACCGACACCGGCGAGGAGGTTGACGCAGGTCACTCCCAACAACGTGGCAAAGTAGATGGGCGCTTCGTTGTGGGTACGGAGCTCGCGGATGTGGTGGAGGTTCACCAGATTGATGCCGACGTGGACCAGAAGGCCCGCCAGGACGGCAAGAGGGACCTGCTCGATGACGCCGCCCAGGAACAGGGCGAAGATGAGGATCCAGACGCCGTGAAAGACGGCTGACCAGCGGCTGACACCACCGGCAATGATGTTGGCGGAGGAACGGACGATGACGCCGGTGATGGGCAGGCCGCCGAGGAGGCCGGAGGCGAGATTGCCAACGCCCTGGGCGCGCAGCTCCTTGTCCAGATCTGAGCGGACGCCGGAGTGCAGCTTGTCCGTGGCGACGGCGCAGAGGAGGGACTCGATGCTGGCGATGATGGCGACGGTGAGGACGGCGATGGTGAATCCGCTCCAGTCGGTGGGGAGGGCGAGGCTGGTGAATTCAAATTTCTCCGGCAGGTCCACACGGCTGACCTCCATGCCGGCGACGATGGAAACGGTGGTGCCCAGGGCAACGGCGGCGAGCGGCCCCGGAATCATCTTGAGAGCCTTGAAGGTCAGCTTATTCCAGAGGATGAGGACGGCGATGGTGAGGAATCCGAGGATGGCGGCTGAGGGATTGATGAGACCGAGCTGCTTGGGAAGGGTGATCAAATTCACCAAAGGAGAGCTCTGAGGATCCGCGCCGAGCACGACATGAATCTGCGCCAGGGCGATGGAGATGCCGATGCCTGCGAGCATGCCGTGTACGACGGCCGGGGCGATGATGAGCGTGCCGCGGGCGACCTTGAACATGCCTAACAAAAATTGCAATGCGCCAGCGCAGGCGGTGATGACGCACATGGTTTCCCAGCCGTACTGCTGCACCAGGCCCGCCACGACGACGGTGAGGCCGGCGGCCGGGCCAGAAACCTGGAGGGGCGAGCCAGCGAGAAGTCCGGTAATGATGCCGCCGACCACGGCGCCGATGAGGCCGGCCATGATGGGCGCGCCGGAGGCAAAGGCGATGCCGAGAGACAGCGGAACTGCGACGAGAAAGACAACAAGGGAGGCGGGCAGATCGCGGCGAAGGGTATTCATGTTTTGAGCAGGAACCGGGCACTTTGCCTTACGGGCGCATCCATGGACCGTCAACGACGATGGCTTCACACGCCTGGTTCTGTGGGCTGATGAGGACAATTGGGAGCAAGAAGGGGGCAAAATTGGAACAATAGGCGGCGTTAAATCCCCAACGCGTCCGTGCAAAGCGCCTTGCACATCCCTGTTCTGGCCCGAAAAGTCTGTGCATCCCCCATTATGAATGCGCGTAACATTGCCTTCTTTCTCGTCGTCGCCGCGCTCGGCTACGGCATCTGGTATTATCATTCCGATGCAGGCCGCCTGCGTCAGGAAATGGAAGAAATGAAAGCCTCTCACAGGCTTGCCCTGGATACAAAGGACGAGGAACTTCAGCGCACACTGGCTGCCCAAAATGAGCAGCATCAGGCCGCGATGCAGAATCTGAATGAAGAGTATGACCAGAAGCTGACGGAACTGCGGCAGGGGCAGCGCCAGCAGATGGCGACGGCGTACAAGGAATTTGAAAACATTTTTTCCGGCAACAAGCAGACGATTGAATACATCAACCTGCTGGAGGGCAAGGTAAAGGCCGGGCAGGAGCTTTCCAAAAACGAGGTTGAGCGGCTGACCATCATCACCAGCGGCATCAGCTTTTTGCAAAAGCAGTATCAGAAGCCGATGATGGAATTCACGGCGCTGCAGGATTACTTTGAAACGGCGGCCAGCCGGACGAGCGAGCGGCCAAAGGCAGGCTTCTTCAAGCGCATGTTCAGCAAAGAGGCCCGCGAGGCGGAAAAGGAGGCTCTGCGCGAGGAGGGTGCTCGCCGTGCCTTTACGGAAGCGCAGGGCAAGTTTGAGACGGTGTATGCCTCCGCCCAGCGGTCCATGCGCGGGGTGAACCTGGATGCGGATGCGCAGATCCGGAAGCTGAACGAACTGGTGGAGGACAAGCGGTTGGCGAACGCGGAGGACTTGTCCTCCTTCTTCAACCAGGCCCGCCAGGCGCTGCGCACGCACCAGGACGTGCTGGACTTTGAGCCGGAGGCCGTGCCACAGCCTCTGCGCGTGCAGCCGTGATTTCGGGGCAAGTAAAGCTTGCCTGGAGACGTATTATTCTGTCACGCTTCAATCCTTTTATGGAAAATAACCCCACTGCCTCCTCTCGTCGCGATTTTCTGAAGACCACCACGAAAACAGTGGTCGGCCTGTCCACTTTATCTGGCATCACCCTGCCGCATGTCCATGCTGCCGGTGATGATACCATCAACATTGCCCTGGTGGGCTGCGGCGGCCGTGGCACGGGCGCGGCCAGCAACTCCATGGGGGTGAAGCAAAGCACGCGCCTCATTGCGATGGCGGACGTGCAGCAAAACCGCCTGGAGGCCAGCTTCAACGGACTGAGCGCCAAGCACCCGGACCGGTTCTCCGTTTCTGAGGACGCCAAGTTCATCGGCTTCGATGCCTACAAGCAGGCCATTGACATGCTGAAGCCGGGTGACGTGGTCGTTCTCGCCACACCGCCTGCGTTCCGCTGGGTACAGTTCAAGTACGCCATTGATAAAGGCGTGAACGTGTTCATGGAAAAGCCGATCTGCGTGGACGGCCCCAGCGGCAAGCGCATGCTGGAGCTGGGAAAGGAGGCGGATGCCAAGGGCATGAAGGTGGGCGTGGGCCTGATGTGCCGCCACTGCCGCGTGCGCGGGGAGCTTTTCGACCGCATCCAGCAGGGGGAGATTGGCGATATCATCCTGGGCCGTGCCTACCGTCTGCAAGGACCGGTGGGCACCTGCTTCACGCTGCCGCGTGATGGGGAGAAGGATGAGAGCGAGCTGCTCTGGCAGATCAAAAACTTCCACTCCTTCCTCTGGGCCAGCGGCGGTGCCTTCAGTGATTTTAACATCCACAACATTGATGAAATCTGCTGGATGAAGAACGATTTCCCGATTGAGGCGAAGGCCACGGGCGGACGCACGGAACGTGGCGACCACATTGACCAGAACTTCGACCATTACAGCGTGGAATACACCTTCCGCGATGGCAGCAAATTCTGGCTGGAAGGCCGCAATGCGATGAAGACGCACAATGAATTTGCCTCCTACGTGCATGGCAGCAAGGGCATGGCTGTGGTCTCCACCGCCGGGCACTTCCCGTCCAAGGCGATGACCTTCAAGGGGCAGAACAAGAACCCGTCGGAGATTATCTGGCGCGGCAAGCAGCCGGAGCCAAATCCCTATGACATGGAGTGGCAGGACCTCATTGATGCCATCATCAACAACAAGCCGTACAATGAAGTGGAGCGTGGCGCGAAGGCCAGCCTCGTAACTGTGATGGGCCGCATGGCGGCGCACACCGGCCAGCTCGTCACCTATGACCAGGTGGTGAACCACGACCATGAATTCGCCCCGAACGCGGACAAGCTGACGCTGGACGGTCCTGCGCCGCTGCTGGCCGATGCGAATGGCAAGTATCCGATTCCGTTCCCAGGCCGGAATGGCATGTATGAATACGTGGTGGGCGCCTGAGGTGGCCTAACGATGAGTTAAAAAAAAGGCACCGGGATTTTTCCCGGTGCCTTTTTTTTGAATGACGAATGATTCAGCCTTGGCGGCAACGAATGATCAAACGTCACACGGTGGCGAAGGCTGCCATCAGCCGACCTGGGTCCAGGAGGCGTTGGCCTTGCTGGAGGCGACGACGGCTTCGATGAAGGCCATGCCGCGGATGCCGTCTTCGATCTTGGGAAAATCGTTTTCGATGGCGGTGGGTTCGCGGTTTTCCAGGCGGGCGCGGAGGGTGTTGGCGAAGTTTTTGTAGATGTTCGCAAAGCCTTCCAGGTAACCTTCCGGGTGGGCGGGCGGGGTACGGCCTGCGGCGGCGGCGGCGGCACCGAGATAGCCGTTGGCGGTGCGATAGACCTGCATCGGCTGGTCGGGCCATTTGACGAGCATGGTGTTAGGCTCCTTCTGGTGCCATTCGATGCTGCCTTTCTCCCCATAGACGCGGATGTTGAGGTTGTTCTCCTCACCCACGCTGATCTGGGAGCAGTGGAGGACGCCTTTGGCCCCGTTGTCAAAACGGAGGAGGATGTTGGCATCGTCATCCAGGAGGCGGCCTTCGACGAAGGTGGAGAGGTCGGCGGCCAGTTCGCTGATCTTCAGGCCGGTGATGTATTCGGCCAGGTTTTCGGCATGGGTGCCGATATCGCCCACGCAGCCGGCGGCACCGGATTTGGTCGGGTCGGTGCGCCAGGCGGCCTGCTTCTGGCCGCTCTCCTCGATGCGGGTAGCCAGCCAGCCTTGTGGATATTCGACGACGACTTTGCGGATTTTTCCAAGGGTGCCGTTGAGCACCATCTCACGGGCCTGCTTCACCAGCGGGTAGCCGGTGTAGTTGTGGGTGAGGCCGTAGAGGAGGCCGGTTTTTTCCACCAGCTCACCCAGCTCCTTCGCTTCCTTCAGGTCAAAGGTGGCTGGCTTGTCACTGAGGACGTGGAAGCCGTTTTCCAGGGCCATTTTGGCAGGCGGGAAATGCACATGGTTGGGCGTGACGATGGCGATGAAGTCCATGCGCTCACCCTCTGGCAGGGCGGCCTCGGCCTTGATCATTTCCTCGTAGCTGCCGTAGCAGCGGTCTGGCGGCAGGAAGAGGTCCGCGCCGCTGTCCTTGGATTTTTGGGGGTCGGAGGAGAAGGCTCCGCAGACGAGTTCGATCTGCTGATCGAGCGCTGCTGCAATGCGGTGCACACCGCCGATGAAAGCGCCGCGTCCGCCGCCGACCATGCCATAACGAATTTTCCGGCTCATAAACAAATCTTGGATAACTGGGTTTTGGGTTGTGAAAGGAGCGCGAGTTTGGCGCAGGCGCACCGGGTGGGTCAAGCGCGGAGCACAGGTTTCATGAGGAAACGGCGGCAGTTTATACAACCACGGAAACGATTTTACTTTTTCAGTGGGTTGCTGTGTCACAGCAGGAGAGTAAAATGCGATATCATGCCAGCCTCCAAAGCCGGGACCCATTCTGCCCCAGGTGATGCCATGCCTGCACGCCTGGAGGACCTGCCCAATATTGGCAAAAGTCTGGCGGCGGATCTGCGTAGTGCGGGCATCCGGGTGCCGCAGGATCTGCTGGCCAAAGACATGCGTGTGCTGTTTGCGGAACTGGTGCCGGTGATGGGCCATCGGCATGATCCCTGTGTGTTTTATACGCTGCTGGCGGTCAGGCACTATTTGCAGCATGCGGAGGCTTTGCCGTGGTGGAAATTCACTGCCATTGGCAAGGAGATGCTGGGAAAAGATTGAGCAAATCGTTTGTTAGGCGTGGATTGGTCTGCGGAGACTTCTTTCATGCGGGAACCGAAAGTTGAATGAGTTTCGAATAAACATGGAACCGCTCCCATCTAATCCACCGCTTATGAAAACTCATTTCTTTTCCAAGACACGCAACGTCAGTGCTGTGGTTGTGGCCGCCATTGGCCTGCTTGCAGTGGCTCCTGATTCCGAAGCCCGCGACAAGGACAGAGGTCCTTCCAAAGGCAAGGGCCCTTCCAAAAGCTGGTTTAGCAAAGGCAAAGGCAAAGGGCATGACCACGACCATGACCGCCACCGTCATGATGACGATGACCGCCGCCGTTTCTTTTCCCATCCGCGCAGCAGCTTTACGGTGACCCTGGGCAACGGTTATGCCGGGCGCGGTTACTACTACGGTCCTCCGAATGCCTCGTATTATTACCAGGGCAGCGGCGTGTCCTATTACAGCAGCCGGGAGCGCGTGCCGCAGCAGTACTGGGGACACCAGCCATCCTACCGCTCGTATGAGGCATCTGTGCAGCGGGCTCTGGCCCAGCGCGGCTATTACCGGGGGCCCATCGATGGCATCATGGGGCCTGGCTCGCGGGATGCAGTCGCACGTTATCAGCGGGACCGCCGTCTGGCGGTGACGGGTAACGTCAATACGGATGTGTTGCGCTCCCTGGGCCTGCTTTAAGGCTCCTTCAAAACGATTCAACGGGTCACCGGCGCTGCCGGTGGCCCGTTTCCGTTGTGGGCTGCTTGCGAAAGTGCAAACTCACAAAGCATCAGCAAACCTCCCGCCACCAGGAGGATGATGGCTCCGAATGCAGCATAAAACCCAGCAATCAGAAAAGGAAATGACGGACATTCATATATAAAGTATTCGAACTCATCCTCTGGTCGAAAACTACTCTGTTCCAGGTAACTTAATGCCAGGAAATCAACCCAGCACAAAACCGTCACGGCGCTGAAAATCAAGGCAGACCGAAAGCTCCACTTTCGGATCGTGGAGCGACCTCTCTCACTGACGGCCCAGCGACCTGCGGCTTTGAGCTGATTCATTTATGTTCGGAAAGAATGTCTCCTGTAAACCAGGCAAACCTCAAACATCACACACCATGCAGGCATGCCGCAACGCCAGCACCGGATCGTCCCAAGTCGGGATGAATTCGTGGGCGACGTAGTCGTGATAGCCGATCTCCAGGACGGTTTTCATGATGGCTGGGTAGTTGATCTCCTGGTTCTCGTCCAGCTCGCAGCGGCCAGGATTGCCGGCGGTGTGCAGGTGGCCGATGTATTCTTTGTGCTGACGCAGACGGCGAATGACGTCGCCGTTCATGATGCTGACGTGATAGATGTCAAAGAGCAGCTTGAAGTTCTCGCTGCCGACCTGCTTGATGAGGTCCACGCAGAAGTCAACATCATCGCCGAAGTATCCTGGGTGGCCTTTCATGGGATGGGTGTCATCACGGCTATTGAGGTGCTCCAGCACGAGGGTGATGCCTTTTTTCTCGGCATGCGGCAGGACGACCTTCCAGGTGTCCAGGCAGTTTTGGATAGCCTGGTCGCGGTCCATGCCGTCGTATTTCATGCCGGTGAAGGTGATGACTTTTTTGCACCCGACATCGGCGGCCACGTCAATGCTGTCCGTCAGGGCCTTGATGACTTCATCTTTATAAGTGGGATTGCACGGGCCTTTGGCGAAGCCGTGCGAGCCGACGAGGCTGATGCCGAGGCCCATTTTCTTCACCTCAGGATACAGTTTTTTATCAATGCCCTCGATGCCGACGAGGCCGATGTCCTTGGCGTGTTGCGCGAGGACGAGCATGTCCATCGGCTTCCAGCACCAGCCCATAAGCGTGTGCTTGATGCCGCTGTTTTTGATTTTGTAGGCGGGATCGGCGGCGGCTTTGTCAATGGAGACGGCGGCGGCGCGGGGGGTCATGGCCAAGCCGGCGGAAGCGGTGGCCAGGGCGGTGGTGGAGCGGAAAAAGGAACGGCGGTTCATGAGGCAAAAGGGAACGTACTCAGAAACATGAAACCATCACCCGGTTGCAAGCCTGGAATTGCGGCAGGGGTAAAAAGGCCCAAATTAGACATTCTCATCCGCCGCCGCTTTCCGCCCCCAGAGCCGCCGCACGGGCTCCCAAAGCTGGCCGGGCAGGTGCTGCGGGAAGGGCTCCGTGATGCCGAAGTCCTCCGGCACCCGGCCACGTGGCATGTAAAAGGTGCCAAACAGCAGGTCCCACACGGGAAACAAACCCGCGAAGTTTTTATCCCAGGCCTCCCTCTGGCGGCTGTGGTGCCAGCGATGGAAAACGGGCGTGGCGATGACATAGCGCAGCGGGCCGAAGTCCCAGTCCACCCGCGCATGCAGGAAGATGGCATACAGGGTGAAAAGTGGTGCGGTGGAGAGGGTGACCCAGGGATTGAACCCGAGCAGCAGCAGCGGCGTGACCTGGATAAATTTGTTCACCAGGTCATTCACCGGATGCACGCGGATGCTGCTCAGCCAGTCCAGGTCCTCGGAGCTGTGATGCACCGCGTGGAAGGGCCACCAGCGCCCGCCATGAAAAAGGCGGTGGCTCCAGTAACCCAACAGGTCCGCCAGTAGGTAAATCTCCACTGCCTGCAACCAGAGCGGCTGGCCGCCCACCAGACCAAAACCCGCATACGACTGCTGCCGGAAGTCCTCCACACTGGCCACTCCGCACCAGACCAGAAGCGCCGCCGGAAGGATGAGGCCCGTCTTGGTCAGCACCCGCGTCACAAAAGGGGTGAAAAAGAAATAACCCACATCCGTCAGCCACCCACGCCGCAGCAGTGGTCCCCGTGCCCGACCCAGACCGCGCTCGATGACCAGGAAGAGGACCGCCAGGAAGACCAGGCCGAAGAGGGTGTTTTGGAGGGAAGGGGCCACGGGAGGTCTAACGGCAAAGTGGCCGGGCGGTAACGGGAAGAACTGTTTTTTTGGCGGGCTTTGAGGAAACCGTTTTCAGTTTTCGGAGTCCCGGGTCTGAAAACTGCATATTGTACACTGCATACCGTTTTACTGATACTCCCATGCCTCTCAATGCCCGTTTGTTCATCTGGTTCCGGCTGCTGTTTAACTGCCGCCTTTATTATCCCATCTTCACCGTCCTGTTTCTGGATCTGGGGCTGAGCATTGGGGAGTTCGCCGCGCTGAATGTGGTGTGGGCCATTACGATTGTCCTGCTGGAAGTGCCGTCTGGTGCGCTGGCGGACCAGTTTGGCAGAAGGCCGCTCATCGTGGCCGCCGGGTGGCTGATGGTGGCGGAGATGGCGGTGCTGTGCCTCATGCCGGTGGGAAATCGTGACGTGGTGCTGTGGCTGTTTGTGCTGAACCGCATCCTCAGCGGCACGGCGGAGGCGGCGGCCAGCGGCGCGGATGAGGCGCTGGCCTATGACTCGCTTCCAGAGGCAGAAAGACCAGCGATGTGGCCCCGGCTCATGGCCCAGCTCAGCCGGGCCATGGCGATTGGCTTCATCATCACCTCCATCAGCGGCGGCCTGCTCTATGATCATGAAAAGGTCACGGCGGCGCTTGGTTGGATCGGTTTCAACGACCTCAGCCGTGAGTGGACGATGAAGATCCCGCTGGGGCTGAATTTCCTCATCGGAGTGGCCTGCCTGCTGGTGACGCTGCGCATGAAGGAGCCAGTAATGGCAGAAAGCGAGGCGCTGAAAACGGGAGGCGGATGGCTGCATGAGGCGCGGCTGGCGCTGGGGCGCATTTTGGAAACCGGGCGCTGGATCTGGAACACGCAGGCGGCCTTCACGCTCATCCTGCTGGGCGTGTTGTTTGACAGCATCATCCGCCTCTTCCTCACGGTCAGCAGCAATTTCTACCGCCTCGTCGGCATCTCGGAGGCCTGGTATGGCGTCATTGGTACGGTCGCTTCCCTCCTCGGCCTGGCCACGGCGGGCCTCATGGAGCGCATGGCCACGAAGGGAAGTTTGAAAGGAAACTTTGCCTGGCTGACGGTGATGACCTTCACCGGCCTGTGGTTCGCCGCGCATCCGCAGCCGGGTTTTGCCGGTGTGGCGCTGGTGGTGCCGCTGATGCTGGGCATGCGCTTTTTGCAGTTCTTCCTGTCGCATTATCTGAATGCCATTGTGGATTCCTCCCGCCGCGCCACGGCATTGAGCTTTCGTGGGCTGACGATGAACCTGGCCTATGGCGTGATGACGCTGCTGTTCGGCTGGCACACCGGCTGGTTGCAGGGGCGGATGGGCCTGCCTGCGGAGGATACGCGGGTCTTTGCCACCAGCCTCACCTGGTGGCCCTGGTGGTTTTTGGGAACGCTGGCGGCGTCGCTGCTGTGGCTGCGCCTGAGGCGGTATGGAGAGACGACGAATCGCCAGCTTTGAAAAAAATCCGATGCCGACGGATCGTCGGCGCTCCATGTTGTCTGCCCCATGCCTCGCATCCCGGAAGAAACCCTGCAGCAAGTGCTCGCCGCCACGGACATCGTGGACCTGGTGGGGCGCTCCGTGAAGCTGCGCCGGGCGGGGACGAACTGGGTGGGCCTGTGCCCGTTTCACAACGAAAAGTCGCCTTCGTTCAATGTGCGGCCTTCCACGAATTCCTACCACTGCTTCGGCTGCGGCGCGGGCGGGAATGCGTTTCGTTTTGTCATGGAGCATGACGGGCTCACGTTCATGGAGGCCGTGAAACGCCTGGCGGACAGCGCGGGCATCCGCATCGAGGAGGAAGTGTGGGATGCCAATGCGGAGGCCATCGCCAAGCAGCGCAGCGCCCTCATCCGCGTGCATCAGGAGATCTCCGCCTGGTATCACCAGCTGCTCATGAAGCACCCGATGGCCGATGCCGCGCGCCAGTATCTGAAAAACCGTGGCATCACGGCGGAGGTGGCCAAGAACTGGCAGCTCGGCTACGCACCGCCGAACACGCCGCCGCTGCGCGAATGGGCCATGAAAAACAAGGTCGGCTCCGGCCTGCTCATCGAGGCGGGCATCCTGGCCACCAGCGAGGAACGCGGCGATGCCTACCCGCGCTTCCGGCACCGCCTGATGTTTCCCATCCGCAATGACAACGGCGAGGTCATCGCCTTCAGCGGCCGCGTTTTGGAAGCCGATGCCAAGGCCGCCAAATACCTGAACTCGCCCGAGACGCTGCTCTTCAACAAAAGCAAAGTCCTCTTCGGGTTCGACAAATCCAAGCGCGCCATTTCCAAAGCCGGGCAGGCCATCGTCTGCGAAGGCCAGATCGACACCCTCATGGTCTATGAGGCCGGGTTTCAAAACGTCGTCGCAGGGCAGGGGACCGCGTTTACCGAATATCACGCCAAGGCCCTCAAGCGCCAGGCCGATGAAATCGTGCTCTGCTACGATTCCGACAACGCCGGCTACAAGGCCGCCGAGCGTGCCTTCCAGGCATTGGCCCCCTATGGGCTCATTGTCAAAGTGGCCACGCTTCCCAAAGGCGAGGACCCGGATTCCTACATCCGCAAAAACGGCGTGGACGCCTTTGGCGAGCTGGTCAAATCGGCCAAAGACTTCGTGGATTATCAACTGGCCAGCGTCGGCTCCCGGCGCGATCTCACGGAGATGCGCGAGCGGATTAAATTCGCCGAGGAGATGGCGGAGAACGTCAAGCTCTTCGACACACCCATGGCTAAGGAGACGACCATCCAGCGCGTGGCCCGCAGCCTGGGCATCTCAGATGAAATCATGCGCAAGCTTGTGGTAAAGGCCGCGAAGGGAGTTCCTAACCGTAACAAAAAAGAAGAAGTCTCTCAAAATTCCGTGGAGAAGCTCTTAGCTATTCAAAACCCAATTGCTTTGATGCTTTGCCGTCTAACGCTAGGGGACTTTGAACTCCTTTCATGGATGCGCCAAAATGGCGACCCGAAAATTTTAGATGACCTACCAGGGATGGATTTATTGTCTTCCCTCTGGCTCGCAGACTTTGATCCCACAAACGAAGAATCATTTAATAGCTATTTATCGACCCTGGATCAAAGCTATCAGAACGCCATCACCAATATACGGCAATTTGGCAAACCCCCTGGTGAATTAATTGATGTAAAACATAGTTTACAAATTCTTTCTTGTACACGTCTCCAGCAACAACTGCAACGCCTGCAAACTCAGCTAAAGCAACCGGACATAGATTCCCAAGAAGCCGCCGATATCCAGCGAGAGGTTTTGGATCTGTATAAGGAGCTTAGGGAGGCGCAGAAAGGCGTGGGGCCCAGCAAGGGGCCATGATGGAGGTCCCTTGGACGGGCCAGACGTTAAAGTGACTGCTGCAGCTTGATCCGATACTGCCGCTCAGTCCTTTTCCCGCCCCGGCTGATCGCCGGTTTCGTCCAGGTTTCCGGCTGCCCGCGGTCCACCCACTTGACCGTGGATGTGGTGGCGCGAATGACATGGATGGCACTCTGCCAGACGGCACCGCCATCATCCGAGTACTCCACCACATACAGGGCGTTCTTTTTGGCTTTCCATCTCAAGAGAGGCCCCTGGGGCTTGATGACGATGCGGGTGAGAGGCACCATCTCGCCTTCCACTGGCGGGGAGATCGAAGCCGCTTCTCCTATGACCTCTGCCCGGATGGACGGAAGGATGGTATCGGCCTTCCGCCGTTTGGGATCATGATAGACGAGATCAAACTTGACCGTCTCCCCGGCCCCGATGGCGGCTGAATAAAGGACTTCCAAAGTTCCCTCCTCATCTCCCGGACTGCTGCTGAAAACGGACACGCCGTCTGGCACCCGTGACAGAATGAGCCGCAGTCCGTTGAGGCCCACTCCCAGGGTGTTGGTGAAGCGAATCTCCCGCAGCAGAAGGCCGGTCTGCCGGTCCAGCCTCAGCGGCCCATAGGTGAAGTTTCTGGCACGGCCCCCGGCCTTTCTGGCGGTGAGGTCGAGGATGAATCTGCCAGCGCCCTGCAAAGGGATCACAAAGGGACTGTCCGGAGCATTGCTGTAAATCTTCAGCTCAGCATGGAGGCTGCCGCTTCGGGTGGGAAGATAACGAACAGCAAAGGCGCTTTCTCCACCGATGGCGATGTTGTTCACCTGCGTCATCAAGACGGAGAACTGGTCTGCATCCGGCCCTTCGATCACCGCCTGGACATCCGTCAGCACCGCCGTCCCCCGGTTTTCAAGATATGCCAGATGGGTAAATTCGCGGTCCGGACCGGTCATTGGGGGCGCAAGTTCACGCGGCATCCTGGGCCAGAGGGTGTAGTAGCCTGGATCATCCCAGTTGGTCACCGTTCCATCCCCATGCAGGGCCATTCCACGAACATAACCCGCGGAAACGCTCACCACCTGTTCCAAGCCCGCAGGGATGTTCGCCTCATAGGTTCCCCAGGCGACCACGCTGCCGCCCCTGCGCAAGGCCATCACACTGTAACCGCCCGCTGAAATGGCGACGACGTCCCGCAGAGATTCTGCAGCAGGGCGGTTGCCTAATGGCCAGTATCTCCGCCAATAGCGCACACTGCCGTCCGCCAGCAAGGCGGCCGAGTGCCACTGCCCGGCCGCGATGGCCACCACATTGATCACATCCGCAGGGACGTCGCACTGGCCTGACCGGTTGTCTCCCCAGGCCACCACGCTGCCGTCGGACCGCAGCGCCAGAGAATGCAGGTTCCCGGCCGCCACGGCAATCACATTCGTCAAGCCCTCAGGCACCGTGCACTGGCCGCTGGAGTTGTCTCCCCACGCCACCACGGTGCCGTCCCTCTTCAGGGCCAGGCTATGCCCACCTCCCGCTGAGATGCTGATGACGTCCACCAGCGGCGGCACCGGCAACCGCCCTTGGTAGCTGAAGCCCCAGCCGCGGACCGTACCATCGGCCGTTATGGCGAGGGTGAAACCGGAACCTGAAGAAATCGAAGATACCGGGCCCAAGTCCGCGGGTGGTGTGGTTTGGCCGGAAATGTTGTAGCCCCACCCGGCCACGCTTCCATCCGTCTTGAGGACCATTGAATGAGAAGAGCCGTTGGCGATGGCCGAAACCTGGGCGGGCCGCGCAGCGTGGGTGGCGGGAAAGTCCCAGGTGCCCAGGTCCGAAGGAATCCCTGAGACGGCTGTCACGGCCGCAGCGTCGGTAACCACCAGTTGAGGGACGCCTGGCTCTGCCGCTAATGAAGCGCCTGCTAGCAGCCACAGGCCCAGGCTCAGACGTGCCGCCTGTTTCACACTCCTGGCGGAAAGATTGGCTGGCCGAAAACCCTCGGCAAAAGGTGGAGATGAAGTATGGCTCAACATGGGGGGAAGGGACAGTTCCTCGCCTCCCGTAGGAGTCAACCTGGCATAACCTTTAGTGTTTACGCTGCCCCCTCATGCAGATTGCCCCTCAGGCCCTCATCCCCCTCCTATAAATCCTGCCAATCCTGCAATCCTGTCTAAACTCTCCCCTCTGCCATTTCCCCGAAAGCTCCCGCGCTCCCCGCCGTTTCCAGGGCGTATCCCCCTCTGCCTATGTCCACGCGCCCCCACCTTTCCAGCCGCCGGTTCTTTCTGAAATCTGCCGGAGTCACGCTGGCTCTGCCACTCATGGAATCGCTCACCCAAAAGGTCCTCGGGGCCGGCAGCGCGGTCGCGAGCCAGGCCGGTGCCGCCGTGAAAGGCGCCCGCCCGCAGCGCATCGTCGCCGTGGGGAATGCCTTGGGTTTTTACCAGCCCGCCTTTTTTCCCACCCAGACCGGCGCAGGCTATGACCTGCCTCCTTTGCTGCAGCCGCTGGCAGAGCATCAGAAGGACTTCACGCTCTTTTCCGGCCTGGATCACGGGCACAAAGGCGGCCACTTCGCCATCCATTCCTACCTCAGCGGCGTCCGTACCATGGATGCCAAAGGCATGCCGGATGGCAACATCACCCTGGACCAGCTCGCGGCCGAGACCATCGGCGGTGCCACCCGCTTCCCCTCCCTCACCATCGGGTCCGAGGATGGCATCCACGGCGGCTGCCTCATGTCCTGGACCCGCAGCGGCACCCGCGTGCCCCCGGTCCCCGGCCCGCGCGAGCTATTCCGCAAGCTCTTCATCTCCGAGGCCGCCGCCGACCGCACCCGCACGCAGGACCGCCTTGCCCTCCAGGGCTCCATCCTGGATGCCCTCCATGGCGATGCCAAATCCCTCCACACCCGCCTGGGCAAGCGCGACCAGGAAAAGCTGGACGAATACTTCACCTCCGTCCGCGATGTGGAAAAGCAGCTCGAGCTCAGCAAACGCTGGTCCGATGTCCCCAAGCCCGCCCCCGGCATGCCCGAGCCGGAAAACACCGGCTTCGTCTCCGACCTCCCCGTCCTTTACGACCTCATGGCCCTGGCTCTCCAGACGGATTCCACCCGCATCGCCACCCTGGAGATCGCCGGCGGGTTTGAAGCCTCCTCCTTTGATCTGAAAAAGGACTACCACGCCCTCTCCCACCACGGCCAGGTGCAGGAAAACATCGATGGCCTCCTCCGCCTGGAAAAATACCAGATGGAGCAGTTCGCTCGCTTCCTTACGAAGCTGA
Source organism: Prosthecobacter sp. SYSU 5D2 (assembly GCF_039655865.1). Lineage (NCBI taxonomy): Bacteria > Pseudomonadati > Verrucomicrobiota > Verrucomicrobiia > Verrucomicrobiales > Verrucomicrobiaceae > Prosthecobacter > Prosthecobacter sp. SYSU 5D2. The sequence continues at coordinate 508,906 of NZ_JBBYXL010000003.1, read as the reverse complement.
AGTCCATCGAGGACGGCGACGGCACCCTGCTGGACCACTCCATGGTCCTCTTCGGCAGCGGCATGGCCAATGCCAATGCCCATACCAATACCAACCTGCCCATCATCCTCGCCGGCGGCGCCTTCCAACACGGCCAGCACCGCGCCTACCCCATGACCGGCCCCGGCAGGCAACCCCTGTGCAATCTCTACACCACGATGCTCCAGCGCTTCGGCCTGGAGGTGGACAAGTTCGGCATCGGCAGCGGCACGCTAACCAACTTTGCGTAACGACGTATGATCCCGAATGACGAATGATCCCCCGTGCGGGAACAAATGACAAAGACGTCCGGCCACTATCAATGAAAATCTCCATCCCACTGCTCTTCATTTCGTCATTCGTCATTCTGCATTCGTCATTCGCTGCCGCTTCCCCCGCCGACTTCCTCCAAACCTATTGCCTCGACTGCCACGGTGCCGAAAAACAAAAGGGCGACCGCCGCTTTGACCTGCTGACCCTGCCGGCCACCAAGGCGGATGACGTCCTGGACCTCCAGGACATCATTGACCAGGTCACCCTCGGTGACATGCCGCCGAAAAAATCTCCCCAGCCTACGGCGGATGAGGCCAAAGAAGCCGTCGCCGCTTTGACCCAGGCCGTTACCGCTGCGCGGGCGCAGTTTCGCAGCACCGGCGGCCAGACCGTCCTGCGCCGCCTGAACCGCCGCGAATACATCCAGACCGTGGGAGATCTCTTTGCGCTGGACATGCGCCTCTTTGACCCCACCACCAAGTTTCCCCGCGACCAGATGGCCGATCACATGGACAACCTGGGGGATGTCCTGCAGACCTCCGGTTACCTGCTGGCGCAGTACCTGGATGCCGCCGACCAGGTGGTTGAAAAAGCCCTGGGCGAGCGCGAGCGGCCTCAGGAGAAAATATGGACATTCAAAGGCAATTTCCACCCGCAGCAGGAACATAGCTTTCCGCACAAGCAAGTTTATGACAACCGCTACCTTTGTGTCTATGAGGTGCCGGACAATGACAAGCACGAGGGCGGCTATGTGCCCGTATCAGGCTTCCGCGATGGCGTGCCTGCGGATGGCGTGTATGAGATCCGCGTCATGGCCCAGGCCATGAACCGCGAGCATCCGTATGATCCCGAAATCTTTGGCCGCGAAACCGCGCAACCCTTTCGGTTAGGCCTCGTGCCGGGCGACGCCAAAGCCGGGCCGCTGCACCATCCGCAGCCCATTGAGCCGCAGCTTGCCGAGGTCACGCTCACCGATGGCGACCCGGAATGGTACACCCTCACCGTGCCCCTGCACAAAGGCCAGATGCCGCGCTTCACCTTTCCCAATGGCATGGCCGGCAGCCGCCAGGCGTTCCAGCAGGTGGCGCGCAGATACAAGGACCAGTGGCCTGAGCATGAGCGCCAGGACCTCGGCATCTTCCAGGCCCGGCGTGTGGTGCTGAAGTACGGCTTCATGCCGCACATCCGCATTCACGAGGTGCAGATCCGCGGCCCCATCCTGGACCAGTGGCCGCCTGCCACCCAGCGCGCCGTCTTGGGGGACCGGCCCTTTACCCCGGAGCGCATCCGCGAAATCATCCACACCTTTGCCACCCGCGCCTACCGCCGCCCCGTGCAGGAGGATGAGGTGGACCGCGTCATGGCCGTCGTGAAATCCCGCCAGCAGTCCGGTGCCGGTCCCTATGCCGCCATGAAGGACGGGCTCAAGGCAGTGCTGTGCGCGCCCGCCTTCATCTACCTGGCCGAGCCCGTGGATGACCAGGGCCGCCTCACCGCCCATGCCCTCGCCTCCCGCCTCTCCTACTTCCTCACCAGCAGCCTGCCGGATGCCGAATTGCGTGCCCTGGCGGACAGCGCCGCGCTTTTAAAGCCCGCCGTTCTTCAGGCCCAGGCCCGCCGCCTCCTCGCCAGCCCCCGGTCAGATGCGTTTGTGGAATCCTTCCTCAATAGTTGGTTAAACCTGCGCAGCCTCGGCGACATGCCGCCGGACCGCGAGGCCTTCAGCCAGTATTACGCCAGCGCCCTTCAGCCCGCCATGAAGCGGGAGACGCAGCTCTTCATGCGCCACCTTTTGGAGACCAATGGCAGCCTCGTCCGTTTCCTGGACGCCGACTTCACCTTTGTCAATCAGCCCCTGGCCACCCTCTACGGCCTCGGCCCCATCAGTCCGCCGGAAAAGGCCCACGAGTTCCGCCAGGTCAAGCTCACCAATCCCCAGCGCGGCGGCCTCCTGGGCCAGGGCAGCGTGCTCACCGTCAGCGCCAACGGCATCGAGACCTCCCCCGTCACACGCGGCGTCTGGCTGCTGGAAAACCTCCTCGGCACCCCGCCCGCACCTCCTCCTGATGACGTGCCGCCCATTGACCCCGACGTGCGCGGTGCCACCACCATGCGTGAGATCATCATCAAACATCGCGACAATCCCGGCTGCTACGACTGCCATCAAAAGATTGACCCCCTCGGCTTCGCCCTGGAAAATTACGACCCTATCGGCGCCTGGCGCACCCACTACAAACAGGGAAAAAAGCAGGGACCCAAAATTGACGCCGCAGGCGAGCTCCCCGGCGGCCAGTCCTTCCAGGACGTCGCCGGCCTGAAAAAGATCCTCGTTGCCCGCCAGGACCAGTTCGCCCGCATGCTCACCGAAAAGCTCCTCGCCTACGCCTGCGGCCGCCGCATCGAGTCCATGGACCGCCCCCAGGTGGACACCATCCTTACCACCACCGCCAAATCCAACTACGGCCTCCGCACCCTCATCGAACAGATCGTCCTCAGCGATACCTTCGCGAAAAAGTAAGCCCGCCTCAATCCCCTCCACCAGCCTCCCGTCCGCCAACGAACATCATAAAAAAATATTCCATCCATCCCGCCAAACCCCCTCTCCAAATCCTGTTAATCCTGCCATCTTGTTAATCCTGTTTAAAAAACCGCACCCCAACCCCCAGTCTCCCTCCCTCCCCAGACCTCAAAACCCCAGGTCCCAACCCCTTCCCCTCCTGTAAATCCTGCCAATCCTGCAATCCTGTCAAAAAATCCCCGCGCCCCAGTCCTCCTGCCTCCTCCTCCGCACAATTCCCCGCAATCCCGCCCGTCTTCTTTCGTTTCCCACCCTGTTCCATGATCCGCCTGCCGCTCCTCCTCTCCCTCCTGTTCACCTGCCTGGCAGCCTTCCAGCCTGCCTTTTCCAAGCAGCCGAACATTGTCGTCATCCTGGCGGATGACCTGGGTTATTCCGACATCGGCTGTTATGGCAGCGAGATCGAGACACCGCATCTGGATGCCCTGGCCAAGGGCGGACTGCGCTTCACCCAGTTTTACAACACCTCCCGCTGCTGCCCCACCCGCGCCGCCTTGCTCACGGGCCTGCACCAACATCAGGCCGGGGTCGGTCACATGGCCCCCAATGACGGCATTCCCTCCTATCAGGGCTATCTGAACGACCGCTGCATCACTCTGGCCGAGGCGCTGAAGCCCGCCGGATACACCACCCTCATGACGGGTAAATGGCATGTCGGCTCCGCACCGGGCCAGTGGCCGCTGGACCGGGGTTTCGACCGCTACTGGGGCAGCCCTTCGGGCGGCGGAGTCTATTTCAAAGACACCCTGCAAATCCGCAAGGAGGTCTTCTTCGTCAATGGCTCCGTGACGGTCGAACTGCCCGATGATTTTTACGCCACTGAAACCTTCACCGACCACGCTCTGGACTTCATCAAAGAAGCCGTCACGGAGACCCGCAAGCCCTTCTTCCTTTACCTCGCCCACATCGCCCCGCACTGGCCCCTGCAGGCCAAGCCGGCGGACATCGCCAAATACAAAGGCCGTTATGACATCGGCTGGGATGCCGTGCGGGAGCAGCGGTTCGCCCGTCAAAAGGAGCTGGGCATCGTGCCGCCGGAAGCCGTGCTCAGCCCCCGCGATGACCAGGCCGGTGAATGGTCCGCCCTCTCCGCTGCCGAACAAAAAGCATTGTCAAAACGCATGGCTGTCTATGCCGCCCAGGTGGACTGCCTGGATCAAAACGTCGGCCGCCTCGTCGCTGCATTGAAGGAACTTGGCCAGTTGGAGAACACACTCATTCTTTTCCTTTCGGACAACGGCTGCTCGGCAGAGGGCGGCCCGGGCGGCTTCAGCCGGGGCATGAAAGATGCCCCCATCGGCACCGGCCTCTCCTATGCCAGCGCCGGGCTGGAATGGGCCAACGTCTCCGACACCCCCTTCCGCAAATTCAAGACCTTCACCCATGAAGGCGGCATCGCCACGCCCCTCATCGTCCACTGGCCGGCGGGCATCGCAGATAAAGGCGCACTCCGCCAGGACCCCGCGCACGTGATGGATCTCATGCCCACCCTGGTGGACATCGGCGCGGCCACTTATCCGCAAACGCGGAATGAAAAACCCGTCCTGCCGATGGAAGGCCTCAGCTTGCGCCCGGTCTTCTCCCTGCCTGCCGGCCAGACCACCGCCCTGCCGGAACGTCCCCTTTACTGGGAGCATGAAGGCAATAAATCCGTCCGCCTGGGCGACTGGAAAGCCGTCGCCAAAGGCCGTGGCCCATGGGCCCTGTACAACCTGAAAACCGACCGCGCCGAACAGCACGACCAAGCCGCCGCACAGCCCGAAAAGCTCAGCGAACTCTCCACCCTCTGGCAGGCCTGGGCCCAGCGCAGCGGCGTCTGGGAATGGGACGCCCTGCAAAAGCACCGCTTTTCCCGCAAGCCGAAAAAAGGCAAGAACACCCCGAAGAAAAAGGCCTGACCCGCCGCCTAACAAACTTTATGAAACCGCTCCGCCTCCTGCTCCTCCTGCCTCTCTGGTTGGCCTGCCTCTCCCTGCCTGCCGCCGAAAGCCGCCCCAACATCGTCATTCTGTATGCCGATGACATGGGTTATGGCGACCTCGGCGCGCAGAATCCGGATTCAAAAATCCCGACGCCGCACCTCGACAAGCTCGCCTCCCAGGGCATGCGGTTCACGGATGCGCACAGCTCCTCCGGCATCTGCACGCCCAGCCGTTACGCCCTGCTGACGGGCCGCTTCCACTGGCGGAAGATGCATGGCATTGTGAACTCCTTTGACAAACCCGTGCTGGACGAGGCCGATACCACTCTGCCTGAGTTGCTCAAGACCCAGGGCTACCGCACCGCCTGCATTGGCAAGTGGCACCTCGGCTGGAACTGGGACGACATCCTCAAACCCGGAGCCGAACCCGTCATGGACGCCCGTGGCCGCCACCGCGTCTTTGCCTCCGGCGATTTCGACTGGGGCAAGCCCGTCTCCGGTGGCCCATTGTCCCATGGGTTCGACTATTACTTTGGCGACGACGTGCCCAACTTCCCGCCCTACGCCTGGTTTGAAAACGACCGTGTCATCACCGTCCCGTCCGAGCCGCTCACCATCACTCCCGAGACCCGCGAAGGCAACTGGGAGGCCCGTCCGGGTCCCATGACGCCCGGCTGGGACTTTTACGCCGTCGTGCCCCGGCTGCGTGACCAGGCCGTGAAATGGATCGGCCAGCAGAAGGGCAAAGAGGGACCGTTTTTTCTCTACGTCCCGTTCAATTCCCCGCACGCCCCCATCGTGCCCACCAATGAGTTCACTGGCAAATCCCAGGCCGGAGGTTATGGCGACTTCATGGTGCAGACCGATGCCAAGGCCGGGCAGATCCTCCAGGCGCTGGAGGCCAACGGCTTTGCGGACAACACCCTCGTCATCTTTTCCGCTGACAACGGTGCTGAGCACTATGCCTACCCCCGCATCCAGAACTTCGGCCACCGCAGCTCCGGCCCCCTGCGCGGAGTGAAGCGCGACCTCCATGAAGGCGGCCACCGCTTGCCCTTCGTTGTCCGCTGGCCCGGCGTGGTGAAGCCCGGCACCGTCAGCGATGCCCTCACCAGCCAAGTGGACATCCTCGCCACCGTCGCCGCCATCATCGGTGCCGAGATCCCCGCAGGCTCCGCTAATGACAGCTATAACCAGCTCCCCGTCTGGAAAGAAAACGCCCCCAGCCCCCGCACCACCATCGTCCACAACACCAAAGAAGACGCCTACGCCCTACGCCACCAAAACTGGCTCCTCGTCGCTGCCAAATCCGGTGCCCAGAGCAAAGTCCCCGCCTGGTATAACGAAGAGTTTGGTTACGCGAAAAACGAGCACGAAGGCGAACTCTACGACCTCTCCACCGACCTCGCCCAAAAGCACAACCTCTACGCCGAAAAGCCTGATAAGGTCAAAGAGCTCACTGGCCTGCTGGAGCAGGTGCGCAGCAAAGGGCAGGTGCGGTGAATGGGATTAAGATAAAGTGCCGGTCAACCTGCTGGCAGAACGCTCCTCATGAATTACGATATTAACGACCTTATCCAGAAGAATGCCAATCCGGCTGAAGTGCTCTTTCAGTTATGGAGCATTCTGTCAACGGTCCCCTACACTGTTCTATATCATGAAGAGCAAGTTGTGCTGAATGCGTGGAATTTCGACTCCACTTATGGAAATGGTATCAACGATCTAATCACAAATGAAAATTACGCAGTCATCAGCAGGGGCTTGGCTGCAATTGGTGTATTGAACGTCGAAAGGCTCAATTTATGGAAGCATTCTATCGAGGCAGTTCTTGGCCGTTACGGACTTGATTGCAATTCAGAGGAAGACCTTGTACGGATTGAGCGATTGACAATTGACCGTAGAAAAACCTTAGCCGCTGAACTGGATGATGCCGAGTCAGATTTTCTGAATGACATATGGGATCGGGGAATCATTTTGACATCTTTGCTTTCTTATATAAAAGCGAACATGAATGTCTTCTTGAACAGAAAGACCATTGAGCTGGCTTTCACTGTGTAGCATCGGTCTGCTGGACTAACTTAATCAAGATGAAAAGAATAATCTCACAAGTTAAGTGTTGTGGTTTTGGTTCCGCCCATCAGCTCGCAGGGCTGCCCCATGAGTAGCCGGAGGGTCAGGCGAGTCTTGACGAGCCAGACCTCCGGTAAGGGAAACGAAGCGTTAGCGCGGAAGTTCAACCCGTCAGGGTTGCCCCATCATCTCGAAGCCATGTTAGACCGGCTCGGGTCGATAGGGCTACTCCTTCGGAGTAGGTGGTCCTTGGCCGGGCAAAGTTCATTCTGTAAAAGTGTCAATCAGGTTCGCGATGGATCAGGTGAGTTCATGTTGAGGTAAATTTTACCGGTGCTCCATTCGTCGTTCTGCTCTCAGAGCAGGGGCTGAGACGAGGTGCAGCAGAGAGGCTTCGTTGGGGAAGATCGTGAGGACCTGTGGACGGCGCTTGACCTCCTGGTTGATGACGCGCTCGATGGCGTTGCTGGTGCGAATCCGGCGCTGATGAGCTGCCGGCAGGCCGTCAACCGCGAAGCCTTGCGGAATGTTGGCCTCCATCCAGGAGGCGAGTTTGGGGGCGCTTTTGGCGTAAAATCCCACGCGCTCTTTGAGCCTTGCCTGAGTGATCGTCTCTGACGCCCAGGATGGTGCGTTTGCCGTCCATGCCTATGATGCCGATTTACCGGCCATCAGTGGTTTGGGAAAATCTTCTGCCCAAAATCTTTTTTTTACCCTCTCCCTCAATTCCTGCACTCAGCGCTAAAGCTGATCCCGCTCTAGCGGGAAGAGCACTCCTTCCCCTCTCCCATCGCTTGCCAGCCGGACCTGAGCGTCTATGCTCGCCCTCCGTCTCATCCCCTTTTTTTAATCGTGGCCAAGAAACCTACCAAAACCGAAGATTCCTCCCCCATCCTGGCGGACAGTGCTCCCATTGAGATCAAGCCCATTGACGATCTGTATGGCGACTGGTTCCTGGACTACGCCAGTTACGTGATCCTCGAGCGCGCGGTGCCCCACATTAACGACGGACTCAAGCCCGTCCAGCGGCGCATCCTCCACAGCATGGATGAGCTGGAAGACGGCCGTTACAACAAGGTGGCCAACGTCGTCGGCAACACCATGAAGTACCATCCTCATGGCGATGCCAGCATCGGCGATGCCATGGTCCAGATCGGCCAGAAGGACCTCCTCATTGATATGCAGGGCAACTGGGGAAACATCCTCACCGGCGACAACGCCGCCGCTCCCCGATACATCGAGGCCCGCCTCTCCAAATTCGCCCTCGACGTCGTCTTCAGCCCCAAGGTCACCGACTGGTCCGCCAGCTACGACGGCCGTAATAAAGAGCCCGTCACCCTCCCGGTGAAGTTTCCGCTCCTGCTCGCCCAGGGAGTCGAAGGCATCGCCGTTGGCCTTAGCTGCCGCATTCTTCCACACAATTTCATCGAGCTGTGCGATGCCAGCATCGCCGCCATGCGTGGCGAAGAAGTCTATCTCGTCCCCGATTTCATCCAGGGCGGCATCATGGATGCCAGCGACTACAACGGCGGCCTTCGCGGCGGCCGCATCCGTGTCCGTGCCAAGATTGAGGAAGGGCCCAAAAAGAATACCCTGCTGATCACCGAGGTTCCCTTTGGAACCACCACCGGCGGTGTCATGGACAGCATCGTGGCGGCGAACGAGAAGGGCAAAATCAAGATCGCCCGCGTGGATGACAACACGGCCGAGTTTGTCGAGATCGTCGTCCAGCTCCCTCCCGGCACCGACGTGGAGCAGACCATCCAGGCCCTCTACGCCTTCACCGATTGCGAGGTTTCCATCGCCCCCAATGCCGTCGTCATTCAGGATGACAAGCCGCGCTTTGCCAACGTCAATGACCTCCTCAAGGAGAGCGCCGAGCACACCAAAAAACTCCTCGGGGCCGAACTCGAGATCCAGCTCAACGAACTGGAGGAAAAATGGCACTTCAGCTCCCTGGAAAAGATCTTCATCGAAAACCGCATCTACCGGAAGATCGAAGAAGCCGAGACCTGGGAGGAAGTCATGGCCAACATCTGGAAAGGCCTCAAGCCCCATCTCACCCTTCTAAAACGGGCCGTCACCGATGAAGACGTCGCCCGCCTCACCGAGATCAAAATCAAGCGCATCTCCAAATTCAACAGCTTCGAGGCCGACCAGCACATCCTCAATCTGGAGAAGGACATTGACCAGGTCCAAAAACACCTCAAGCAGCTCACCCGCTACACCATCGCCCACTTTGAGCGCTTGAAAAAAGCCTACGGTGCAGGCCGCGAGCGCCGCACCGTCGTCAGCAGCTTTGACCGCGTCGCCGCCGCCCAGGTCATCATCGCCAACGAAATCCTCTACCTGGATGCCAAAGAAGGTTTTGCCGGCACTGGCCTCAAAAAAGAAGGCGAGCCCATCTGCAAATGCTCCCACTTGGATGACCTCATCTTCTTCTCGAAGGATGGCGTCATGACCGTCTCCAAGGTGGCCCCGAAGATCCACGTCGGCAAAAACCCGCTCTACATCAACCTCTTCAAAAAGGACGAGGAAGCTGTCTATACCCTCATCTATCGCGATGGCAAAAACGGCCCCGTCATGGCCAAGCGCTTCCGCATTGGCGGCATCACCCGTGACAAAGCCTACACGCTGACGAAGGGCACTCCAGGCAGCCTTGTACTCTTCTTCACGCGCCACGAAACCGAGGCAGAAAGCGACGCGCAGAACCTCCTGGTGCATCTCAAACCCGCTCTCTACCTGCGCACCCTGTCGCTGAAATTCCCTGTCGCCGCCATGGCCATCAAAGGCCGCGATTCCCAGGGGAACATCGTCACCAAACACGCCGTGGACCGCATCGTCAACGAACGCAAACCCACGGGAGAAAGTGCCTGACCGGTCCGTATAAGGGTTTATCCCTCCATGCTTCGTTTCATCCTCATCGCCCTCTCGATCCACGCCGTCCATACCCAGGCGGCCGCTCCCGCTGAAACGGATACACTGACGGCCATGCGGGTGCTGCGGGATGAGTGCCTGGGCTGTCACAAGCCTGGCAAGGCCAAAGGTGGCCTGCTTCTCACCACCCGGGAAAAGATGATCCTCGGTGGTGACAGCGGCACCTCCGTCATCCCCGGCAGGGCAGGGGAGAGCCTTCTCTACGAGCTGGTGCTGGAAGATGCCGATCCCCACATGCCGCCTAAAAAGCAGCTCTCCAAGGACCAGGTCACCGCGCTCCAAAACTGGATCACCCAGGGTGCCGTCTGGGACGCCAGCGTCTTCGATGAGCTGCCCGTTCCCCAGCCTGTCGCCCTGGCCCCGGTTCCCGTCACCTACCAGCCTGTTCTCGCCCTGGCCCTTTCCCCGGATGAAAAGACTTTGGCCATCGCCGCCGGTTCCCGAGTCCATTTGCACGACCTCACCCAGCCTGACCGGCCCCGCCTCGGCAGCCTCAGCGGTCACGAAGAAGCCATCCAGTCCCTCGCCTGGACCCAGGACGGCACGACCCTCATCACGGGTGGCTTCCGCCAGCTCAAACTCTGGGACATCACCACCTTCAAAACCACCGGCCAGATCAGCACCGGCTTCGTCGGCAACCTCACCGCGCTCGCTCTTACCACGGATGGCAAAATCCTCTTCGCCGCCGATGGCGAGACCGGTGGTGCCGGATTCATCCACCGCATAGACCTGCCAGGAAAGAAGCTGCTTTCCACCTGGAAAGCCCACGACGACACCCTCTATGCCCTCCGTCTTTCCCCTGACGGCAGCTCCCTGGCCAGTGCCGGCGCCGACAAGCTGGCCCGCCTTTGGAAGGTCGCCGACAGCAAGCTCATCTCCACCTATGAGGGCCATACCAGCCACGTCCTCTCCGTCGCCTTTAACAAAGACGCCACCCAGCTTGCCACCGCCGGAGCCGACCGCGAAATCAAAGTCTGGGACGTCAAAAGCCGAGAGCAGGACGTCACCCTCGGCGACAAAAAAACCGCTTTCACCGCCCTCGCCTGGACCCCCGATGGCAAGGCCCTTGTCGCCGTCACTGAAAAAGGCAACGGCAGCATCTACACCGAACTCAAAAAGCACGACGGTGCCCAGCGCAGCGAAACCGCCAAACAGACCAAACTCACCGGCATCGCCGCCATGCTTTACAGCGTCGCCGTCACCTCCGATGCCAAAACCGTCTTCGCCGGCGGTGATGCGGGCAAAGTCTGGCTCTGGGACGCTGCGGGCAAACAAACATCCGTCATCGAACCCTAGGCAGCACCTTCTTGCCTCAGGGCCAGATTCGGCCTAACCTGTCCTTATGAAAAAGTTCCTCTATGTCGTCCTCATCCTTTTTGTCCTGACGGGAGCTGCGCTGGGAGCCGCGTCCTGGTGGATCATGCAGAAGATGGGCCCGGCAACCTGGGTGGAGCTGGCCGAGGAAAACTGGAACTGCCGCGCTGAGGTGGGCGATGCAAAGCTCAATCTGCTAACCAATCCGGCCACCCTCAAATTCATCAACGTACGCCTGGCTCCCAGAGACCTCGAAGTGGCCAAAGCTTACGCCGAAAGGACACCTCTGGCCGAAGGCAGCGCCGTCGTGGTGATTCCCGAACTCACCCTGTCAGTGAAGCTGGACGACCTGATCAACCGCCGCCTGTTTGTGGAGCACGTCGGCATTGTCAGCCCCTCCGTCACGGAGATCCAGGATGACGAAGGCAAAAGCACGCTGGAGGCCTTGTTTAAAAAACCGGGAAGCACCGAAGCCGTCGCCGCCACCCCAAAAACAGAGCCTCTTCCTCCCAAAGTGGAAAGCCAGGCGTCCGAAGAACCCGCTCCGGCTTTCACGTATGCCGTCAGTTCCGCCACCATTGAAAAAGGCCAGTTCAACATCACCACCGGCACCACTCAGGTTAGCATCCGTGACCTGGACTTCAAGCTCACCGGCATTGATGTGGACAAGGCGGACCTCGCCAACCACAATCGCATCCAGGCCGTTTTAAACACCACCATTGATGTCACCGGCATGGCCCGCATTGACGGGGCCATGCGTCCGGCTGAACTGGCCCATCTGGTCGTCTCCGGCACGGGTGACATCCGGCCCATCAACCCCAAAACACTGGAATGGAAGCCCTTCTCCCAGCTCAGCCTGACCCTGGCCAAAGGCTCCGTCCTGGGCGGTTTCATGACCATCGGCGAGGCTGCAGGCAAGGAACTGCGCAAGCTCCAGGAATATGGGGTGGATCTTTCCCCCATTATCATCGGGGGCCCTTTGATGCAGGATGCCGTCGTCAGTGGCGACTTCGCCAATGACCTCTTCATCACGCGCAGTCTCACACAGTTTGTGTTTCCCGAATATGAAGTGGCCATTGAACCGAAATCCTGGGTCAATGCCGCCAAGGACAGGCATGAGATCAATCTCCGTCTCTCCACCGGTCCGGAATTGCAGACCCGGCTCAGCAACGGCATCGCCCAGGCAAAGCTCGGTGAATCCATCGCCCGTGCTCTTACCAAGTCACTTTCTGACAGCCAGGGCCGGATGACCTTCGATATCGAGTCTTCAGGTTCATTGTCCGATCCCAAGGTCAAACCCAAAACCGAACGGGTTTTGAAGAATCTGATGAGCGGTGAAGGTTTGGGGGATCTTCTCCAGGGTTTGCTTAAGAAGCTCTAAGCTTCTCCACCTGCGGAAATCAGTTCCGCTTCTTTGCAGCAGTTTTCAGCATTCTGTGCCATCTGGATATCTAGATGGGTGATGCCTCCTGCACTGTGAGTGGTCAGCTTCACTTTGACCTTTTTCCAACCTACGTACATGTCCGGATGATGGTCCAGTGCATCCGCAGACCGGCCCAGACAATTCACAAAATCAATCCCTTCGAGATAAGTTTGAAAGCGGTAGGTCTTCATCAATTCCGCGCCCTCTCTTCTCCAGCCTGGCAGCTTGGAAAGGGCGGTTTCAATGTCGTCAAGAGAGAGTAGCAGGCGCATGTCTGGCAGGGTGAGGTTCAGCAGATCTACTTGTCTAATATCGTAAAATTAAGACTTTGAAATGATAAAATCCATAATTTGTAAAAACACATGGAAAAATTAAGCAGCTTTTTCGTCCTTGTGTCACAAATTAAGGTGAACTAAATCGTGTTTGATGCGCAAAAATATTAATAGGCGTAAGTAAACGTGCGATCTCTCTCTTGATGGTGGCGCAAGAGGTTTGAATTTATCAATTCTGAGTCACTGCCCGACAGGAAAGGAAAAGCCGTTCAGTTTAGACAAAACGCGGGTCTTGACGCAAGTTGACATAGGGCAAGCCGCAGCCATGCTCACCCTGATATCCATCCCAGCCACGCACCCCCTTTTCCCATGCATTCCTCTCTTGAACTGAAACGTGAAGTTGAAGCCATCCAGATCCCAAGCGGAGATGCCATCAACCTGCCTCTGGGCATGAAGGTGATCATCACCCAGTCCCTGGGCGGCACCTATACGGTGGCGACTGACTTTGGCCTGGCCCGGATCAGTGCCAAGGATGTGGATGCCCTGGGAATTGACCCTGAAGCCTCAAAAAAGGATGCCGATAGCGCCTCCTCCAACATTCCCGAAGGTGCCACCGACCTGGAAGCGCAGGTCTGGAACCAGCTCAAGAACGTCTATGACCCCGAGATCCCCGTCAACATCGTGGACCTGGGCCTGGTCTATGACTGCCAGGTGGAGCAGACGGAGGAAGGCAAGAACCGGGCAGTAGTCAAGATGACCCTCACCGCCCCCGGCTGCGGGATGGGACCGACCATCGCAGCTGATGCCCAAAGCCGCATCATGACCATCGAGGACATAGATGATGCCGCCGTGGAACTGGTGTGGGAACCCGCCTGGAACCAGGGCATGATCTCCATCGAAGGCAAGATGAAGCTCGGAATGATCTGAGCAGGAAAGGCTGAGCTTACATCCATTTAAGGCAGGCAGTGCGAAGTGTTGATGGTGCGCAGCTCATGAGGAGCTGCGCCAGCGCCATCACCCTTTTACTGCCATGCAACTGCCCTCCCAATCGCTGACCGGCCGTGTCGCCCTTGTGACCGGTGCCGGTTCAGGCATTGGCAGGGCTTCTGCCAAGACCCTGGCCTATGCCGGGACGGCCGTGGTGCTCACCGGCACCACTCTTGAGGACTTGCAAGAGACCGAACAAGAGATCAAAAACCATGGTGGCAGGGCTGTCTCCATCTGTGCAGATGTCTCCAAGAGCAATGAGATCAAGGCCGCAGTGGAGGCGGCAATTGGAAACTGGGGCCGTCTGGACATCGTGCTGGCCAATGCCGGCACCAACGGGGTCTGGGCGCCTCTGGAAAGCCTGACGGAGGAGGAATGGGACAAGACGCTGGACGTCAATCTCAAAGGCACCTTCCTGACCCTCAAGCACAGCATTCCGCATCTGAAGAAACAGGGCGGGTCGGTCATTGTGACTGCATCCGTCAACGGCACCCGGATGTTCAGTAACACCGGAGCCACCGCCTATGCCTGCTCCAAAGCCGCCCAGGTGGCCATGGTGAAGATGCTGGCCCTTGAATGGGCCAGGCAGCAGGTGCGCATCAATGTGATCTGCCCTGGGGCCATCCAGACGGAGATCCACGACAAGACTGTCACCCGGGGACTGGAGGAGATCAGGGTGCCGGTGGAGTATCCTGAAGGGGAAGTGCCGTTGAGTCCTGACGATTCCGGCACAGCCGGACAGGTGGCACAGCTTGTCTGGTTCCTGGCCACGGATGCCGCCAGCCACATCACCGGCACGGAGATCTACATTGATGGCGCCCAGTCTCTGCTTCAGGGCTGAGCGCAGGCCAAAAAAGTCTTTTTTCCTTCATCGTGAAAACCTTCATCTTGCCCCTCTTCCTCGCAGGTCTCGCTTTTGGCCTGGCCAGTTGCACCAGCCACCGCAACCCTCCTTTGCAGACGGCAACGCAGGTGGACATCGCACGTTATACCGGACACTGGTATGAGCTTTTCCGTCTGCCAAACAGCTTTCAGAGAGATGATTCGAAGGCCGAGGCGCAGTATAAGCTCCAGGCGGATGGCACCGTCCTCGTTGTAAATACCGAGACACGTCCGGACAAGGAGCGCGTGACCGTCACCGGGACAGCCACTGTTGTTCCAGATGGGAGAAACAGCCGTTTCCGGGTACGATTCGAAGGCCCGGCGGCGCTTGCTCCCGTTCCTGAAGAAGGCAACTACTGGATTATCAAGCTGGCTCCGGACTATTCAACTGCGCTGGTGGGGACACCGGACCGGAAATTTTTATGGCTGCTCTCGCGGAGGCCCAAAATCAGCGCTGAACTGCGAAGCAGCTATGAAGCGGAGGCGCAAAGGCTGGGTTTCGATACCAGCAAGCTCATCCATCATTGATCAATAACTCAACAACCGTGTTTAATTTCATGACAACCGCATCCATTGACGACCAGCCCGAGCAACCCACCCCCTATGAAGTGGATGTGGAAGAAATGCCTGTGCGTGAAGACGAAACCACTGTGGACGTGCCTGTGCCGAAAAGGGTAACCCGAGAGCTGGACAATAACGGAAGGGAACTGTCCGAGAAGGAAGACAGCCGGCACGGCGATGAGGGGATTGATGACCCGCTCCCCGATGTTTCAGCCTGACTGACGGATCAGCCTTCTGCTTTGTTGAAGCTTAGCATGCGGCCAAAGGTGCCGAGGGGGGAGGACTTTTCAGCGGGCTGATTTTTGTCGTTGGCAAGGGTTTGAGGCTTTTCCGGACCGATCCGGGATTCCTGAAGATACCGGGTTTCACCTCTTTTCGGTGCGTCGTAGGTTACTTTAGGTGCGGCTTCGTTCTTTTTGGGTGCAGCGGCGATCTTGGGGCTGTCTGGAAGTTTACGCACCGAAGGTGCTGCCTCAGCTGCGGCTACTGTGCGAGGAGCTTCAGCGGGGGCTGCCTGAGCTTTGGATTTGCGTGACCATGGCAGGAAACTTCTTTTGGGTGCGGTCGCGTTTTCTTTTACTGCAACATCGCTAGAAACAAGGGCGGCATCGCTTCTTTTGGGTGCGGCGGCAATCTTGGGGCCGTCAGGAAGTTTACTCGCCGAAGGTGCTGCCACTGTATGAGGAGCTTCAGCGGGGGCTGCCTGAGCTTTGGATTTGCGTGACCATGGCAGGAAAGATGATTTCGGTGCGGAGTCGTCTTTTTTCACTGCAAGCTCGCCAGGAGCAGGGGCGGTATCGCTTCTTTTGGATGCTGTGGGGTTTGCTGCTGCGGTAGGTGCCACAGGGGGAGCTTCCTGGACTTTGGACTTACGCGACCAGGGCAGGAAGGAAAAAGACGAGGATGATTTGCCGACCTGGCCATCTGTGACCGGGACAGGGCCTGCTGGCACAGGAGCCGCAGCGGCGGCGGCCATGGAAGCGGCTTTTTCAGGAGTCTGTGGTCCGGTGCGTGCCGGTGCTGCAGCCAGAAGAGCCGGTTCCTGCGAGGGAGGTGTTACAGGAGATGGCTGGGCAGCAGGTTCCGGTACAGGTTCTTCCTTGACCTTTTCGGCTTTCTTGCCACCGGGCAGGTGATCCTTGGTGATAACGACTTTAGCCCCGATGCCGATGTCGTCGAACACATCCACGACATCCTTCATTCCCATGCGGATACAGCCATAACTGGCGGGCTGGCCGAGGCGGTTCTCCTCAGTGGTGCCATGGATGTAGATATAGCGGCGCATGGCGTTGCGGTTGCTGCTTTCCAGACCGCGCAGCCACATGATGCGGGAGACGATGGGGTCACGCCCGGGAGCATTGGGCTTCAGGACTTCTCCATTCCAGGAGCGGCTTTTCAATACAGCCCCAGGAGGCAGCCCCTGGCCGATTTTGGCAATGATTTCATGCCTGCCGGTAGGAGTACGGTAGCTGTTAGGCTGGTCACCCAGACCAAATTTGGAGGTGGAGATGACGTACTGTTTTTTCAGCACGCCTTCTTCATAAAGCCCCATGCGCTGGTCGGCCACGCTGACGACGACTTCAGATTTGGGTGACGAAGTGCAATGGCTCAGCATCACGCCTGCAGCGACTGTCAGCCCAAGCCTGACAAACAGTGGCTGGGGAGCGAGCACACGCGGGAGAGGGGTGAAGGAGTGCATTGGCTATAAAATTTAATAGAAGTTAATGAAATTGCAATAATGATTTTAGGAGGAACTTCGCTAGACGAAGATTCTTTCAAGTCTGGCATGGCCCATCCTAACAGAATGCAAACTGCCTGCCAAGTGGCGGGTTTTTTGCGTCAGAGGGCCAATTGTTTTTTGGATCTTTCTCGCCATGCTGCGGGGTATGACCCGCGAAGCTGCCGTTGAAATCCTGGAACGCATTGCCTTGTTGCTAGAACTTAAAGGCGAAAATCCGTTCAAAATTCGTGCCTATAGGACGGGGGCCGAGGTGGTGGAAGCTTATGCCGGGGATATCATGCGTATGGCGGCAGATAACAAGCTGGCGGGCATCAAGGGCATTGGTGACGCGCTGCGGGACAAGCTGCATGAGATGGCAACTACCGGGAAACTGGAGTTTTATGAGAATTTGCGCTCGGAATTTCCGGAGACGCTTTTTGAGCTGTTTGAGGTACAGGGGCTGGGTCCGAAGAAGATCGCGGCGCTTTACACCGAGCTGGGCGTGGGATCCATCGCGGACCTGAAGCGGGCGTGTGAAAGCGGCGAGGCGGCGAAGCTTAGCGGCTTTGGGGGCAAGACGGTGGTGAAGATTCTGGAGAGCCTGGCTTTTCGTGAAGAGCATGCTTCGGAATTCCGGGTGGACCAGGTTTATGGTCTGGCGCATGCGGTGCTTGAAGCGCTGCGTGCCCACCCTGCGGTGTCGCGGGCAGAGGTGTGTGGCAGTTTCCGGCGGGGCAAGGAGACGGTGCATGACCTGGATTTTCTCTGCGCCACGAAAAAGCCTGAGGTGGTGATCGCGGATTTCATCGGGCTGCCGATGTTTGAAAAAACCATCGCGCAAGGGGGCACGAAGGCCAGTGTCTATACGGCAGGCGGGGTGCAGTGCGACCTCCGGGCAGTGAGCAGCCAGGAGTTTCCTTTTGCGCTGAATTACTTTACCGGTAGCAAGGAACACAATGTGGAAATGCGCCACCGTGCGCTGGGGGAAGGGTGGTCGCTCAATGAATATGGCTTCACTCCGGCGGAAGGGAAGACGGCACGGGTGATCCCGCCGGTGCATGATGAAGGAGACATTTATCGCGCGCTGGGGCTGGATTACATCGAGCCGGAGTTGCGTGAAAACGCGGGCGAATTTGAAGCGGCGGAGAATGGCGGCCTGCCGCACCTGATCCTGCTGGAGAATCTGCGCGGTGTGTTTCATAACCACACGACCGCGAGCGATGGCTTGGCGACGCTGCAGGAGATGGCGGAAGCTGCGCAAGAGCTGGGATTGCAATACCTGGGCATTGCGGACCACAGCAAGAGCAGCTTCCAGGCGAACGGTCTGAACGAGGTGCGCCTGCGTGCGCAGATGGCGGAGATCCGCGAGCTGAATGAGACCTTCGACGGGCATTTTAAAATCTTCACCGGCACCGAAGTGGACATCCTGAAGGACGGTTCTTTGGACTTCAGTGATGAGCTGCTGGCGGAGCTGGACTACTGCGTGGCCAGTGTACATAACGTTTTCAATCTGCCGGAGGCGGAGATGACCAAGCGTATCATCCGGGCCATCCAAAACCCGCATGTGACCATGTTGGGGCATGTCACTGGCAGGCTGCTTTTGCAGCGTCCATCCTATGCCGTGAACATCCCCGCCATCATTGATGCCGCAGCGGAGACCGGGACCATCATTGAACTGAATGCCAGCGCCTGGCGGCTGGACATGGACTGGCGTTGGTGGCGGCTGGCCAAGGAAAAAGGCGTGAAATGCAGCATCAACCCCGATGCCCACAGCACACGCGGTCTGGAGGATGTGATCTACGGCGTCCGCGCCGCCCGGAAAGGCTGGCTGACCCGGAAGGATGTGATCAACTGCCTGCCACTAGGAGAGGTGGAGAAGGCGCTGAGGAAAAGGCCGATCGGATGAAGGTTTAAGGGCACCTCAATGTCCGCCCAAGCCTGAGCCAACTGCGACAGAGGAGGAAAGTTTTTTCCAGGCTCCTGTGCTGAGCTGTAGCAGGGCGCTTTGAAAACTCTGCCCGCGACCATGCACGAGCACATCGGGGCCGGGCATGGTGAGCATGAGGGTCAGGTGAAATGGCTCTGGCGATGTGCCTTCTTCTTCAACCCGCAGGCTGGCGCGGGAGATGGGCTTGATCTTGGACAAGTTGTGCAGTGTCTGGTGAATCTGGGTTTCCCAGGCCGTGTTTGGGGAGCAGCCAAACCAGTCTATTTGAGTGATCATAGGTGTAAAAGCGGGGGACGATTTAGAGGAGGGCCGGACTCCGCGAGGGATCGCGGTGTCCGGCTCACGGTTGAGCTGCGGTCGTCAGCTGTTTTTGGGGTAGGGGTGCCACTCGCTGTAGCAGGGGTGTTCGGTATCCTGGGCGGAGGCGATTTCGTAATGGCTGCATGAGCCAAGCAGGGGGCTGATGAGGGCGAGGATCAGGAGGCGTGTTTTCATGTTTTTTGTTAGTTTTGGTTTTCTTCGGGGGAAGGGTTTGGGGCATTCCCAAAGGAGGGCAGAGTCAGGCGGGGAGCCAGGTGCCGTCGGATTTCCGGCGCAGGATGAGCTTGCCGCTGTCCTCGATGGCGTAGAGGTGCAACCATCCGTTTTCCACCAGGTGGCGGACGTTTTCATGCCGGGCCAAGACGGCGTCAATGTCGGCGCGCGGAGCTTCGATGAAGACGCTGAGGCGGAGGGGTTCATGTATCCAGGTCTCGCCGTTGTGAAGGCTCTGCATGGGCAGGCCGGCCCGGAGGTCGCCGCCGTTGCCCTGCTGGATGCCGAAGGTGCCGACGATGTTATGAGTGACCTTGCTGCCGCTGCCCCAGAGCCGGTTGTTCACGGTACTGGCGTAGTATTGCAGGTTGATCCAGTTGGTCACAATCATGGGCGCGGTCATGATGAGTTCCAGCGTGCTTTTGGTGGTGTCGGTTTCGTGGTTGTAGTTATGCAGGAAAACGCGGCCGTGAAGGTTCAGGTCCTGGGTGCGCTCGCGCGGGGCCACGATGAAAGCGGCGTTGGCCACCAGGCCCCACTCGGGCCGCACCTGGGCCCAGTCGCAGCTGCGCTGGAGGATGCGTTTTTCCACGGAGGCATCGTCGGCGCAGCCAATGCCCAGGCCGGCGGCGCGGTGGCTGCGGCAGCCGTGGGCGGCCTGCTCCAGCCAGAGCTGGAGCTGGTGGATGTCCATCTTGTGGGAGGTGGGGGCCTGGTCTGTATCAAACAGGGTGATGCGATCCGTGGTCGTATCATGCAGGGCGGCGATGAAGTGCGTGTCATCGGGAATGCAGATCTCTTGATTTTCCAAAGCGGCGCGCACATAGGCCTGGTTGAGCAGGGCTGCGGCGACGCGGGCATTGGGATCCCCTGCGTGACCGCCGCAGGCTCCGCAATCCAGCGCGGCTGCATAGGGGTTGTTGGTCGTGTGGCTGCCGTGGCCGCAGAGCATGACCAGCCGGGCGAAGTTCCTGGTGAGGCCCATGTTTTTCAGGGCTCCGAGGGCCAGCTGCACCTGGTCCTCCGGCGGGATGCCTGACTCCAGGAGCGCCTTATCTGGCGCATGGTCCTGACCGTGGTGATGCTGATGCAAGCAGGGGGCGGTGGAGGAGTTGCAAGTGTGGCTCTTCGCTTTGGGCGCGAGTTGGAAGCTGTCTCTCAGCAGCTTCCAGGCATAGGGGATGCCTGCGGCCTCGACGAAGCTGAAGCAGCTCACTGCGGACGTTTTGAAGGCATTCCAAGAGTGTGTGGTGCGGCGTGTGAGCTGGAGCTGGTGGCGGGTGTGCCGCTCCTGGGCAGCGGTGGCGGATGGCTGGTGTTCCCGGACCCGGTATTTAGGCGCGAAGAGCACCGGAAGCTGGGAGACGGCCTGCCGCTGGCCATAGGGCACATGCTCGATGGGCATGCCAAAGAAGCCTGCAAAGCCCAGTGTCTCAATCCCTGAAGAGACGGATTCCAAGGACCTCCGCATCGTCTCTGAGCGGACATCAATGCAAAAGACAGCCTGGACGGCAGGCCTGCCTTTTTCAGCATGGATGCCGGGCCGGGCGGCCTTTTTGATCCGCGCACAGAGCTGCCGCTGAAAGCCTGCCTCCAGCGCGTTCTGCCAGAGCAGGGGGATGTGAGCTTCCTTTCCCGGTGCGTAGGGTGCTGCCGTCAGGCTGGCGAGCCAGGAGTCGCGCAGGTCAGAGGAGCCGAACTGTTCCAGCAGGGCGGTCTCAAAAACAAGCCGGATGGCGAGGAGGCCCAGCAGTGTTTCTTCCTCTGGGCTGCCATGCATGCTCTGCTGCCGCGCATGATACTGGGCGTAACTGCTCCAGCCTGGCAGCGTCATGAGCAGGCGGTGAAGATAGTCTTCCGCCTGAGACGGTTTCAGGTCTAACGTATCAAGCATGACCGGGATGGCCTCAGAAGCTGCATCGGGAAGTGAGGCGACGTGCTTGCGGAAGCCTTTGAAGCCCAGCATTTCAGGGGTCGCATCAATATGGGACGCCTGTTTCCAGGCCGTATAAAGCGGCAGTTTTTTCCATGGCATGCGCCAGGCGGACTGGCCTTCATCGAACCAGGCGGCGCACCACTTGGAGACCTCCTCGGTAATGAGCTGGTTCCAGTTGGCCTGGAACTTCTCCGTGGCGATGTCGGCGAGGCTTTGGATGCAGGGCCGCGGCGCGGTCGTATTTGCGGGTTTCTTCAGCCACATGAGCATGTCTTCAGTGGTGAGGCCGGTCCCGGAATGAGCCAGGGCCTCGTCCAGATCCTGAAAAGTAATCCGCCCCTGTGCAAACTGCTGATTAAAGTATTCCGCGCTCATGAGCATGCTGCTGTGGGTGACCTGCTGCATGAGGTCGCAGACTTCAGCAAAAGGCCTGTCGGCGAGGCCGGTAAAAGGATTCACGGCGACGAAACTCCGGAGCGGCCAGAGCGGCGGAATGCGCAGGCAGGCCTGCCGGGCGTGCTGGAGCCACCTGGGTTTTTCCGGGCTGCGGGAGGGCGATGCAGGGATGGTGGCGAGGAGGGGGGCGATGTTGTGGAGGGAGGTCATGGGGAGTGGATCAGGCGAGGATTTTCTGGGCGAATCTGTTGAAAAGGGTGCCGAGGTAGAAGCCGTTGCTGGCATGGACATAGAGGCGGGCAAAGACTGGACGTGAGGCCCAGGCGGGCAGTTGCGATTGCAGGACCAGCACGGCCAGGAACAGCATGGCGACCAGGATCATGATGCTGTATTCCATCGCGCTGCGTGGGGGCGCGTAAGCTGGCACCACCGTGGCCAGCCAGTGCTCAAAGAGGCGGTGCGTCGCAAAGGCGGCGGCTGCTGCGGCCGAGGCGAGGGCAAGGCCACGCATGATGAGCCTCTCACGCAGGCTGCTGCTCCAGAGCGTCCAGAGCAGATGCGCCAGCGCCATGATGAAGACGGTGACCAGCAGCAGCCGGCCAGGGTCCGCATTACTGCCCAGGCCGAAGGCTGAGGCCAGGCCCAGGCCTGTCGCGACGGCTGCTGCGAGTGAGCCGAGGACGACGAGAGGATGTGCCGCCGGCCGGCCTGCCGGCGTCCAGGCGGACCGCATGAGGTGCACCACGCTGCCGCTGCTGAGAAAGGCGTGCGCTTTGTAGAGCGAGTGGGCGACGATGTGCATCATGGCCAGGGCAAAGGCCCCCAGGCCGCACTGCAGCATCATGAATCCCATCTGCGCCACGGTGGACCAAGCCAGCGACTTTTTAATGCTCGTCTGGGTCATCATGATGACGGAGGCAAAGAGGGCGGTGAAGGCACCCACCAGCGCCAGGGCATTCAGGGCTGCCGGTGACTGTGTGATGAGCGGGCTCAGCCGCACGATGAGAAAGCCGCCGGCATTGATGATGCCCGCATGCATGAGTGCTGAGACCGGAGTGGGCGTCTCCAGCGTGTCCGGCAGCCAGGAGTGGAAGGGGAATTGTGCTGACTTCAGCATGGCCGCCGTGACAAACAGCCCGGCGATGAGACCGGTGTGCGGCCCGGCGGGATTTGCGAAAAGCTCATGAAATTCCAAGGTGCCCCGGCCATGCCAGACCAGCGCCACTGCGGTGATCATGCAGGCGTCTGCGAGCCGGCTGATGATGAATTTTTTCCGTGCGGCCATCTGGGCTCCTGGCCTTTCCCGGCAAAAGATGAGCAGCTGATGCAGGCACAAGCTGGTCGCGATCCAGGCTGCCGTGAACAGGAGCAGATTGCTGGAGATGACAAGAATCAGCACACTGGTGAGGGTGAGGATGAGCCAGCGGGAAAACCTCGCCTGGCCCGGATCGCCATCCAGGTAGTTGACCGAATAGCGCGTCACGATGAGGCCGAGGAAGCTGACCAGAACGAGCATGGTGATGGAAAGGGGATCTAGAAGGAAGGCCAGTTTGGCCGGGCCAAAGACGGCGAGCTCAATCCTCACAGGACCGGCAAACACAACCGGGAGGGAGAGGATGGCAGCCAGGGCAAAGCAGAGGCGGGCGATCCACGCGGCACCCTCCGCCGCCTGACGGCCATGTCTTAACAGGGCGCAGGCGCCTGCAAGGATGAGGAAAAAGAGCGGCGGGATCCATTCGGGGACCTGGACGAGATGAGGTGTGGCAAGTAGCGTTTGATGCATAGGAGGCTTCGGGTGGCACAGAGGATTCACGGATTTTCTTGGTTCTCTCCAATTCATGTTTTGGCAAAAATCGTTCGCTTTGGTATATGGATGGATTCATCGCCATGCTGAACTACCACCACCTCCGTTACTTCCGCGCCGTCGCCACCGAGGGCGGTCTGACCAAAGCCGCGCGGCATCTGAACCTCTCCCAGTCGGCGCTGAGCGTTCAGTTGCGAAACCTTGAGGAAAGTCTGGGGCAGCCTCTCTTTGAGAGGAAGCGCAAGTCCCTGGTGCTGACGGAGGCGGGCCGAATCGCGCTGGAATATGCAGACACCATTTTCCGATGCGGAGAGGAGCTGACAGGGCTTCTTCAAAACCGCAGCGGGCGCAGCCGCAGCTGCCTGCGGGTGGGGGCGGCGGCGAATCTCTCCCGCAATTTCCAGCTCGCCTTTCTTCGTCCATTGATCGGGCGGGAGGAGGTGGAGCTGGTCATTCACTCAGGCACCCTGCGGGAGCTCCTCGCGCAGCTCCAGGCGCATACCCTGGATGTGGTGCTTTCCAATACACCGGTGCGCCGCGATGCGGAGACGGGCTGGTACAGCCACCTGCTGGATGAACAGCCGGTGAGTCTCGTGGGGCACAAAACACGGCGGATGAAGGCTTTCAATTTTCCGGAGGATTTGCGCACCACGCCGGTGGTCCTGCCCAGTCTGGAGAGCAGCATCCGCACCGCCTTTGATGTGCTGATGGAGCAGGCCGGCATCCGCCCCATCATTGCCGCCGAGGTGGATGACATGGCGATGCTGCGCCTGATGGCCAGGGAGACGAAGGGGGTGACCCTGGTTCCACCTGTGGTCGTCAAAGATGAGCTGGAAAACGGCACCCTGGTGGAGAGGCACCAATTTCCGCAGATCAAGGAGACCTTCTACGCCATCACGCCTAACCGAAGGTATCCAAATCTCATTTTGAGGGAGCTGTTGGCGAAGAAAAAATAAACTGTTGTGAGCGTGCGAGGCGCTAGGCCGCTGGAAGGTCTCGGGCAGATATTCCCACGCCTGCCATCCACAAAAAACGGCCCCTTTTGGAAGGGGCCGTTCCGTTGATAGTGAAGCGAAGAATCGCGAAAGGTTACGCAAGCTTCAGGGACTCCACCTTGTCCATGGCGGCGGTGAGGCCGGGCCAGCCTTCAGGGCGCTGGAGCTGGAACATGTGCAAATACAGGGAGACCTGCTGCGGAGGATAGAGGGCGAGGAGGGCGTCAATGCCGGCGGCGGCTTTTTCTTCGCTAATCTCTTCCGGCAGGTCTTCCACCTGGCCTTTGCCATCGTGGGGGATGCCGACGGCATCCAGGAAGGTGGTGAGCATGGTACCCTGGGACTTGAGCAGCCAGATTTGCAGAAGCTGCTCAGCGACGGGGTCGTTGGTCTTCATGTAAAGCTGGTTGACCAGCCACTCGCCCTGCTTCTCGCGGGATTTTTCCAGGATGAACTGGGGGCGCAGCTTGCGGGCCTGGGCCAGGGACTGGATGACGGCGCGGTAGGCGGGGCGTTCATCGGTCTGCACATAGCTGATGATCTGCTGACGGAGTTCGGGGCCGACGGCCTGGAGGAGTTGTTGGGCTTTCATGCGCCTGGATTCAAAAAAAGGGGTTGATGGGGCGGGCTTGCTACCACGCAGGCTGCGGGGAGGCAACAGGCAAAATCTCATTCTCCTGTCCGGGCGCTACGGCGGCGCCACTGGCTGGCGATGAAGAAGGGGGCGTAGAGAAGGGTGTAAAAGAGGCCGCAAAGGAGGACGAGGCTGCCGATGTACCAGGGCCAGGGGCCGAGGGCGTCCATGAGGCTGGCCTGCTCCGGTTTATGACAAAGGAAGGCGTAATTGGTATTGAGTGCGGCATTGGCTGCGCCGACGGCGACGGCGTAGGCCAGGGTGAGCCCGAGCATTCGAGGGACGGAGCCAGGACGGGGCGGGCACTTCATTGCGGTCACCACATGCAGCGCGGCGATGACCACGCCGCCGTGCAAGATGAAGAAGGAAATGAAACGCATCTGGGGAAAATCCACGTTGAGATTCGGCGTGATGAGGCCCTGAAGCGTGCCCGCCATGCCAAAAAAGTACAGGATTTCTGCGGCCAGCCTATGCCGGATCAGGAGCGCCAGGCCGCCTGCGATGGCGGCGACATCACAAAAATGCAGGGGCAGGGAATTGCCGGGGTGCAGCTCGCCAAGCTGCCCATGAGCCAGGAGGGAAAGCGGCCAGCTGGTGAGCAGGAGGATGGCGAGCATTTTCTCCAGCACCCGGCTGAGGGCAGGTGCCCATCTGGCAGCAATGGCCATGACGACCAGGAGAGTGCCGCACAGGCTTAAGACGATGAGATGGCTGGGGCCGAAGGCATGGAATGGAGCGGGCATGCGGTGGAATGGGAGCGGAGGGCAGAAGAAGTGGCGCAGACTGAATCCTATGCGCGGTTTTATTCAAGAAAGGATCATGACACGGGCACGGCCGCTGGAAAGAGGCGGCGGGGAGGTTGACGGACGGTCCGGTTTAGATAATCACTGGTTCATAATGGCTAGGCGACAATCAGCAACAGGGGAGACCTTCCTTATACCTTTCGGCCTGGTCTTTCTGCTGGCGGGTCTTGGGGTGGGCATTTTTTACTTTAGCATTTTGAGCCGGTGGTATGAGGCTCGCGGCTGGGTGGAGGTGCCATGCGTCATAGAATCCAGTGACTTGCAGGAGCGGGTATCCACGGATTCGGACGGGACATCGACGACGTATGAGGTGGAGGCGGCCTACCGGTATGAGTATAACGGGAGGACTTATAAGGGGGACGAGGTCTCGCTGAGCCTGGGGGCGGACAGCTTTGGAGATCATCATCAAAGGGTGTTTTCCATTTTGGATGAGCATCGGGCCAGCGGGCGGCCGTTTCGCTGCTATGTGAATCCAGATTTACCTGAGGAGTCGGTGATCTTCCGGGAGGCTCGGTGGACGATCCTGCTGTTCATGAGCCTTTTTCCTTTGGTCTTTCCACTGGTGGGCGGGCTGGTGAGCCTGTTTGGGCTGATTGGGTTGAGACAAAACCGGCGGCTGAAGGACTATAAGACCCGCTACCCTGGGCAGCCCTGGCGCTGGAAACCGGCCTGGGGTGAGGACTGGATGCGGCCAAAGAATACGGGAGGTGCCTGGGCCTGGGTGGTGGTGACGGTATGGATGGGCATCATCTGGCTGCCGATGATGCATGCCCTGCTGGTGGATGGGGATGCGGGTATGTCCAATCCGCTGAGCCTGCTGGCCTTCCTGCCTGCGGTGGCGATCCTGCTGGTGGGCCGGGGAGCTTTGAAAAGGCTGCTGGCAAGCCGGCGTGGGGAGATTCTTTTGTATGTGGAGCCGCGCCCGGTGAGTCCGGGAAAAGTTTTTCAGGGTTATCTGGGCATCCCGAAGCACTTGACGTTAGGCCTGCATGACGTGGTGGAGACGGAGGTGCGGTGTGTAAAAGAGGTAACGGTGCGCTCAGGCAAAAATACAACGGTGCGGCGGGAGGTGCTGTGGAGCGGTCTGAATCAGGCGGCGATGAGCGAGGCTGCCCGTGAGGGGGCCGGTAGCCGCCTGCCGCTGCGGCAGGAGATTCCCGCAGGCCTGCCTGCGATGCCAGTGGCGCTGGCCGAGACGGGATGGAAGGATGCCACGCAACATGTCTGGGAGCTGGAGGTGCGGGCGAATAAGCTGAGACAGCCGATGGTGTATGACCTGCCGGTTTTTGAAATGGAACCGGCGCAGGTGTCAGCGGATGGATTCAGGGAAGACCGGCCCCAAAAAAAGGCCACCCCGCTGCTGGATTTGGATGCCGATGAGCTGGTGATGCATCTGAAGCGGTATCACGTTGCTGCGGAATTTGACGGGCGGGAGTATCCGGTGAGCATGGACCTGAGCCCGAAACGGTTCGCCCCAGTGCGGCTTTTTCTGGTCATTTTCACTTCTGTCTGGACGGTGGCATTTATCATCCTGCTGAATTCGGATGCGCCGGGCCTGTTTCCGCTGATTTGGGGAGGCAGTTCCGCGATGCTGTGGTGGATGATCGTGATGCAGATGAAAAGAAAGCGGCTGCGTTTCACTGACGATGGGCTGGAGGTGGCGTGGAGCCTGGGGCCGTGGGGCGGACGCCAGGTGTATGAGAGAAGGCACCTGGTGCAGTTTTTGAACTCGGTAAACATGAGCTCCGGGAGCACGCAGTATCATGTGGTGAAGGCGGAGACGACGTTTGGAAAAAAGGTGATACTTTTGGACGGTATTCCGAGCGCGCTGGTGGTGGAAAATTTATGCCGGCTGCTGGAGCGGTGGCGTAAGCAGGCTTGATCCGGCTGGCAGACTGTGGCTTGCTGGGCGGTATGAATCCACATCCGTCGAATGTCATCGAACTGTGCCAGGCTCTTGTGCAGATTCCATCGGTGAATCCTGACGGTGATCCGGGCTGTGACCAGACGGGAGAGGCGGCCTGCGCGGCCTATGTGGGAGAGTTTCTGGCAGCCAGCGGCGCGTCGGTGCAACTGGAGGAAGTGGTGCCGGGCAGGCCGAATGTGATCGGCCGGTTTCCCACGGAGCCTTCACCGGATGGCCGGCGCAAGCCGCGCATCGTCTTCGGGCCGCACACGGATACGGTGAGCGTGGGCGGCATGACGATAGATCCCTTTGGCGGGGAGCTGCGGGACGGGCGCCTCTGGGGGCGCGGGGCCAGCGATACGAAGGGGCCGATGGCGGCGATGCTGTGGGCGCTGCATGAGATGCGGGCGGAGATCGCGCGGCTGCCGGTGGAGGTACACTTCGCGGGCTTTATGTCGGAGGAGTCTGCGCAGCTTGGGTCGCAGCATTTTGCCGCGCATCATGGGCCGTATGACTTTGCCATCATCGGGGAGCCGACCCGGATGAAGGTGGTGCACAAGCACAAGGGCTGCCTGTGGGCGGATGTGCATACGACCGGGGTGGCCGTGCATGGCTCCATCCCGGAGAAGGGGGTGAATGCGATCGTGAAAATGGCGGCGCTGGTGCAGGCGCTGGACACGGACTTCCGCCAGGTGCTGAGAGATACGGGCGGTGAGGATGAGTGGCTGGGATGCAGCACCGTGAACCTGGGCATGATCCGCGGCGGCACGCGGTCTAACATTGTGGCGGACCACTGTGTGCTGCGCGTGGACATGCGCACCACGCCGGGCCTGAACCGCGCGGGCGGGGCGGTGGCGGCTCTGACGGAGTTTGTCCGGCGGCAGGATGAAACGGCGCGGGTGGAGCCGCTGCCGGAGACCTTTCCGCTGGATACGGATGCGGAAAATCCCTTTGTGCAGCGGCTGCTGGACTGCGGCACGGAGGTGACCGGTGCGCCGTGGTTCTGCGATGCGGCCTTCCTGGCGGCGGCGGGCACCCCGGCGGTGGCCATGGGCCCGGGGGATATCTCCCAGGCGCACACGAAGGATGAGTTCATCGCGGTGGAAGATCTGGTGGCCGGGAAGGACTTCTTTGTGAAGTTTCTGAAAAGCTGGCTGGCCTAACCAAAAGAAACCTCTTGTTATGCTGATTCCCCGGCTCCTGGCGGCGGCCTGCCTGATGATGACGGCAGGCTGTGTGTCATTAAGGGATTCGAAACCGGAGGCGAAAGCGGACGGGTCTTTTTTTCACCGGGCGCAACCGCCGCCAGGCGGCACGAAGAAGTGGAATCCGGTGTGGTGGTTCGGCAATGCGGATGATCCCGTGCCACCGCACTGGTACCGCCCCGGACAGCCCGCGCGGGGTGCGCTGTGGCAG
This sequence comes from Prosthecobacter sp. SYSU 5D2, assembly GCF_039655865.1. Classification (NCBI taxonomy): domain Bacteria; kingdom Pseudomonadati; phylum Verrucomicrobiota; class Verrucomicrobiia; order Verrucomicrobiales; family Verrucomicrobiaceae; genus Prosthecobacter; species Prosthecobacter sp. SYSU 5D2. The sequence goes on along the minus strand of NZ_JBBYXL010000003.1, from coordinate 479,578 downwards.
CTCAGAAACCCGCTGCACAACTTCACCTTTTACGTCATTGGCGTTCATGACAAAGATTTTGTTAGGCGCGGGAAACGGCCTGGGAAGGTGTTTCCAGCCGAGGGCGGGTGGAACTGGGCGGTCATTGAGAAGGGCCGGCTGCGGCTGCCCTTTGTGGCTTATCAGGGGCGGCATGTGCGCTGGTATGCCCTGTGGCGGGAGAAGGGAAACTTCGGCCTGAAGCTGCATCTGCATGATGAGGAATAACAAGAAGTGTGATTCTTGGTGCCGAACCATGAGTGTGGCGGCATACGGCGCGCTGCTGATTTTGGATGCCGAACATGAAGTATGATTGATATGGAAAATAGATGGTTGACACTTTCGGGAAGGAAGGCACTATTCGCGTCCCTTTGACAGCCCCCGCTGTCAAAGCGCGACCAAACAACCCAACCGACTCATTGACCCGATCCATCCTTCTTTGCCTGACCGTTTTGTGTGCCCAGTCCCTCGCGGGGGAAGTCAAAATCCAAGCCACAAAGCCGACAGGCACACCAGGTCAGATCCTGCATGGAATTCGCACCACCGCCTACACCCACTCTGAGGCGGATCACATCAAGTACGGCAGCCGCACGGCTTCCGGCACCAGCTTGAAGTACGGGCAGGTCCGCAGCGCGGCGGCAGACTGGTCCGTCTATCCGGTAGGCACCGTCTTCCAGATCGAAGGCGACAGCGCCCTCTACATTGTGGACGATTACGGGTCCGCACTTGTTGGTACGAAGACCATTGATCTCTACAAGCCGACGAGCTCGTCCATGAACATCTGGGGCGTGCGCAAGGTGAACATCCGCATCGTCAAGTGGGGTTGCTTTGTCAAAAGCCTGGCCATTTTGAAGCCCCGCCAGTCGAAAGCTTCTCACGTGCGTGAAATGGTTTCACGGCTGGTCTCGCGCCCTGCTTGACAAAGGTGCCTTCCTGCACATGAAGGGGTGGAACCCCTTTCCCATTTCAGCCGGTCAACCGGTGTCATTTCCGGGGAGTCACTCTGGCTGAGTTGTTCATTCTGCCTGTTTCACCAGAAATAATTTCAGCAATTGCTTCATCGGACCGTTTCAAGGACGGGTGTGCCGAGTCCAGGATTTTGTCGGATAACAAGAACGTTGAAATTGTTTTGTTCGCTTACAAAAGGCATGATGTGGCAGTCCTGTTGATGAAGAAGTTTCACTAGATGCTTTCATTGCATGAATTGACGCGGGAATAATCCGCCGCATCTGTGTTTCACATTCGGAAAGCACATCTTGCACCGGTCCGTACCCTGTCCACATTCGTTCCTTCTTTTCTCACTCTTTCACTCATGGAAAATGTCATCATCATCGGGACCGGCTGCGCAGGATACACTGCGGCCATTTATATGGGACGCGCGAATTTGACGCCTCTGATTCTCTCAGGCAACCAGCCCGGCGGCCAGCTAACCACCACCACGGAGGTAGAAAACTTCCCCGGCTTTCCAGAGGGCATCATGGGCCCGGAGCTGATGATGAACATGCAGACCCAGGCGGAGAAATTCGGCGCACGTATTGAATACACCCTCGTCACCGGGGTGAAAAAAACTCCCGAGGGACACTTTGAAGTGACCAGTGACGACGGCACTGTACGCCAGGCGCAGACGGTCATCATCGCCACCGGGGCCTCACCCAAGCACCTGGGCCTGCCCAATGAAAAAGGCCTCATCGGCCACGGGCTGACCAGTTGCGCCACCTGCGATGGGGCCTTTTACCGCAATGTGCCGGTGTGCGTCATCGGCGGCGGCGACAGCGCCTGTGAAGAGGCCGGTTTCCTCACCAAGTTCGCCAGCAAGGTGTACCTCATCCACCGCCGCGACAGCCTCCGCGCCTCCAAGATCATGGCGGACCGCGCCCTGGCCAATCCGAAGATCGAACCGGTGTGGAACAGCACCGTGGCCGAATACCTGACCGATGAAAAGGGCGAGATGCGCGCCGTGACGCTGGAAAACCTGGTGACAGGTGAGAAAAGCGAGCTGGAGTTGAAGTGCGTGTTTGTGGCCATCGGCCACACCCCCAATGCCGGATTCCTCGGGGATCTGGTGGATACGGATGAAGGTGGCTACATCCTTCAGACGGAAGGTACCCGCACCAAGACCCCCGGCCTGTTTGCCGCCGGGGATGTGGCGGACCACGTCTATCGCCAGGCCATCACCGCTGCTGGCCAGGGCTGCGCAGCGGCGCTGGAGGCAGAGCGTTATCTTGCCGATATCGGCGTGCATTGATACGCCGGGTTGATTTTGAAATGAGGCGGCAGTCCGGTCTGTGACAGACCGGACTGCCGCCCTTTTCTTTGCTCCTATTCGTCCAGGCCGCGCTTGATCTTGTACTTCAGGAACTGGGCATGCACCCGGTTGCTGCTATGAGGCGGCCTGTCCAGGTGGAGCCGGATGTTTTCAATCTGGCCATGGGCCACGGCCTGCGCGGCGGGCAGGTAGCTGCTGCTGTTGACCATTTTGATGAGGCGGTCCAGATACTCGCTCTGCAGATTTTGGCGGACAGGGTTCGGCCCGGTGGCGGGATCGCCGTTGTAGATGGCGCTGGTCAGGCCTTCCATCACCTGGAGCAGGGTCATTTCGTTTTCATACAGGCTGCTGTCCAGGATGCGGCGCTGGGTCTCCACATGCAGGAGGTGGTCTAACAAAGACTTCTGCAACTGGGCGATGCGGTCATGCAGCTTGGGGGCCTCCCCTTCGTCCCGGAAGTCAAAGCCGCGCCGCTGCTGCTGCAGGTGTGCGGCCAGGGCCGGCGGGATGCTCCCGGCATCCGGGCCAAAGGCGTGGGAAGAAAGAGCGGCCAAAGCGGCTTCCTGCATCGCTTTCGGCACTGGCCGGTAGGGAACGGTGCCGGGCGCCTGGCCCACAAAACCGCGCTCCACATACACGCCGCCGATGTAGCGGGACATGGAGACGAGCGCATTGGCGGATTCACTGGTCAGCGTGATGTAGGCCTGGGTCAGGCTGTGCCAGCTTTCTCCCTCCTGCGGTTCTTTTTCCAGCAGGTCATTAAGGCGGGCTTTCACCAGTTCGCAGCGTTGCAGGCCATAGGCCACAGGATCTGCGCTCATGTCATAAATCATCGCCCGCGGGTCTATGCCCTTGCCCGCGCGGCGCATGTCATCGGCATCATTGCCAAAGGCCAGCTCCGGCTGATGAGACCTGGCGGCGATTTTTGTCAGCCGTTTGCCATCCGCCTCAGGGTCTTCCAGCGCCTCGCTGTAGCCGAACTCGATGGCCCAGTGGTCATAGGGGCCGGGTTTGGTGATGTAATACTCCCCCTGCTTGATGCCCGTGGGGGCGATGTTCGCCGGCATGTAATCCATGACGGAACCGGTCAGCCCCGTCTTGGAAGTGACCTCCTTTTGGTGGATGGTCACCGGGTCATAAAGATGGCTGGCGCGGAAGTTATGGTTCAGGCCCAGGGTGTGGCCCACCTCATGCAGGATCAGCTTCATCAGCGCCTCCCGCGTCAGGTCCTTCATGTCCGTTTCCCGGCTGCCGCGCAGGCGCAGGGCCGCATGGCCAAAGAGCAGGCCCTGCTGCGCAAATTTGCCGTCCAGGCACAGCTTCGGATCTTCCAGGACAGAGCTGGCCGCCTCATCCACTGGCGAGGCCAGGCCCAGCTCCATGAACAGGCGCTGGCTGCGCAGGCGGTTGGTCAGAAAGCTGAACTCCAGCATGATGTCCGCCCCCAGGATCTGGCCCGTGCGCGGGTTCACAAAACTGGGCCCGTAGCCGCCAAAGGGCGGGTTGGGAGAGGAGGTCCAGCGGAGCACGTTGTAATTGATATCTCCCGCATCCCAGGTGGCATTGTCCGGCTGCTGCTTCACCACGATGGCGTCTTTAAAACCCGCCGTTTCAAAGGCCTGGTTCCAGCGCAGCGTCGCCTCGCGGATGGTGTCGCGCAGTTCCACGGGCGTGGTGTTCTCAATCCAGAAAACAATGGGCTGTACGGGTTCACTCAGGGCCGTGCCGGGCTTTTGTTTGATGAGGTGCCAGCGGTGGATCACATCGCGAAAGGGCGTCGGCGCCGTGCTCGTCATGTCCGTCACCTGCGTGTTGAAATAGCCGATGCGCGGGTCATCAAAACGCGGTTTGAAGTCATTCACCGGCATGCGGATCAGGTGGTGCAGCACGCGGATGCTGACATAGCGCGGGTCGGTGATTTCATCGTTCTTGTCTTTGCTATCACGCGTCCAGGAAGGGCTGGCGTTTTCATAAACGAACTCCACCAGGATGGACGTGTTGTCCGGATAGCCGTTGATCTTCTGCAGCTTCGTCTTCGTCTCAGAGAGCTTGCCCAGCACCGCCTTGCTGCCCTCGCTGCCCATCGGTTTGATCATGAGCAGGCTTTCCCGCAGGAACAGGTTTGTGGCGGAGATCAGATAGCCCTTGGCATCCTCCGCCACCACCATCTCACTGGCCAGCACAGCATGGGAGGTATTGGCCTTCGCCGCGCGGGCCAGGGGGCTCTGCGGATCAAAATAAAACGCCGTATTCTCCGCGATGAACTCCACCCGCTCAAAGCTGCGGGCGATGCGGAAGATGCGCTCACTGCCATATCGGCCCCGGTTATGTCCCGCCTGGACCACACCGTCCATGGTCTGGTTAAAGTAAATGAACTCCGGGCCGATCTGGTCCTTCTTCACATACAGGTGCAGTGTGCCCTTTTCGCGATCCAGGTAGAAATCAAACAGCCCCGTCAGGTGCTGATGCCCCTTGGTCAACTCCGCCACCGTTTTCTTTTTCGCCGGCGTCGTTTTCGCTGAGGCCTCCTTGTTCTCCTTTTTCTCCGGCACCGGAGCCTTGGCCTCCTTCGGCTCGCTCACCGGCTTGTCAGGAATGGGTTTCGGCGGCGGACCTGGGATTGGTCCCGGCGCAGGCTTCGGCCCCGGCTCTGGTGTTGGCGCAGGCGGCGTCGGCTTCGGGGCCGGATCCGCCGCATTCAGGAAGGTCGCAAAACAGACAAGGCAGGTCAGGAGCAGGCGCATGGTCATAAGGAACGCTGCAACCGTGCGGTCTATTGGATCAAGTATTGAAAAAGATAGGGAAAAGCTTTGCGGACTGGCTTTGACCCTCTGCCTGGAAAGCTCATGGTGCGAGTGGCCGGTCTGCTGGGCTTCACAGCGCAGAGACCCCACACCTTCACCCCAATCGGGCCTGCTCAATAAACCGCCGCACCAGGTCTAGATCCTTGATCCCTGGGGCCGATTCCACGCCGCTGGCCACGTCCACCGCCGCAGGATGCGTTTGCTGCACGGCCTCCCGCACATTGGCCGCCGTCAGACCACCGGAGAGGATGATTTTTTTCTCCGGATACCGCTCCTGGGCGGCCACGGCCAGGTCCCAGGGAAAAGTTTCCCCGGTGCCTCCGTAGAGGCCTGGGTTGTAGGCATCCAGCAGTAGAGTCTCGCAGGGAAACTGGCCGATCTGGTCCAGGGAATCCCGGTCGCGGATTTGCAGGGCCTTGATCACCTGGGCACCCGCTTCCATAAGCCGCTCCACCTCAGCTGGCGGCTCATCTCCGTGCAATTGCAAAATGTGCGCCAGTCCATCCGCCAGCAACCGGTCCAGCAGCGCCCGGTCAGGATTCACCATCACAGCCACGAGTGTCGTTGCCGCCCGCAGTTCCGGCAGCCAGAGGGCGGCTTTTTCCACGGGCAGATAGCGTTTGGACTTGGGCCAGAAATTGATGCCCAGCGCATCTGCCCCCAGAGCGATGATATCGCGTGCCTGCTGTTCCTGGGTGATGCCGCAGATTTTCACAGCGGGGGGGGAAGGGGTGTGGGGGAACATGACGAAAAGTGGGCGGGAGGTGTAAAGAACTTACCGGGGGCTGAAGGCAAGTTTACGATTCTCAGGTTTACAATTCGAATCAAGAGGCATAAAACATGCTGGAACAAAAGAAGCTTCGTGCAGTTTGCTCGAGCTTCCCGTCCGCCTGGGCACACCGCAACGACATGACTGAACTGATTTCTAAAGGAGGACCCCTGGTATGGCTACTCATGGCCTGCATGGGATTCTCCATCGCCATTTTTCTGGAACGTCTCTCCTATTATCATCGGGTGACGATGAACATCGGGGAGTTTCTGGCAGGGCTTGCCGCGCTGATCCGCAAGCGCAACTACGCCGAAGCTTTGCAAGAAGCCCTGGCCACCCGGGTACCCGCAGGCCGGGTCATCCACGCGGCGCTTCTCCGCCACCACGCCCCGCGTGAGCAGCTCAAGGAGATCGTCCAGGAGGCCGGGCAGCTGGAGGTGCCGCGCCTGGAACGTTACCTGGGTATTCTGAACGCCATCGCCCACGTCGGCCCCCTTGTCGGCCTGCTCGGCACCATGATCGGGCTGCTGGACAGCTTTACCAATCTCTCCTCCGCCAATGGCATCACCACCCCTGCAGAAGTCGCCCGGGGCGTGTATCAGAGCCTCATCACCTCCGCCCTCGGCCTGGTGGTGGCCATTCCGGCCTACCTTTGTTACGCCTTTCTCAGCGCCCGCTCCCGTTCCATCATGCATGATCTGGAGCGCGCCGGCGTGGAAATCGTCAACCTCATCGAGGACGCCAAGACCACCGATAACATTGTGGAATTCCGCCAGGCCGGAATGGAAGAATCTGCCCACCCGCAGACAAAAGGACGCTCGCGCGGACATCGCGCCTGAGTTAAACTGCCCCGGCACCCCCATCTGCCCAGCCACCGATGAAGCTTGAAAGTCATCTGCCGAGGCAAAGTCCCTGGCTCTACATCACCCCGCTGCTGAATGCCATTCTGCTGCTCCTGGTGTATTTCCTCTTTAGCAGCGGCTTCGTCATCCAGTCCGGCATCACGGTGGAAAAGCCGCGCTCCTCCAGCCGGCTCACCGGCTTTGACCGCGCCCACATCATCACCATCGCCCCGGGGACTGAGATTCCGCTCTATTTTGATGGCAAGCGGGTAACTTTTGAGGAGCTGACCGAGAGGCTGGTGGAAGGCCGTGCCGGAGAACGGCGGGTTATCATCCATCACGACCGCCAGGCGCCCAGCGGCCGCGTGGTGGAGGTGGTCAACCTGGCCCAGGAGCTCGGCTATGAGGCGGCCCTCTCCACCACCCCCACCTCAGCGCCCATGGTCCGATGAAACCGGAACGCCCGCTCACCTTTGACTGGCACGCGCATGACCGCAGCTTCCTGCGCATGGGCCTGTCCATGCTGCTCACCCTGGTGGCCATCGTTGGCATGTTCATCGTCTTCCGGGTGGTGACGCCGGAATCCCGCCCGGTGGATGTCCGGCCGCAGCGGGTGCTCCTGCTGAATCCCAATGTACCCGCTGAACGGGCGCTGATCCATCAGGCCATGGACCGCAGCTTTGGCATGCTGCCTTCGGAGCCGGCCGTGACGGAGCCTCCCGCAGGGCTGACCCTGCCGGAATTCACCCCCAGCTATGCCGGATACGAGCTGCGCCTGAAACCTCTGCCCGCGGGGCTGAATGCCAGCAGGCAGGCACGCCTTTTTGCGCAGGAGATGGACATCCTGCCGCCCCTGCCCGCCCCGAAGCTGAAGCGCCCCCCGCCCGCCCCACCACAGGTGCTGCGCGCCGCAGTCGAAGGGCCTGCCGCGGGGCGTGCCCGCAGCAGCCTGGTCATCCCGGAGGTGCCCCTGGCGGATGTCACACGCCCGCGCTTCCAGGTGGCCGTGGGCCCGCGCGGACGCGTGATGATGGCCCTGCCTCTCAGTTCTTCGGACGACGCGGACATCAATCAAAAGCTGCATCATTTCATCATGCAGATGCGCTTTGCTCCAGCCGAGTCGGAGGTGGAATGGGCGCAGGTTTCCTTTAAATGGAGCCGTCGGGAGGAGGGCGGCTCCCGATGATCAACATCGGCCTCGCCCAGCTCATCATGCTGGTCATGCTCATTGGCGTGACCACTATTTGTCTGATGTGGTTTTACACATTCTATCGTGAGCAACGGCGGGAGGCCAGCCGCCGCCGCATCGCCATCCTCTGTCGCATCTGCGGCTGCACCTACGCCATCACCCGCAAGTCCGCCCACATCACCGTCTGCCCCTCCTGCGGCAGCAAAAACGAGCGCGGCGGCCTGCCGTCGATTTAGCCAAGAATCGCAATCTCTCGGTCGCTGCTAATTTTCATCCAGACCTTGTTCGGGACCTTCATCCTCCCGCTTTCCCAAGCCGGATAAAGGTCTTGAACAAGACTAGGATGAAGATGCTGGAAGCCGGGCTGTGTGACATCTGCCTAGGGATTTTCAGCTCACCTCAAATTCTCGTCCCTCTGCTCTTCAAACTCACTTTCCGTGAGCGTTTCTGTGATCCCGCTGACGCGTAACACAGTACGATACCCCGTGTCAGGGTCGGGCTCGCTGGCCAGCAGGATCGCCTTTGACGGTGAACTGCCATGGAGCGTCGGATTATAGAGCCACACCGTACCGCTGGTCAGGCTGCTGCTGTCCAGCAGCCCTTCCGTTTTCAGCTCTTCCAGAGTCGCCGGAAACTGTCCATTATTGTCGGCGGCATAGGCCATCAAAGCCGTGAAAATCTGCAGATGTTCACTGCCGGTCTTGGCTTCATTCGCCTTGGTCTGCATGCCGTTAAAAGCCGGTACGGCCAGAGAGGAGACGATGGACAGGGTGGTGAGGGTGGCCAGGGTGGAGGAATTGCCCAACGGAAAGGCCAGGTTGGCCACGCCCAGGGTGCCGTCAGCGGAATTGGCAGTGCATGCGGCCTGGCCCTGGGCCAGATACGGCGTCAGGAAATCCAGAGCCTTTTCCATCATTTCCTTGGAGGCTTGCGGCTCATCGGAAAGGGCCAGGCTCTGCCGCATCATGCCGCGCAGGGTCTTCAGAAAGACGGGGGAGACATACAGCGCCGAGTTGCCCTCGTCCGGCAGGCCCGTCCAGGCTTTTTGGAATTCGGCATCCGCCGCCAGCAGTTCTTTGCCCTCCAGTGCAGCCGACATAAAGGCCGGGCGGGTGGCGACCATGAGCCGGTCCGCCTTGCTGTCAAAGCGCAGCACCGGCTGGAAATCCATCGGTGCAGGACCCATGGGCATTTTAAAAGTAATGGTCAGGATGCCGTCCTTGTCCTCCACTTCCACCGGCAGCGCCGGGCTCAGCAGCATGGGCATGAATTGCGTCTTCAGCGGCTCCAGCAGCCACCCCAGGTGCTCCGCCACGATGAGCGCCTCCACGCCAGGCAGGGGAAATTCCGCTCCTGGGACCGCCATCTGCTGCTCTGGATCCACCCGGATGAAGAGTCCCAGCCGCGCATCCAGTTTCTCGATCAGCTCCCTTACTGTGATGCCCAGCGGCGGGATGGGCTCCGCCAGTTTGGCCTCCGTCTCCGCCCGTGCCTCAGCCGGGGCCATGCCCATAAAACTGGCCAGCGAATCCGTGGCGATGGCCTTTAGATAAATGGGAAACTCCAGCGCCAGGTCCGTGCCCTTCGGCGCCATTTCATGCGTCAGAAAGCCCTGTGCCTCTGCACCGTTCAGCGTTGACAGGCCCTTGCGCCCTCCGGGCATGTAGGCATAGGAGCGGGAATGATAAAGGCCTGAATCCGTCAGCCGTGAGCTGGAGCCCATCGCCTTCACACTGTTCAAGCCAAAGGCGTCAAACAGCTTCACAAAGGACAGCCCGGGCGGCACGTCCTGCCGCTGCTCAGCTGGCATGTTCTGGAGCGCGTCATCCAGCATCACCGCGACCGCCGCCATGAATCCTTCCTGGTCCGCATAATTAAAAGCGCTGCCGCCCAGCTCAAGCTGCGAGGCCACCTTCATGAAATGCGGAGACGCATTTGCCGTAATGACCGGCACGCTGGGCATAAGCGGTTCCGCCATCACCGTCACCGGGGAGGCTGATTTGTTGCACTGGGCCAGCAGGCATACGGCGGCGAGGCTGAGGAGCGGTGTGATTTTCATAAGAGCGATGCACCTTGCAACGTCCCGCTTTTATCGCTCCCGTGACTTTGTTTAAAGCGAAATCTGCAAGCAATATCCCAAGATGCCTAAACGCATCAAAACAAATCCAACTCCATCTGCGCCACCGGGCTGAAACTGCGTCGGTGCTCGGGGCAGGGGCCCAGTTTTTTCAGCGCCTCCTGATGGCGGGGGGTAGGGTAGCCTTTGTGAATCTCAAAACCGTAGCCCGGATACTGCAGGGCCATCTGTACCATGAGGCGGTCGCGGCTGACCTTGGCGATGATGCTGGCGGCGGCGATGGAGTAGCTGAGGCTGTCGCCCTTCACCAGCGCCACCTGGGGCAGGGGAAAGTCGCGCACGGGCCGCCCGTCAATGAGGGCTGCACAAGGGCGGGGATCCAGCTCCAGCGCACAGCGGCGCATGCCCAGCCAGGTGGCCTGCAGGATGTTCACGCGGTCAATGTCCGCCACGCCAATCATGACGCAGTGCCAGCGGATGCGCTCATCCTGCGTCAGCTCCTCATAAAGCAGCTCGCGTTTGGCATGCGTGAGCTGTTTGGAGTCATTCAGCAGCGGGTGCTCATAGGCTTCTGGCAGCACCACCGCCGCCACCGAGACCGGCCCCGCCAGCGGTCCGCGTCCTGCCTCGTCAATGCCCACGATGACCCGGTGCCCGGAGGACCGAAGGCGGTTTTCGTGTTCGAGGCTGGGCATGGTGGAGCCAGTATGCATGCAGGTGCAAACCCCTGTCAAATAAAGGCGTCTCTCCCCATCTTCATCCTAACCTTGTTCAAGATCTTCATCCGGTTTGGAGGATCGGGGAAAGATGTGAGCTTCAGCCCGCAGGGCTGCCCGTGAGTAGCCGGAGCGTCGGCGAGCCTTTGGCGAGCTGGACCTCCGGTTGGGGGAAAGACGTACCCACGCTGAAGATCAACCCGACAGGGTTGGCCCATCAGGTCGCGGCATGAATAGACCGGGCGTGGCCGATGGGGCTACTCCTGCGGAGTAGATCGTCGTTCGGACATATCGTGGCGGGTGTCCGGAGGTTAGCTCGCCCAGGCTCGCCTCACCTCCGGCTATTCACGGGCAGCCCTGCGGGCTGGGGGGAGGATGAGGCGGGAAGGTCTTTCTCTTCATCAAGACAAGGATGAAGATTTCAGAGGGTCTGGCTCTTCATCGAGACCTTGTTCCTTGTCTTCATCTTTCTGTGTTCTTCCCGGTTCATGAACGGGGCACGGATGAAGGTCTTGAACAAGACAAGGATGAAGATTCAGATCCACCACTGTTCCTCCCCCCCCACAAACAGGTCATGAAAAGTCAAAATGACGTGAGGAAGCCGTGCAAACATCTCCCTTCCGGCCTGTATCCTCTCTCCATGAGAAAGCTTTTCCTCGTCCTCAGCCTCTTCACCTCCGCCGTCTGGGCCCAGACCGCCGCGCCTGCGCCAGCGCCCGCCTCCAAAATCAGGGCGGGCTTTGCTGAGCGGGACATCACGCCCGGCATTGGCATGGAGCAGCCGGGTGGTTATGGGAAAAGCTACCACCGCAAATTTCACGATGCCTGCAAGGTCCGCGTGGCCGTTTTTGACGATGGCAAGAAGACCGTCGCTCTTGTCGGCCTGGATACCTTGGTCGTGCCGCGTCAGGTCGTCCTGGATGCGCGGGCCCGCATTGAAAAGGAGCTCTCCATTCCGGGCGATTGCGTCATGATCGGCGCCTCCCATTCCCACTCCTCCGGCCCGGTGGGCATGGTCCTCCCCGGCGAATACGACACCGCCTCGGACCTCGTCAAAAAGCTGGCTTATGAAGAGTCCTCCGCCGCTGATCCCGGTTTCCTCCTGCGGGTCACCCATGAGATCGTCGAAGGCGTGCGCCTGGCCCAGATGCTGCGCGTTCCGGCGCAGATCTGCGTCGGCTACGGGCATGAGGACAAGGTCGCCTTCAACCGCCGTCTGCGCATGAAAAATGGTCAGAGCTGGAGCCACCCGGGCGCGGGGAATCCTGACATCGTGGAATACGCCGGGCCCATTGACCCGCAGGTCGGCGTCATCGGTGCCTGGGACATGAACGGCCAGCTCCTGGGCGTGATGGTGAACTATGCTTGCCACGCCACCACCAGCCCTGGCGGCATCTCCGCCAACTGGATCTACTACATGGAAAAAACCATTCAGGGCGCGCTCGGCAGCCAGGTGCCCGTCGTCTTCATGCAGGGGGCCTGTGGCGACGTCACCCAGGTGGACAACCTCAGCACCGCCCGCCGCATGGGCGGAGAAGAAGGTGCGCTGCTCGTCGGCGGCCGCATTGGTGCCGAGGCGCTGAAAGTCCTCTATTCCACCCCGCGCGGCACGGAGGTCCCGCTGGATGTCCGCCTGAAAGTGCTCTCCATCCCGCGCCGCAAACCGGCCCCTGCCAAGGTGCAAAAAAGCCTGGAAATCGTCCAGGCCGGTAAGCCCAAAGGCGACACCTCCGGCTGGACCTTCGCCAAAGAAATCCTCATGCTGGACCACCTCTGCACCGTCTCCCCGAATGTGGACTGCGAGGTCCAGGTCATCCAGGTCGGCCCCGCCGCCTTCGTCAGCAACCCCGCCGAATACTTCGTCCAGTTCGGCCTCGACATCAAAAAAGGCAGCCCGTTTCCCTTCACCTTTCCCGTGGAGCTGGCCAACGGCAGCGTCGGCTATGTGCCCACTGAGGAAGCCTTTGGCCCTGCCGGTGGCGGTTATGAAACCCGCCTCACCGCCTACAGCAATCTCATCATCACCGCCGGCCGCCAGATGGCCGATGCGGGCATCGAGCTCGCCAAAGAACTGACCCCCGGCCCCGTCTTCACCTACCCCAAAGCCATCTTCGGCGGCAACCCTTGGGCTTATGGGAATGTGCCGCCGGAATTGGAGTGAGGCAAGGAGCGGCACTTGCCAAGTGCCGTCTTCCCCGCTCCCGACAATCCTCCCACTGGACTGACCAACCTTCACGGACAAGGGGCTGATTGATCCCTGTCCATGCCTCACCTTATGATTTTCCTTTTGCAGCCGCGTTCTGTTAAACCTGGCCCATGAGGAAAAAACGAATCGTTTGGATCGGGGCGCTGCTTGTGCTCTTGCTGCTGGCAACGGGCGTTTTGACCTTGCGGCAGCCGGTGATTCCTTCCCGGGCCTATGCCGTGACGGCGATGCTCAACGGCCAGCCGGTGCGGGCCGAGTTGATGACTCCGCTGTTCCATTCGGAACCTTATTTCATCCATGTTCCAGATGCCCCAAACCGGATGGACAAATGGTTCGGAATAGCCTTCGCCAGGCAGTCGGTGTTCTTACCGTTTATCTATGAAGGGCTTGGCCTTCCCTATGTCCACACGGATCAGTTGCATGGGTTGAGCCTAACCAGCGGCAAAATGGAGACTCCCTGGAAGGTGGCTTTTACTGCGGATGGAGTCGAGTTCTCCAGCGAGACTCTGTCCGTGGTTCTCCGTCGCAAGTGAGAGTTGGCCGCCAGGCGCAGCCGGATTTTATAAGCGGGGCAGGCAGGAAGAATCCGTTTTTATTTCTGTCTCGCTGGCTTTTTTTGGCGGATTGCGGCTGATCTTATGATGCGTGCGCGGGAGATGGCGGCGGGGCAGGTCTATGGTAGTGCAATGTGGATAACGCCAGTTATGGCCTAACAATAGGTGTTGAGTGGAATGCTTTTTCAGGCCGTTTTGCCGAAGAAAACCTTCTCCGCCGTTTTGCCGAGCATCCACGCTTTGTCCGTGGCGGAAAGGAAATCCAGTCGGTCGCGGATTAGGGCGATGGAGTCTTGATAGGTATGACCAGGGTCCACCTGGAAAGGGCAGTCGCTGGCCCACATGAGGCGCTGGGCACCGAAGTACTGATGGCACTCCTTGATCATCGGGGCGAGGTCGGTATAAGGCGGTGTCTTTTTGCCGAGGGCGTAGAAGGCGGAGGTCTTCAGGGTCAGGTTTTTGTGGACGGAAAGATGCAGCAGGCGGTCCAGGTGTGCGCGGCTCACCGGGCCGGCCATGCCGACGCGGGCGAAGTGGTCCACGACGACGGGTGTCTGTGGAAATTTCACGCACATCTTGTCCACCATCGCGAGGTCATCGGGATTGATGAGCAGGCACATGTTGAGGCCTTCATCGGCGGCGATTTTCCACATCTCAGTCATCGCGGGATCGGTCAGCCACGAGGCGGCGTTTTTGCCGCTGACGATACGGAAGCCGCGCACGCCTCCCTTGGCCAGGTCCTGCATGCGGGTGCGCAGGTGCGGCGCCGTCTCATCCACAATGGCGACGCCACTGAAGACACCGGGGTGCGCGGCGATGCTGTCCAGCATGTAGCGGTTGTCGAACTTGTAGAAGCTCATCTGGATGAGCACGATGCGGCCGACGTCTTGCGGACGGCATTGGGCGAAGAGCTCCTCCGGCGTAAAGCTGGCCGGGGCGATGGTCCGTTTTTCAAAGCCGGGGGCCAGGGGATAGCGGTCGGTATCCGGCGTCCAGACATGCACATGCGCATCAATGGCGCTGCCGCCAGGAAGGGTGGCGCTGGCGCACTGGCTGAACTGGGTGCCGAGGGTGGCGGCGGCGGCGGTGGTGAGGAACTGGCGGCGGGACAGGGAGGGCATGGGGAAATGACGAATGACGAATGACGAATGACGAATGATCCAGCGAAGTGGGAGGAAGGGCGGGAAAGGAAGAAGTGCTCAGTGCTCAGTTGCAGAGGAGGCAAGGGGTTACGTGAAGGCGAGGAGGAATCTTTTTTGGAACTCGGCGGCTTGTTCCACTTGGTCCAGCTCGACGTATTCATCCGCCGTGTGGGCGCGGTCAATGCTGCCGGGGCCGAAGACGATGCTGGGAATGCCGGCGCGGGAGAGCTTGCTGGCATCGCAGCCAAAGGGCACACCGCCGGGCGCGGGGTCCAGGCCCATGGCCGTGAGGACCTGCGCGGCGGTCTGCATCACGGCGTCGTCGGGAGGGGTATCCAGGCCTTCATCCACCAGGAGCAGGGGCTCATCGAGGGTGGCCTGGATGTCTGGGAGGGTGGTGAGGAGGTGGCGGTAGGCGGCCACTGCGTCCTCTGCGCGCTCGCCAGGAAGCAGGCGGCGGTCCAACTCGATGCTGCAGCGGTCGGGAACAAAATTAACCTGCACGCCGCCGGTGATGACGCCGATGTTGCAGGTGCCGTGGCCAGTGAGCGGGTGCTGGCGGGACTTCAGGCCCTGGCTGTTCTCTTCAATGGCGGCAATGACGCGGGCCATCTGGGTGATGGCATTGATGCCCAGGTGGGGCTTGGAGCTGTGGGCGGACCGGCCCTGGACGGTGAGGCGGCAGCGGAGCACACCCTTGGTGGCGATGACGGCGCGCAGTTCGGTCGGCTCGGCCACGATCGCGGCATCGGCACGCAGGTCCTCGCACAGGCGCACCACTCCGCGATACGAGTACTCCTCGTCCACCACCGCCGCCAGCAGGACCTCGCACGGCGGGGTGAGACCGGCTTCTTTTAGCGAGGCGAGGGCGTGCATCATGGTGGCCAGGCCGGCTTTGGTATCGCAGGTGCCGCGCCCATACATGCGGCCGTCGCGGATCACCGGGTCAAACGGCGGAATGGTCATGCCCTGCACGGAGACGGTGTCCGTGTGGGCCTCCAGCACGACCCGGCGCTGCGGATTGAACCCGGGCAGGCGGGCGATGACGTTTGGCCGGCCTGGAAAGACCTCCTGCTCCCAGACCTCGATGCCGCGCTGCTCGAAAAACTCACGGACATAAGTGGCGATCGCGCGTTCGCCCGGACCGCCGTCATAGGAGGAGTTCACGCTGTTGATGCGGACGAGATCGGCCAGGGTCTGGATGACGGGGGACATAAAAGAGATGCAGGCAGCATGGGCGGGTGACGCGGGTTTGACAATCCTTCACACGCAATCTTGTCGTGGCAGTTGCAAGCGGAGTGGTTTTGACCTTAGCTCGCCGGGTGATGACTTTTTCCCGCACAGCCCTCCGTTCCTGCACCGTCCTGGCCGCCCTGCTGGCCGCCTCCGCCCTGCAGGCACAGGATGCACCCGTGTCCCTGAAGCTGCGCTGGCTGCCGGGGAAAACTTATACCCAGGAAACCACCACGGAGACAAACACCGCGCTGACCGCCGTGGGCAAGGCGGCGGATGTAAAGATGAAGGTGGTGCAGACTACCGTGATCCAGGTGGAGGGCGAGGAGAAGGGGCCCAAAGAGGCACGCGTGACCTTCAAAGGCATGACCGGGGAGGTGATGCTGGACGGCAAGCTGCAAACCTTCGATTCCAAGGACCTGCGGGAGGCGCATCCCATGATCAAGGCCTCCGTCGGCCAGAGCGTGGGGAAGTCTTTTGTGATGCTGTATGACAAGGACGACACCTTTGTGGAGGTGAAGGACACCGGGGCCATGACCTCCAGTAACCTGGGAAATCCGGTGCTGGTAGAGCTGGCGGAGGCCAAGGAAGTGGCGGAATTATACCGCCAGTCGCTGGAGATGGGCCTGCCGAAGATCAAGGTCAAACCGGGCGACCGCTGGACCTCTCAGCAGACCATCCAGTTCCCCAGCGCAGGCACGGTGAATGTGGAGCTGCGGGTGAAATTTGACGCCATCGTGAACTATGAAACCGGGCCGCATGCCAAAATCAGCTTCGAAGGTGACATGAAGAGTGAAGAGGCTGCCGGATCGGTCCGGCAGGTGGTCATTGGCAAGGGATCCAAAACCTTTGGCCAGATCCTCTTCGACATTGACCGCGGCACCGTTTCCTTTGGAGCTTTCCGGGCGGACATCACGCTGGATGTCCAGGGTCAGAAGCTGCCCATCCGCCAGCAGGTGGCCACGAAGCTGCTGGGCATCGAGTAACGTGGGCGGTGTCAAGGCATCGGATTGTTCGCATTCCTTAATTGCCAGGCCGCCGTTATGGAGATTATAGTATCGGGCGATGCCCGAACGCCATGCGCCATGCCGATCTGTCTTTCTCATCCGTGACCTGGGTCACGGCGGGGCGCAGCGGCAGTTGGTCACGCTGGCCCGGGCGCTGGCGGCGCGCGGCGGGTTCGAAGTCACGGTGGTGCATTTTTATCCGGGTCCGTTTGAGAAGGAGCTGCAGGCCGCCGGGGTGAAGACCGTCTGCGTGGGCAAGCGCTGGCGCTGGGACTTGCTGGGCTTCTTCGTCCGCCTGGTGCGGGTCATGCGAGGGCTGCGGCCGGAGGTCATCCACGGTTATCTCCATGAATCCAACCTCATGGCGCTGGCGCTGAAGCCGCTGTGCGGTTTTCCACGCGTGGTGTGGGGCATCCGGGATTCCAAGACCGACGCGGATACCTGGGGCGTGCTGGGAAAGCTGAGCTTCCGGCTGAACTGCCTGTTTTCCGGTTTTGCGGACTGCATCATCGCCAATTCCTGCGCTGGACGGGACTATTATGCACAGCAGGGTTATCCCGAAGGGAAGTTTGAGGTGGTGCCGAACGGGATAGACACGGACCGCTTTCAACCGGCACCGGGTGGCGGCGGGAACACTTTTACCCTGATCGGGCGGCTGCACCCGATGAAGGACCTGGCCACCTTTATCCGCGCCCTGGCCGTGGTGCCGGGGGTGAGCGGGCGCATCATCGGCAGCGGCGATGCCGCGTATGCGGCGGAGATGCGCAGGCTGGCGGAGACTCTGGCCGTGGCCGAACGGCTCAGCTGGGAACCGGCGCGGGATGATTTGCCGAAGGTGTATCCGGGCCTGGACTGCGTGGTGTCCACCTCGGCGTTTGAGGGATTTTCCAATGTGCTCGGGGAGGCCATGGCCTGCGGTGTGGCCTGCATCGCCAGTGATGCGGGAGATTCCGCGTGGCTGGTCGGTGATGGCCGCTGGGTCTTCCCGGCGGGAAACATGGGGGCGCTAGTGGACCGGATGAACTGGTTTGTCAATTTGACGCCGGAAGAGCGGGCTGCCCTGGGCCGGAAAAATCGCCAGCGTGTGCTGGACCATTTCACCGTGGACCGGATGGTGGAACGCACCGCTGAGATCATGCTGCCCGGCAGCCGGCAGGAGGCGGTGGTCTGGATCACCACGGGGCTGGGCACCGGCGGCGCAGAGATGATGCTGGCGCAACTGGTCACAGGGCTGAAAGGCTATCGTCACAAAGTCATCTCCCTGACGGCGGGCGGCAAGCATGTGGAAACGATGCGGGCGGCGGGTGCGGCGGTCTTCACCCTGGACATGCCCGCTGGCAGGCCCACGCTGGCAGGGCTCTGGCGGATGTTGAAGCTGATGCGGCAGGTGCACCCGGCTGTGACGATGGGCTGGATGTACCATGGCTGCCTGGCTGCGGTGCTGGCGCGGCTGGCGGTGCGCACACGGGTGGTGTGGAACATCCGGCAGTCCTTGTACGATCTGAGCCTGGAAAAGCGCGGATCCGCCCTGGTCATCCGCACGCTGGCCTGGCTGTCGCGCATTCCCGAAGTGATCACCTATAACTCCAAGGTCAGCGCGGGCCAGCATGAGGCGCTGGGTTATTCCGCCACCAAAACGCGGCTGGTCCCGAACGGCTTCGATGTGGAAAAATGGGCGCCTTTGAAACCGGGTGCGGAGAAACGGGGCGGCATGGGCCGCTTCGGCCGCTACACGGCAATGAAGGACTACCCGGTGTTTCTGGAGGCAGCGGCGCTGGTTTTAAAAGAGATGCCCGGCGTGAGCTGCCGCGTGGCCGGGACAGGCGTGGAGGAAACCAATGAGGAGCTGATGGCGCGGGTCCGCCAGCTTGGCCTAACCGGATGTGTGGAAGTGCTGGGCGAGCGGGATGATCTTCCGGAGCTGACCGCAGGCCTGGATGTGGCGGTGTCATCCTCCGCCTTTGGAGAAGGTTTTCCCAATGTGGTGGGGGAGGCGATGGCCTGCGGCGTGCCGGTGGTGGCCACGGACATCGGCGATACCGCCTGGGTCATGGGAGACACCGGCTGCCTCGTCCCACCGCAGGATGCCAGGGCGCTGGCGGAAGCCTGCCTGAAGGTGCTGCGGCTGCCTGAGGCCGAGCGCCTGCGCATGGGGCAGGCGGGCCGGGAAAGGATCCTCCGGCATTTCTCCCTGGAGCAGGTGCTGAGGCAGTTTGAGGACGTGCTTTCACCCAGGCTGCCCTTTCAGTGTGCGACGAAAACTTTGACTGAAGCGGACGGGGGCGTCCGCGCTCCAATATAAAACATCATGTGCGGCATTGCTGGTTATTTCACCCTTCCACGTTCACGAACTTCAACCCAGATGACGGCGGAAGTAACGCGCATGACGGATGCGATTGTCAAGCGCGGGCCGGATGACAGCGGCGCGTGGACGGATGCGGAGACAGGCATCGCGCTGGGACATCGGAGGCTGTCCATTCTGGATCTTTCGCCGTTGGGTCATCAGCCGATGACGGGCGCGGATGGCCGGTATGTGCTGGTGTTTAACGGGGAGATTTATAACTTCCAAAAACTGCGCGCGGAGCTGGAGCCGCAGGGTCACACCTGGCGCGGCCACTCGGATACGGAGGTGATGCTGGCGGCGTTTCAGCAATGGGGCGTGCTGGAGGCGACGAAGCGGTTCAACGGCATGTTTGCCTTTGCCCTGTGGGACCGGCAGGAGCGCGTGCTGCACCTGGGTCGCGACCGGCTGGGGGAGAAACCGTTGTATTATGGCTGGAGCGGGGATTCGTTTGTCTTCGGGTCCGAGCTGAAGGCGGTGCGGGAGTTTCCGGGCTTCGCCGCAGGCATCAACCGGGATGCCATTTGCAGCCAGTTGCGCTTCAGCTATGTACCGGACCCGCTGTGCATTTATGAGGGCTTTTACAAGCTGCCACCGGCCAGCCTGCTGAGTGTGAAAACGCCCGCCGAAAAGCCTGTGCCGGTGACGTACTGGTCGCTGCGGCAGGTGATCGAGCGGGGCGTGGACGATCCCTTCACCGGCACGGAAACGGAGGCGGTGGATACCTTTGAAGCGATGCTGAAGGAGGCGGTGGGCATGCGCATGGTCTCGGATGTGCCGCTGGGGGCGTTTCTCTCAGGCGGTGTAGATTCATCCCTCATCGTGGCGATGATGCAGGCGCAGAGCGCGCGTCCGGTGCGGACGTTTACCATCGGCTTTGATGTGCCAGAGTATAACGAGGCGGAGTTTGCCAAAGCGGTGGCGGTGCATCTGAAAACGGACCATACGGAGATGTATGTCACGGGGCAGGATGCGCTGGATACCATTCCGCTGCTGCCGGGGCTGTATGATGAGCCCTTTTCAGACTACTCGCAGATCCCCACCTACCTGGTGTGCAAGATGGCGCGTGAGCACGTGACCGTGGCGCTGAGCGGCGACGCCGGGGACGAGCTGTTCGGCGGTTATGAACGGTATTTTGTGGGGCGGAATCTGTGGGACAAATTTGCCTGGATGCCGCCAGGCATGAAACGCGCCGCTGCAGGAGCATTGACCCTCCTGCCGCCGCAGGTGCTGAACTCCATCGGCGGAATGACGCGGCCAGTTTTGCCCAAGCGGCTGCGGCATGTGCCCTTTGGCGACAAGCTGCACAAGCTGGCGGAGGTGGTCGCGGCTCCGGGCATGGAGACGCTGTATCTGAACCTCATGTCCCACTGGAAACAGCCTGAGCAGGTGGTCATCGGCGGCCAGGACCCGCAGACCAGCATCACCAACCGCGACGGCTGGCCACGGGTGACGGACTTCACCCACCGCATGATGCACCTGGACATGGAGAACTATCTGCCTGGGGACATCCTGACCAAGGTGGACCGTGCGGCGATGGGCGTGAGCCTGGAAGGCCGCATCCCGCTGCTGGACACGGACCTCATTGAGTTCGCCTGGCGTGTGCCTTTTTCCATGAAGGTTCGGGACGGCAAGGGCAAATGGCTGATGCGGGAGACGCTCTACCGCCATGTGCCGAAGGCGCTCATTGACCGGCCCAAGCGCGGATTCGGCGTGCCGATGGAGCACTGGCTGCGGGATGAGCTACGCGACTGGGCTGAGGAACTGCTCAGTGAGACCCGTCTGAAACGGGAAGGGTATTTCCATCCGGGGCCCATCCGCCAAAAGTGGAAGGAGCACCTGGGCGGCACGCGAAACTGGCACTTTTATCTGTGGGATGTGCTCATGTTCCAGGCCTGGCTGGCAGGGATGAAGTGATTTATTTTGTGAGTTAAATGACGCCGTCACCACCGAGCTATTCCACCGCATCGCTGCCCATGGCGGCCTTGTCCGCTGCGCCGGAGCCGCTGGTCCACCGCATGGTCATCTGGGTCTGCGGGACGATCCTCGGCCTGCTGGCGGCAGATGTGATCATCGGCTCCTACAATGTGGGCCTTTCGCCTCTGAAGCCGTCCATCTTCACGTTGTTTGCGCTGGCCTCCTGCCTGGGGCTGCCCCTGCTGGCAGGCATCCGGTTTGCGCCAGTGGCCCTGCTGGTGCTGCTGCTGCCGGCGGTGCGGCTTTTTGATGCCGCCCTGCTGTCGCGGTCGGTGACTTCCTTCCAGGGCCAGGCGGGCATGGACCACCTGCGGGTGATGCTGGTCATCGTGGCCACTTTGACGGTGCTGTCCACGGATCCAGGCCTGCGGGCCGTGCGTTGGGCCGCCATCCTGGCCATGATCATGACCACGGGCTCTGAAATCGCCGAGATGCTGGGGATGGCCAAGTTTTCGACCATTCCGGGACGGTATGCGGGCTTCAACAACCATCCGAATTTCCCGCCCGTGCTCCTTTGTGAGATGCTGGGCATCTGCTTTGCCCTGTGCCGGAGTTTCAAGGTGAACTGCATCCTCATCGCCGTGGCCTTTGTGGGCGTGGCGCTGACCTTTGGGCGCAGCGGCTTTGTGGTCCTGGTGCTGATGTCCGGGGCCTATCTGCTGCAGAATGCGCGCCGCAATCTGCCGTTTTTGATTGTCATGGCGGCCATCGCCATTCCGGCGGCGGGGGTGGGGTTTGCAGTTTTGCAAAGCCAGACCCAGCAGGGGGTGACGAAGGACAAAAACACCTCGGAACGCCTGCAGGCCATTTATGAACTGGACTTTGAAAAGCTGAAGTCCCCTGAGCGGGCCAAGGATCTGGCCGATGGCTGGGAAGGCGTGATGCAGAAACCTTTGTTCGGCCATGGGACCGGAGTCTCCGGGGTGATCTGGGCACCGCACAATGAATACGTGTCCCTGTGGCTGGAGCTGGGCATTCCGGGTGTGCTGCTGTTTGTGGGCACCCTGGGGGCGCTGGTGGTGCGCAGCATCATGCTGGGCGGGCGGGCGGGATACCTCCTGTTTGCCATCATTGCCTACACTCCGGCAGGGCAGGGGCGCATCGAGATGCCGCACTACTACCTGGCCCTGGCCACGGCGGCTTTCATCCTTTGGCCGCAGCGTTTTCGCATTGCTATAAAATCGCAAGCTCCAGGTCAATGAAGGAGGATGGGTTTGAATTCATCCTCTCCATGCATCCTTTTCATGGTCCGCCCCCTCACATCACAGTTGCGCGTTGGCGGGGGAGATGCTCCATAGGGACGCATGAGCAGCACACACAGCCACTGGGACCGGTTTCAGAAGTTTTTTGTCCGTTATCCTGAGATTGATTTCTCCATGGACATCAGCCGGATGGCTTTTGAGGAGGAGCTTTTTGAGCAGCAAGGGGCGTCCATTGAAAAGGCCTTCGCGGCGATGAAGGAACTGGAGGCGGGCGCGATAGCGAATCCGGACGAGGGGCGCATGGTGGGGCACTACTGGTTGCGGGATTCCAGCCTGGCACCCACGGGCGAGTTGAAGGCGGAGATTGATGAGACGCTGGAGGCGACGCTGAACTTCGCTGCGGAGGTGCATGCGGGCAAGGTGCTGGCGGCGAATGGGCAGAAATTCACGCGGGTGCTGGTGGTGGGCATCGGCGGATCGGCCCTGGGACCGCAACTGGTGGCGCAGGCGATTACGCCGGCGAATCCGCCCATGGCGATTGATTTTTTTGACAACACGGACCCGGACGGCATGGACCGCGTGGTGGCACAGATCGGCGCGGAGATCACCACGACATTGACGCTGGTGATTTCGAAATCCGGCGGGACCAAGGAGACTCGCAACGGCATGCTGGAGGCCAAGGCGGCCTATGAAGCGCAGGGCGCAGACTTTGCCAAACACGCCGTGGCGGTGACGGGCCTGGACAGCGAGCTGGACAAGCTGGCGGTGGCTCAGGGCTGGCTGGCGCGCTTTCCGATGTGGGACTGGGTGGGCGGCCGAACCAGCGTGATGAGCGCGGTGGGCACCCTGGCGGCGGCGCTGCAAGGGGTGGATGTGCGGCAGTTCCTGGCTGGCGCGGCGGCGATGGATGCGGAGACGCGGTCCCGGCCTGCGAAGGAAAATGCGGCCATGCTGATGGCGCTGATGTGGTACAGCGCGGGCAAGGGCAAAGGGGCCAAGGACATGGTGGTGCTGCCCTACAAGGACCGGCTGGTGCTTTTCAGCAAATACCTCCAGCAGCTTGTCATGGAATCCCTTGGCAAGGAGCATGATCTGGATGGTGCCGTGGTTAACCAGGGCATTGCCGTGTATGGCAACAAAGGTTCCACGGACCAGCATGCCTATGTGCAGCAGCTTCGCGATGGCGTGAACAATTTTTTTGCCATCTTCATCCAGGTGGCGAAGGCACGGGACACCGCCGGTTTTGAGGTGGAGCCGGGCTACACCAGCGGGGATTACCTGCAGGGTTTCCTGCGCGGCACACGCACCGCCCTGGCGGACAAGGGGCGGGAATCCATCACGCTGAGCATAGGCGAAGTGAATGCCTTCAGCCTGGGTATGCTGGTGGGCCTGTTTGAGCGCGCCGTGGGCTTTTACGCCACGCTGGTGAATGTGAATGCCTATCACCAGCCAGGCGTGGAGGCCGGAAAAAAGGCAGCCACAGATTTCCTGAAGCAGATGGGCCAGGTGCTGGGCGCGCTGCCCGGCTCCGGAGACGGGGCCACGGCGGACGAGATTGCGGCAAAGCTGGGGATTGATGCGGAGGATGCCTGGCACATGGCGGGGCATCTGGCAGCCAATGGCAAGGCGAAGGTGAGCCTCGGTACCCAAGGCCCGGCATCGGACCGTTTCATGTTGGCATAAAGTTTTCCTTTATTGCGGTTCATTGCTGGGCGTTATAACGGATGCACCCGTTATCTCCCAGTGTATGGACGAGCGCTTCCCCTTAATCTACCAGATCATCTGCATCATCCTGACGGCCCTGTTTGTGTGGTCGTTTGTAGTGGCGCGGGAACCCAGGCAGTGGCGGCGGCTGTATCAGTCGAAGTTCTGCCGGGCGGAGGATTTCTCCGTGAACCGGAACAAGCGGATTGATGAGAATTTGAAACGATACGGCATCATTGTCGCCATGTTGTTTCTTGTGGCCGACGTGGGCTTTTTTCTCTGGGGCGCCTCCTATCAGGACCGGATAAAGAGTGAGTCCATGTCCAAGGAGGAGCGGCTGCATCTGGAGGAGCAAGAGAAGATCCAGAGCAAGATGCCGCATCTGCTGAAGCGGGGGGGCTGAGGGATTGCGGCACCACGCGGCTATTTGATGAGCGACAGGCGTTCCTTGCGGGCTTCATTCCAGGCAACGAACAAGGGGACGACGATGAGGAAAAACAGCCACATCAGGGTAAGGCGGGTGTGGATGAGATGCAGGGGCAGGAGCCAGGACATGGCGGCCACGATGAGGCTGCTGGTGCTCCAGACCCTGCCAGCCACCCGGTGCGTCTGCCGCCAGACATGCTCGGAATTCAGCGTCCAGGGCACGCGGATGCCGACGTAGCGGTTGGGCTTCAGCTTGCCGAAAAGGTTGCCCATGAAGGCAAAGAGCAGCGCCACGGATGTGACCACCCAGCGGCTGACATCCGGCGCATGGCCCAGGGAGGCGGAGATCTGGACCAGGGTAACGGCCCCCAGCAGCAGGGTGATGCCCAGGCGGATCATGCGGGTGGCTTTGCCGTGGGCGGTGAGCTGGCCGTCGGCGTTGCGCAGGCGGGAGGGGTCCCGGCGCTCCAGGAAGAGCACCAGGGCTATCGTGAGCAGGGTGGTGAGCGGGAGGATGAGCAGGCCCCAGGACTTGGGGGCATACCAGTTGACCTGGCCCTGGAGATTCCACTGCATGGGGACGCGGTCGGCGGCGAAGGGCATGGCAGCGAGCGCAGCCAGCAAAGGGAAGGCGATGAGGAGCAATTGCAGCCACTCACGGCGGATGAAGGCGCTGATTTGGGTTTTCATGGGGAGGTGCGGGGCTTGAGCCTCTTCAGGGCGACGGCGGCTTTTTTGGCCGCAGGTTTCGGGGCTTCGACGAGGCCGCTGAGCCAGACCATCACGTCTTCGACGACGCTCGTGTTGAGATGGTAGCGGCGGAACTGCCCCTGCCGCTCTTCCTCGATCAGCTCAGCCTGGCGCAGAATGTCCAGGTGGTGAGAGACGGTCGGTTTGCCCACCTGGCAGCTGTCGGCGATCTCGCCCGCAGTGAGGGACTGGACACGGAGAAGCTCCAGGATCTGCCGACGGGTGGGATCGTTGAGTGCTTTGAAAAGGCTGTTCATGCAGGCTAAGGTAATTTGTTTGATGATTCGACAAATATCGAAATGTAGCAAGCAGAAAGGACGGATATCGAATGATCCCGCTAAACTGGAGCGAATGATTTGGCGAAGCGGCCTCCGGGCTGTCTATACCCGCTCACCACTCGCGCGGACGACGAGGAGCACGGCGATGGCAATGAGGATCATGACCAGGCTGACAGCGACGGCGGACTCCAGATTGCCCACGCTCAGCTCCAGCCAGACGGTGGTGGGCAGGACCTCGGTGCGGTTGCGCGTGGCTCCGGCAAAAACAAGGATGGGGCCAAACTCCCCCAGGCTGCGGGCCCAGGCGATGCAAAAGGCGGCGACGAGGCCGCGCCGGGCGCTCGGCAGGGCGATGTGCCACAGGGCCTGGAGGCGCGTGGCACCGAGAGTGAGCGCCACATCCTCAGGCCGGGCGGAAAGGTGGTCAAAGGTGCCGCGAACCGTGCGGATGGCGAAGGCGGCAGCGACGACGAACTGGGCGAGAATGACACCCGCCACGGTGTAGGTGAACTGCATCGTGGCCGGGATGGAGAAGGGGGCCTTGAACCTCCACGAACCGAGGTCATTGCCCTGGGCATCCACCTTTTTCAGAAGATAAATCCAGTCGCCTCTTTCGATGCCGCCTTCGATGATCCGGCCGATCTGGGTTTGAAAAAAGATGAGCAGGCAGAGGCCGATGACCATGGGCGGCAGGACAATGGGGATGTCCAGCGCGGCATCCAGCAGGGACTTGCCGCGAAACTGACGGCGGGCCATGAGATAGCCGATGGGGATGGCAATGAGCAGGGCGAAGCCCGCAGCGACCGTGCAGGTGATGAGGCTGAGCATGGTGGCATAGCGGATCTCCGGCTTCATCAGGGTGGACATCCAGGCCTCCGGCGTGCTGTAGGTGGCTGTGGAGGCGATGAGCAGGAACCAGAACAGCAGATAAGCGGCAGTGATGCTGGCAAGGCTGAGCCAGAAGAAGCGGGCGGACATGGGAGTGGGGAGGTAACTGTGGCGGCGGGTGAGTTCTATCGGAGGGATTCTGGTGAAGCCAACCGGCACTTGGCAAGTGCCGCTCCTTGTTAAATCTCCCTTGTGCATCATGAATCGCTCTTGCCCGGATGGGCATCTGATTCTAGTTTATCTGGTAACTGATGATCCTTTGCCTCGAATCTTCCCTCCTCGGAGGTTATCTCTCCAATGAAGTGCCTGGTCTGGTGACGGGGATGCTGCATGTGGCAGGGTCCAAGCAGCCGGTGCGGGTGGAGATGGTGGGAAATTTCCTCCGGGACATCGCCGGTTGCCGGGTGGACCTGCACAATCCGCTGCCGCATGGGGACATGGACGAGGTGGCCTGGCTCTCCCCGCAGCAGTTTGGCTTTAGCGGCGTCATGACCGCCTCCTACCGGGTGGCCAAGCTGCCCCGGCGGCGCAGCTCAGGCGATATTGTACTGCCGGAGCCCCAGGGGCTGAAAAACCTGCTGTTCCTGGAGTGGTTCAACCAGCAAAGCCAGCGCGTGCTCATCCAGTCCTGGCATTTGCAGATGCGGGTCAGCGCGCCGCGTTGGCAGATGAGCGGGGAGGAGGAGGCCACGCTGCTGCGCCAGGCACGGGCGCGCCGGAAGCACTTTTTGCTGAACCAGCGCGGCACCCAGGACAAGGCGAATGCCCTGCATGCCCCCGGCATGCCGGACCCCTTTGAGCCGCATGACCTCAGCAGCGGAGATCCCTTTGCCAGTCTGGAAGAAAGCCTGTTCTCATCCCATCCTGGAAACGAGCGCAAGTCCAACCTGCCCAATCCGGCCAAACGCTCCCAGGCCCTCGCGGAGGAACTGCGAAGGTTTGAGCACCTGCTGGTCTTTAATGAGGAGGTGAGGACCCGTCCGGCGGTGATGCATCTGCTGTCCACTGTGGCGGACCTGACGGCGCACCTGGTGCATGTCCTGCGGCAGTTTTCAGAATCCAAAAACGCCCACTGGCATTTCCTGGTGGTGGATCTGGAGCAGTCACTGCCCTTGTTTGCCGCTGCCCTGAATGCCACGGACAAGATGATCCAGCACGCCAACCCGGGCACGGACCTGGGCTGGCTGGCGATGGTGCAGGCCAGCCTGCTGAACATCGAGCTGAGGATGCGGGAACTGCTGACGATGCTGCGATAAGGCGCGGTCTTCTGACGTGCAGCCAGAAACGGAGCCTTATTGCAGATTCGGAGAACCGCCGCTGCCGGTGGTGATCTTCACATCGTCTATCTGGATGCTGCCTTTGCCCAGATACGGACTGAAAGCGAGTACCTGTTTTTCATCACGAGTGGAGCGGTTAAATGTCATCTTCATTTCCTTCCATGAATCGCCGTTTTCCGTTTTGTAGGTGAAAAAAGTGAAACCTCCTGAAGGGCGTTTGAAGGAGACCTTGAGCCCGTTGCCTTCATAGCCAATGCTTCTCATTTTCCAAGTGACTTCGACCGCGGTAACTTTACCGAAGTCCACTTCCTGGGTGAGTTCATCGCTGTACCGTTGGGAGGTCTCCAACTGGCAGGCCTTGCCACCATTGGGCAGGGTGACCACCTTGCCGTCCCCCCTCCAAAACTGCTTCCCTTTTTCAAAGTCGCCATTGCGCACTTCGGGTCCGTCTGCGGCAAAAGCCGTGAGAGTAAAAGAGGCTAGGAGGCAGAGTATAGATGTTTTCATATGGATAGGAGATTAAGTGCCAATTGTATCAATATCCGTTTTTGATCCAAGGCAACCTCCTTTTTCACGCGGCCGTCTAGGTATCCCGAATTCAGGGGAGTTGACATCAGGGCTGAATCCCTGCTTGCGACGGCAGGGGGATGCGCCGATGAATCCAGGTTAAATTCTTTCCATGTTTTCCGCCCTTACCGACAAACTCGAAGATGCCTTCCGCAAGCTGCGCGGACTGGGCAAGATCAGCGAATCCAATGTGACCGATGCGATGCGTGAGATCCGCATGGCGCTGTTGGAGGCTGACGTGGATTTCAAGGTCACCAAGGACCTGATCGAGGCGGTGAAGACGCGCGCGCTCGGCGAGGAAGTCTTGAGGACGGTCACGCCTGGGCAGCAGATCGTCAAAATTTTCCACGATGAGCTGGTCAAAATTCTGGGCGACGGAGCGGCAGGACTGGAGCTGGCTCATTCCTCACGCATCCTGATGGTGGGTCTGAACGGAGCAGGGAAGACCACCACTTCCGCCAAGCTGGCCAACTGGCTCAAGAAGCAGGGCAAGCGCCCGCTGCTGGTCGCGCTGGACCTTTACCGCCCGGCCGCCGTGACGCAGCTCCAGGTGCTGGGGCAGCAATTGAATGTGCCAGTCTGCATTCCTGCGGCAGGCGAGACGGATGTGGTACGGGCGACCCGCGCCGCGCTGGCCTGGGTTGAGCAGCAGGGGCCCGGCGTGGCCATCTTTGACACCGCCGGTCGCCAGGAAGTGGATGAGGCGCTGCTGAGCGAGCTGAAAAAAGTCCGCGACCTCGTGCAGCCGCAGGAGACGCTCCTGGTGGCGGATGCGGCCACCGGTCAGCAGGCCGTGGCGGTGGCATCCCGCTTCCATGAAACCGTGACCATCACCGGCCTGGTCATGACCAAGCTGGACGGCGATGCCCGTGGCGGTGCGCTGCTTTCCATGCGCCAGGTCACAGGCTGTCCGGTGAAGTTTATCGGCACGGGTGAAAAGGTGGACCAGCTAGAGGTCTTCCACCCGGACCGCATGGCCCAGCGCATCCTCGGCATGGGCGATGTGGTGAGCCTGGTGGAGAAAGCGGCGGAGGAGATCGATGAAAAAGAGGCCATGGGCATGATGCGCCGCATGGAGGAGAACAAGTTCGACTTCACCGACTTCCTCAAGCAACTGCGCTTCATGAAAAAGCTTGGGCCGCTGGAAGGCCTGCTGGGCATGATCCCAGGTATGAACAAGCTGAAAGGCATGCCAGGGGTGGATGACAATAAAATGAAGCATGTGGAGGCGATCATCCTTTCCATGACGCCCAAGGAGCGGTCCAAGCCGGACATCATCAACGGCAGCCGCCGCAAGCGCATTTCCAAAGGCTCCGGACGGCCCGTGGTGGAGATCAACCAGCTCTTGAAGCAGTTTGAAATGATGCGCGGCCTCATGAAAAACAAAGGCGCCATGGCGCAGATGGCCGGCGGTCTTTTCGGTGGCGGCGGTGGCATAGGAGGCATGGGCGCAGGCGGGATGCCGCAGCTTCCCAAAGGCATGTTCCCCGGCGGCAAAATGCCCAAGATGGGCAAGTCCCGAAAGGGCTTCCGTCTGGGCGGCTAGAAGTACGTGTCTTCAACGCACCCCTCCGGTGATGCATGGCACCTGCGGTAATGGCACCATCCACGCCGACAACACCGTTCAACCGCACCGTCATGCTCCACCATCTCTCCTTTGCCGTTACCGATTTGGGCCGTTCCGCAGCGTTCTATGACGCCGTGCTTGCCACGCTTGGTTACCGGCGTGTCTGGGCAGATGCGACCTTCATCGGCTACGGTTTGGAGGAAGGGAAAGACCTCTTCGCACTCAAGCACCGGCCTGCCCATACCGGAGTGCCTGGCGATGGCTTTCATGTCGCCTTCACAGCCTCTTCCCAGAGTGAGGTCCTGTCCTTTCACCGGGCTGCACTCGCTCACGGCGGCAGGGACAATGGGGGCGCCGGCCTGCATCCGGAATACGGCCCGGACTATTTCGCCGCGTTCGTCATAGACCCCGACGGCTACCGCATCGAAGCCGTGCTCATGGGAGGTTCCATTCAGCCCCTGTCTTCGGACGGCTAGACGGCTGCCGTCCGGCTCACAGCATTCATGAGATCAATGTGAAACCCGCCTAACAAAGAGTGTGTTTCATTGTCGCCGGGTTGAAAAGGCGGAGTTGAAGAGCCGGAAAAAAGAAGTTCAGAAAAAGACAAATTTCTGCTTGCGAGGATGGGATTCTCCGCCACTATAACGGCCCGCTCAAACTGAGCATGACCCCTTCGTCTAGCGGTTAGGACACATCCCTTTCACGGATGCGACACGAGTTCGATTCTCGTAGGGGTCGCCACTCTCTTACTGTAAGAGAGAGGTTTGCTGGCGAATTTTTAGTTCTCAGCAAAAAATTGGCAAAGCTATATTAGCTGCACTGAATCTTTATTACGTTCTGGAGCTTGTTTTGAGTTTTGAGTCACGCATTGTCTCAAATGCAACAAGGTATTCCTCACGCGCTGGCCCGAGTGGTGGGCAACATCCTGGGGCGCTATTATTACAGTCACCGTGAAATTCATGCTCTACTTTGTGGAGCGGGGGCAAAAACCGATCCGCCAGAAGGCAACCCGAACTGCGAGAGTGAAATCACTCGTTGGCTTTTGCAGGAGAACGAACGTGATCCCGGAGCCACGATTGTCATTCTCGGGAAAATTTTGGAAGAGTTCATGGAGTGCGACTTTACGCGCAAGCTCCACACAGAAGAAGAGAAGGCGAAGGAGAAGGCGCGTCTGATGCAATTTTTGGCAGACTATGGCATGTCATACGCCAAGGGAGGCAAGCTCATTGATCCTGGGATCGGAGCTGCTTCCAAAACACTGATTGAGCACATCAGAGAGGGCAATTTCGCCGAGATTGATGTTGAGATCGGAAGAGCACTCAATGCGGTGGAGCGAGACCCGCCTGCTGCTGTAACAGCTGCTTGTAGTTTGCTGGAGTCACTGTGCAAAGCGTACATCGAAGAAGAGTCCCTGGTTTGGCCAACAAATAAAACTCTATCACCGCTTTGGAGTGTGACTGCAAAACACATCGGTCTATCGCCAGATCAATTGCACGACAATGACTTGAAACGGATTCTCTCTGGTCTCTTCAGCATTGTTGAGGGAATAGCCGCGTTTAGAACTCATGCAGGTAGTGCACATGGCAGAGAAAAAGGCGCTTATCGAATCTCTCCCCGCCATGCCCGCTTTGCTGTGAATGCCGCGCACACTTTAGCTTCATTTGTCATGGAAACATGGAGGTTTAAAAGGGACACGAAGAACCTCCACACTCCCACTCAAGCCTCCTCGCCCAAATAAGACGCCAGGTGTTTTCGCAGTTCCGTCCTGGCCCTGAAAAGCAGGCTCTTCACCGCAGGGAGGGACATGTCCAGGATCTCGCAGATCTGCTCGTAGGGCAGCTCTTCGTGGCGGCGCAGCACCACGGCGAGGCGCTGTTTTTCCGGCAGCGCGGCGATGGCTTTGTCCAGCGCCTGCTCCAGCTCATCCTGCTGGGTGAGCTGGTCGGCGGCGGGCGCGGTGTGGTCGGCGTACTGGCGGGGGGCCTGGTCGTCTTCCTCCGGCTCCAGCGGCACTTCTTTGCGGCGGGAGCGGCGGCGGGTCTCATTGAAGACGAGGTTCCGCAGGATGGTGAAGAGCCAGGTGGTGAACTTGGCCGTGGGCTCGTACCTCGGCGCGCTTTTCCAGATGCGCAGAAAAACCTGCTGGGCGATGTCGTGGGCATCCTCCTGGTTGCCGAGCATGCGGCAGGCGGTGCCGATGACCATGTGCTGATGCAGCTCCACCAGGCGCTCAAAGGCGGCCACGTCGCCATCGCGTATGCGCAGCATGAGGCGTACATTTTCCTCGTCATCGGAAAATGCATCTTCAGCGGCCCCATGGGCGGCGATGGGGGCAGGGGAGGCGGGCCATTCCGGATCCGGCATGACTAGGGTGGGCAACAGGCGCATGACGCTAACGGCAGTCATGACGGCTATCAACCACGCTCCTTGCCAATGGTTGCAGAATTGTCTGTGAGGACTGCATTGCATCCTGCCGGAGTCTGCGCTTTAAGAGGCGGGTGACCTTCCGCCATCCTAAACACGACGTTTTTATTCCCGACCACACGGATCCCTGGACAGCGCTGCGCCGGGTGACGCACCTGGGCATCGTCTCCCACCAGGACGATTTGGAAATCGCCGCCTATCAGGGCATCACGGAGTGCTTTCACAGTGCGAACCAGTGGTTCGGCGGCGTGGTGGTCACCGATGGATCCGGCAGCCCGCGCAAAGGGCCCTATGCGGAGTACACCGATGAGGAGATGCAGAAGGTGCGGCTGGTGGAGCAGCGCAAGGCGGCCTTTGTGGGAGAATACAGTTTCATGGCGCAGCTTGGCTATCCGAGCGAGGACTTGAAGCTGAAGCAGTATGGGCCGGTGCTGGAGGATCTGAAGTTCATTTTGGAGCACTGCCAGCCTCAGGTGCTCTATGTACACAATCCCTGCGACCGGCATGACACCCATGTGGCCACTTTTTTGCGCTGCCTGGAGGCGATGCGCGCGCTGCCAGTGGAGATGAGACCCAAAAAAGTGTACGGTTGTGAAGTGTGGCGGAAGCTGGACTGGCTGCTCCATGAGGACAAGGCCATGCTGTGGGTGGACAAATATCCGCATCTGCTGCGGCCGCTGCTGGGGGTGTTTGACAGCCAGATCAGCGGTGGCAAGCGCTACGACCTGGCCGAAGAAGGCCTGCGCCATGCCAATGCGACGTACTTTGACTCCCACACGACGGACAAGACGAGCCTGCTGACCTTTGCCATGGATCTGACCCCTCTTGTGGAAGATGACCAGATTGATGTGGAGGAATACACACTGGGCTATGTGCGGCGGCTGGAGGCGGATGTGGCGCAGCGGCTGAAGAAATTCGTCTGATTTGCAAATTTAAGGCTCTTTTCCGTCCTGTCTGAAGAAATGGCATTGACGCAAAAGGCGCGTCCCCGCTAAATACATAAATCTGTAATATTTGCAGTTTCTCCTTTCATCATGAGCGAATCCGAAAACACGCCGACCCCGCCGCCGCCCAGCACCCCGAAGACTGCTGCGGTGCCCCTGAAAAAGGAAACCGTGCGCATTACCCTGCGCGCGCGCCCCGGAGCGGGGGCCACCCAGCCGCGTGAAGCCACCTCACCGGTGCCTCCGGCACCCTCGGGACTGCCTTCACCTTCCGGGCTGCCTGCTCCTGATCTGCGTCCGAAACGTTCGACCGCCCCCATCCAGCTTCCTTCCGCGCCCCTGCCGCCGCCTGCTGCAAAATCAGCAACCGCACCGGTGAAACTGCCACCTGCGCCTGTGGCCGTGTCGCGCAAAACCACTTCTGCGATTCCTGTCGTGGCAGCACCTGCGCCCAGCGCACCTCCTGCGGCCATGCCACGGCCAGTGCCGCCACCCGCACGTCCACTGGGCGCACCCCCTGCGGCAACCGTCCCGATGGCAGCTCCTCGTCCCCCGGGTGTGCCTGGAGCCCCCGTACCGCCTTCTGCTCCCCGTCCGACGGCACCCCAGGCACCTGGAGCGCCAGCCGCCCCGCAAGTGCCTGGCGCACCGGCGGCTCCCCGTATGGAAACGGGAGCGACCACAGCTCCTCTGGGCAAACCTGGACCGATGCCTGCCCGCCCCGGCGTGAGCGCACCGAGAGCTCCCGGAGCTCCGGGCGCAGGAACCGCTCCTCTGGCTGCTGGCACGGGTGCACTGCCCAAGGCCACGGTCAAGCTGCAGCAGACCCAGCCGATGGCCCGTCCGAGCGTCTCCGCTCCTCCGAGTGCGCCGATCAAAAGGACAGCCGCTTCGGATTCTCAGCAGTTTTACGAAGAAAAAGATCCGGAAGAAGGCCTGATGCCTCTCTCCGTGGTCTGTCTGCTGTTCTCAGCGGTGCTGCTCTTTGTGCAGATGTTTGGCAGCGACCGTGTCTCCGCTAGCGCGGAGTCGCCAATCATGGTCCCGCCTGTGGTGAAGGCCTCCTGGGAAGTTCAAAACCCGGATGGTTCCTGGGCCAATAACTTTGGTTCCCAACTGCCTACTCTGCCGCAGTAAAGGCATTCAGGGTTTCATCCGTCATTCCGTTCCAAGTTTTCCAAATTCCATTTTATGATTCTCGCCTGGGTTGTTTTCCTTCTATCGGTCGCTGTACTGGCCTTGAACTTCATTGCCAAGAGCGGCGGCGCAGGGCTGTAAGCGGCGCTCCGGTCATCTTTGCCGCGCTGCGTGACCTTTCCTTCCGCTGTTCTTCTTTCTGGAGCGGATGTGGTGGGGATTGGTGCGGCGACATTGGATGATTTGTGGGCGGTTGCAGATTTCAGTGATCTGGAAATCGTCGCGCCAGCCTTGGCGTATGTACAAATGGGTGGTGGTCCTGTGGCCACCGCCCTTTGTGTTATGGCGGCTTTGGGAAATTCAGCGGTGCTGATGGACAATGTGGGTGATGACCTTGAGGGAAACTCCATCCTTCAAGGCCTGGGCATGGCCGGTGTGTCCACGCAGGGGATGCGTCTCGTACCGGGCGCAAGATCGGCGCGGGCAGTGATATTAGTGCGGGGAGGGGACGGAGCCAGGCAGATTCACTATCTGCCGTCCACGGCGGGTGAACTGCACCTGGATGAGGAGCAGGTGAGCCTGATCCGGAACGCGCGTCTTTTACATCTCAACGGCCGCCATGAACAGGCAGCCCGGAAAGCCGTAAAGGCGGCCCGGGAAGCTGGAGTCGCGGTCTCCTTTGATGGTGGCGCGGGACGGTACCGTGAGGAGATTCGTGACCTGGTAATTGCCAGCGAGATACGCATCCTGTCGCTGGAATTTGCGCGCTGCTTTTGCGGCACGGTCAACCTGGAGGGGATGATGCAGCAGCTCCTGGCGCCGCCCGCAAAGCTTGTTGTGCTGACGGACGGGGTGCGTGGCTGTCATGTCCGCAGCAGTGACGGGGAGGCCTTTCACCAGCCAGCATTTGCGGCCTCTCCGCTCGTGGATACCACGGGATGCGGAGACGTTTTTCATGGGGCCTTCCTCCATGGCTGGTTGCAGCAGTGGTCCCTGGAAAAGTGTGCCGGGTTCGCCAGCCGCATGGCTGCGAGAAATGCAGAAGGGCTCGGGGGCCGCCATGTCCTGGCAGGTGGGCAGGTGGCTGAGTAATATGAAGACGGTTTATTTGCTGTTTTCCAGCTGGGCGAGATGGGCCTCAGCATCAGAGATTCTGCGCTTCATGGCCCCGATCTGCTGGGCGATCTCGTCCACACGCTTTTTGGCGTAGAACCGTTTGGTTGGCGAACTGCCGCCGTTGGCTTCCGATTCGGCTTTATAGAACTCAGCCTGGATGTTGGGAAGCTGTTTTTGCAATTGTTCCAGGTTGCTGCGTGCGCTTTTGATGGCCACACTTTTGGGATCAACAGCTGCAACGGCTGGAAATTCCTTCTGGGGCGTGCTGGCCGGCACATTGTCAGAGGGAAGGCCGAAACGGAAGCGGTCCTGCAATTTTTCTGGAAGAAGATCGGCGGCCAGCCGGGTAATGCCTTGGGAGTGGATGACGGTGGTGAAAGTGCCTTCGATTTTTTGAATGCGGACGCCCTTGAGCAGGGTGCCATTGGATAACGGCAAATCCCCCAGCTCGGCACCGACGGTATCCTGCCGTTTGTTGATCACATAGCGTTCAAAGTCCTTTTTGGTCTGGGTGACGGCCTGCCGGGTCTTGTCAATTTCAGCCTGCAGTTTGCTCATCTCCTCCTTGAGATGTGAGTTGGCGGCGATCAGGGCTGCCGCCTCTTTACGCACATCCAGTTGCGCCAGGTGATACCTCAACTGGTCCTGTAGCGTGGCCTCGAACTGCCGGGCTTCCACCAGGCTTTTGTTGGAAGCGTCAGCAGACACGGACTCATGAATGAAATACGTCAGGCCAATGGCCATGAAAAGGGCGGCGATGTAACCAATAATTTTAGCGTCCATACTCGGGGATAAAACTTACAGCGTTCTGTGCTTGTCCTTGTAACTGTTGAATTCAAGCTGGGCCTGGTCGAGTTCTTGTAATGTCTCCTCCAGCTCCTCACGAAGAGTCTGGACGCGGACCTTGGAGACTTCGATCTGGCTTTTATAGCCCTCCAGATGCGCGGCCTGGGTGATGTTGTACTGGCCCAGCGGATTCAAGGCGACGGTTTCGGCTTCGATCTGCCTGATCTGGGTCTGAATATCGGCGACGCGCTGCATGATTTCAGCATTCTCCTGCTTGACGGCAGCATTTTTATTGCATGCCGGGAGGCTGGATAAAACGAGGCCAGACAGCAGCAGTCGCAGGGTAGAGTTCATAAGATTGGCAGGAGCCATTCTTATGTAATAATTATGGTGCGACGTGGATCAAGAAATTTTCTGAAAAAAACCGTACAGGAGCTTCATCGCAAAGGTGAGTAGTCTGTAGCACGCATGTAGATGCTTTTGACTCCCTCCGGTTGAGGGACGGTGAGTGAGCCTTCTTTTTCGCTGATGCCCTTGGCGGTGATCCAGTCCGGATCGGCGCGGAAGGCGGTGAAGGAGGCGAGCCCGGCCTCGTGGCTGGCATGGGAAAGGATGTAGATGAGCTTGATGTCTGCATCCGGCTGGCCTTCGGCGGGGGTCCAGTAAGCGACGTGACACATGCCATGTTTGCTGAAGAGCTTCATGGTGTGATTTTTGAAACGGTCATGCAGGGCGGGGAGCTTGCCCGGATGGGTGGTGTAGGTACGCATCTCAAAAACACGCTCGCCGGTGCTGGCACCGCAAGGGACGGGTGGTGAATAGTCAGTGGTGGAGAGGAAATAAGATTCAGGCGCACGGGCCAGGATTTTTCCGCCTTCCTCGCTGGCTTTGCGGGCCGCCTGCCACTCGGGGTCTTTGCCGAATGCGGCGAAAGAGGCTTTGGCTCCCTCGATGCTTTTGTGCTTCAGGATGTAGATGAGGGTGTTGTCTGCTCCGTCCTCTTTGGCGATGGGCACCCAGTAACCGACGTTGGTGATGCCGTGTTTTTCAAAAAGGCGGCAGGTATGGTCGCGGAAGCGGGCCTGAAGGGCATCCAGCTTGCCTTCGTTGGTGGTGTAAATGCGCAATTCGTAAACTTCAGCGGGGACGTTCTCTGCGGCAGGCGCGGTACAGGTGAGAAAGAGGGAACTGAGGACGGGAAGCAGATGGCGGCGGGTCATAATTCGAAGGGCTGACGATACCTAACGTGAATGTCCGTGCTTTACGACATGATTTTATGCGGATGAGAACTTGATGATTTCCTCTCTTGCCATTTCCGGCCACGCTCCGTACGCTCCGCGCCATCATGGAAAAAAATAAAGCAACTGTAGAATGGGACCGGCTGGAGGCGAAGCCTGAATTCAAGGCTTTGCTGAGCCGGAAGGCGAGCTTCATCATCAAGGCGACGGTCTTCTTCATGGCCTATTACCTGGCGCTGCCCATCCTCGTGGGCTATGCGCCTGAACTGATGAAAAAGAAGGTCTTCGGGGAGGTGAACATCGCCTACCTGTTCGCGCTGTCGCAGTTCTTCATGGCCTGGATCATGGCCTTTGTGTATGTGCGCGTCGCCTCGCGCTGGGACCGTGAAGCGGCGGCGGTTATCGCCGACGCGAAGTAAATGCTCCGTATTTTTGCAATCAACCCGACCTTTTCCTGACTTTTCCGCATGACCATCTCTCTCATCATGTTCATCGCCTTCGTGGCGCTCACGTTGTTGATCACATTCTGGGCCGCCAAGCGCAACACCGGTGCCAGCGCCTATTTCGCCGCCGGTCGTAGTATCACCGGCTGGCAAAACGGCTTGGCCGTGGCCGGGGATTACATGAGCGCCGCCTCCTTCCTGGGGATCTCCGGGATGATCTGCTTCTACGGTTACGATGGATTCATGTACTCCGTGGGCTTCCTGGTGGCTTACATCACCGTGCTGCTCATCGTGGCGGAGCCACTGAGAAATGCGGGCAAGTACACCATGGCGGACCTGCTGGCCTATCGCCTGAATCCGCGCCCTGTGCGGGCCATGGCCTCGCTGAGCACGCTGACAGTCTCCACCTTTTACATGATCGCCCAGATGGTGGGCGCCGGGGTGATCATTGAGCGTCTCATCGGGCTGCCCTTCGCCCCGGCGGTCATCGGCGTGGGTGTGCTCATGCTGGTCTATGTGGTCTTTGGTGGTATGCTGGCGACGACGTGGGTGCAGATCATCAAGGCGCTGCTGCTGATGGCCGGGGCCATCTTGCTGAGCTACCTGGTCCTCCAGTTCCATGATTTCAGCCTCGCCGGTTTCTTTGATGCCGTTTCAAAAGCCGACTACGCGGGCACGGCAGAGCCGAAAAACCTCATGGAGCCGGGTCTGAAGTTTGGCATCGCGGTGGCCGGTCCCTGGGGGCCGCTAGACCTGGTCTCTCTGGGCTTGGGGCTTGTACTCGGCACCGCCGGGCTGCCGCACATCCTGGTGCGATTTTATACGGTGCCGGATGCCAAGACCGCCCGCTCCAGTGTCGTGTGGGCCATGGCCATCATTGGCGTGTTCTACATCATGACCACTTTCTTTGGTTTTGGTGCCGCCACCATCCTGAAAAAAGCGCTCATCCTGACCGAAAGCGGTGCTCCAAATCCGAACATGGTCGCTCCGATCCTGGCCCAGGAGCTGGGGGGTGAGCTTTTCTTCGCCTTCATCAGCGCCGTGGCCTTTGCGACAATTCTCGCCGTCGTGGCCGGCCTGACGATGAGCGCCTCCGCTTCGTTTGCGCATGATTTTTATTCCAACGTCATCCATGCGGGCAAAGAAAACCGCCCCGGTGCCGAGGTGAAGGTGGCCCGCATCACCGCCTTTGTGGTGGGTGCGGTGAGCATCGGCATCGCCATTTTCCTGGGCCCGGCCGTGAATGCCGCCTTCCTGGTGGGACTGGCTTTTGCCGTGGCTGCCAGCGCTAACCTGCCGGTCATCATCTTCAGTGTGTTCTGGAAGCGGTTCAATACCACCGGTGCCGTGGCGGGCCTGGTTACGGGTCTGGCATCAGCCATCATCCTCATCCTGCTCAGCCCGGTGGGCATCTTCGGCAAAGCGGGTGCGCCTTTCCCTCTGGAAAATCCCGGCATTGTCAGCATTCCCCTCGGCTTCCTGGCCGCCTATCTGGGCACCATCCTGACACCTCGGGATCTCGTCGCCGAGGCTAAGTTTTCAGAGCTCACCGTCCGCGCCCACACAGGCTTGGGCTCAGAAAAAGCCACCAGCCACTGAAGCAAGAAGCTGTTTGTCAAAAAGCGCCAGGGGCAGGTCCTCTGGCGCTTTTTTGTTAATCAGACGGCGTTCAGCTTGAGAAGCTCATCCAGGAGTCCTTTGCTGCGATAGAACTCCGCTTCAGCCAGGCCGGTTTCGACCAGGCCGCTGCGGATGGAAGCGGCGTCTTTGGCCCCGAGCACGTGGTCCTTGATGAGGGCGGTTTTGGTGGCCTGAAGGTCCAGGAAGGCGGCGTCCACTTCCGGCGTGGCCGGGTAGAGACCGGCAGCCTGGCCGTCGGCGAGGACCTGCTTGAAGGCGGTGCCGGTCTTTTGGGCCTCGGCCTTGGCGGCATTGATGCCGGCATACCAGTCGGCACAGACCAGGCGGTAATAATCCCGCATCGCCTGCTTGTTGTAATGGATGATGAGGTTGCGGCCATCCACCGGCACGGTGCTCGTGGCGCGGAAGCTGTCGGCATCAATGGTATCCACAAAGAGCAGGGTCTCGCGGTCCACGGCAAACTCCCATTTGAGATCCCAAAGCTGCAGGCCGATCTCCTCCAGCATGTCCCGGACAGCCCAGGCACCGAGTAGGGCCATTTTGATGGTGTCGGTGAAATGCTGGGCGCTCAGGCCGGACATGAGCAGAGCTTCCTGTTTGCTGACGGCGCGGTCTTCCGGCTCGTATTTGCTGGTCAGGTCGTAGATGGGACGGTCCAGCATCTGCCAGGCTTGCATGGGTCCGGTCAGACCGAGCTCCTGCTCAAAGGCGCGGCGTTCTTTTTCGCTCAAGGCCTCGTATTTGCGCAGCACGGAGCTGCCGCTGGTCACGCCAAAACGGACGATGTACTCCAGCGGGATGACGTAGGTGTCGCTCTGGTGGAACTGAGCGTAGTCGAAGACGAAATTGCCCATCACATTCCGCTGGGGCGGCTTCATGACGGGGAAACGGCGGACGATGTTGTAGCAGCTTGGGGTGGCGGGCATGCCCTGGGCGATGACTTCGCCCGTATCACCATCCAGCATGCCGACGTGGTGGGTGCGGGCTCCGCCTTCCAGCATGGTCTGCAGGGGGCCGTCCATGAGCTGGTCGCGCCAGGTGACGCCAAGGCCGTCCGTGCGCAGCAGCGCGTCCTGCACACGCCGCCAGGTGGCCGGCTGGGTGAGGCGTGAATACATGGCGTGGCGGAAGATGGCCCGGTTGAGGTCATTGCCGGCGATGCTGAAAATGCTGCCCACATCAAAGACCGACCCGGCGGGCGTGGTCTGGCAGACGATGTAAGAAGGATGGTCCGGCACGGCATAGAGATGTTGCACAGAGCCGAGATAAACGGGCTCTCCGAGCTGGGACAAATCAAGACGGGCAGGGGCGGGGGCAGGGTAGGACATGGTCAGGCTGGCGTCAGTTTTCAGTGCAACTGGAGCAGTTTGCAAGAGAGGGCTGCACTCTGTTTCGGTGCCTGATCGTGGGATGAAAAGAAGAAAGGAATCTGTTTGACCTGCGCAGGACTTGGGCGGGCCGCTAAAAAAGACGGCGCGAGGCTCATTTTTGAGCGTATGAGGAGGAGCTTGTGAAATTTTTCACAAATTCGGGTTGCCCCTTTTAAAGCCTTCCTGATAATGGTCCCGCCCCATGGCAATACTTCTCGCCAGCTTCGACTTAGCCTTTCTCATCACATCCGTGGTGAAGATCGTTTTTCTGACCTTTTTGGTCATCCTGCCCCTGGTCGCCTACTCGGTGTATGCGGAGCGGCGGTTTTCGGCGATCATCCAGGATCGTGTGGGTCCCAACCGCACGGGCATCCCGCTGACGCTTTTCGGATTCAAGAAGGACATCCAGATTTTCGGCATTGGCGGCCTGGTGCAGCCGCTGGCAGACGGCCTTAAGTTCCTGCTGAAGGAAGATTTCACGCCCCGGTCGGTGAATACCTTTTATTACTGGCTGGCCCCGGCGCTGACCATGGTCCCGGCACTGCTGACCTGCGTGGTGCTGCCCTTTGGCAGTGAGCTGGACCTGAGCTTCCTGAATCCGCTCATCGGCACCAATTTCACCCAGCCGGTAAAGTCCGTCATTGCCGACCTCAACGTGGGGCCGCTGTTTGTTTTTGCCATCGCCTCCCTGGGTGTTTACGGGATCGTCATCGCGGGCTGGTCTTCGAACTCGAAGTATCCGTTTCTGGGCAGCATCCGCTCCTCGGCGCAGATGATCTCCTATGAGCTTTCGCTGGGCCTGTCCATCATCCCGGTACTGATGGTTCTTGGAGAGCTGAACCTGTCCAAAATCGCTGCGGATCAGGACGCCAACGGCTGGCTGCTGCTGCCACTCTGGGGTGACAGTGCTCCATGGGCCAATGGTGGGGATTTTAGCCGCTGGGTGCTGTGGGTGCCGATGCTGCTTTCTTTCTGCATCTTCACAGTGGCGATGTTTGCCGAGACAAACCGCCTGCCCTTTGACCTGGCCGAGTGCGAAACGGAACTGGTGGCCGGTTATCACACCGAATACAGTTCCATGAAATTTGCCCTCTTCTTCATGGGCGAGTACGCGGCGATGATCATTGGCTCCGGCATTGCGGTCACGCTGTTCCTGGGCGGCTGGAGCATCCCCTTCGCGCCTCTCCTCGGGCTTGATTATGTCGCGGGAAATACCCCTTTCTGGCTTGGGCTGCTTCACATTGGGACGTTTTTTGCCAAAATCATCGTCTTCATCCTTTTCTTCATCCTGATCCGCTGGTCTCTGCCACGGTTCCGTTTTGACCAGCTCATGAAGCTTGGCTGGCTTTACATGTTCGAGCTGGCACTGGCCAACGTCATCCTGACGGCTGCGATCATCGCTTGGTTTACGAAGTAATTACCCGCTCCGATGGCAACCATTATCGTCCAACGTCCCAAACTTGCCTGGCATGAGAGGTGGTTCATTTCCACTCTCGCCAAAGGCTTGAAAATCACCCTGGGCCACGCTTTGAAAACCTTCCGGGAAATCACCGGCGGGAAGGAAAAGGTGACCATGGAGTATCCCGAGGAGAAGTGGGATGCCAACCTGCCTTCCTATTATCGCGGTGCGCCTGCGCTGGTCACCGATGAGCAGGACCGTGAGCGCTGCGTGAGCTGCCAGCTCTGTGAATTCATCTGCCCGCCGAAGGCCATCAAGATCATCCCCGGCGAGATCCCGAGCGATGACCCATGGGCAAAGGTGGAGAAGCGTCCGAAGGAGTTCGAAATTGACATGATCCGCTGCATCTACTGCGGGATGTGCGAAGAAGTCTGCCCGGAGCAGGCCATTTACCTGCGGAAAGACTACGCCATCACTGGTGAGTCCCGGGCCGAGATGGTGCATGACAAGAAGAAGCTCTATGAGATCGGCGGCAAGCGCATCGGTCTCGTCAACAAGTGGAATGAACTGAAGTAGAGCCATGCCGTCCATTTTCTTTTACCTCTTCAGCGCGCTGACCCTGGGCTTTGGCCTCATGGTCGTGACGGCGCGCAATCCGGTGACGAGCGCCCTCAGTCTGGCGATGAGCTTTGTGGGACTCGCCGTGCTTTTCCTGAGCCTGGATGCCTACTTCATCGGCACGATTCAGATCCTGGTCTATGCCGGAGCGGTGATGGTGCTGTTTTTGTTCATCATCATGCTGATGGACATCAAGGCCGAAGAAGGCAAAAAGCCGAATGTGCCGGCTGTCGCCGCAGGCCTCACCCTGGCGGTGATTTTGGCGCTGCAAATCATCACAGTGAGCAGCAGTTTTGACAAAGGCAGTGTGAAGTTGAAAGACGCACCGCTGGCCCTGGCGGCCGCCGGGGAGGCAGCCGAACT
This sequence comes from Prosthecobacter sp. SYSU 5D2, assembly GCF_039655865.1. Classification (NCBI taxonomy): domain Bacteria; kingdom Pseudomonadati; phylum Verrucomicrobiota; class Verrucomicrobiia; order Verrucomicrobiales; family Verrucomicrobiaceae; genus Prosthecobacter; species Prosthecobacter sp. SYSU 5D2. Next base: position 436,299 of record NZ_JBBYXL010000003.1, on the reverse strand, counting down.
GCCAACCATCGCGAACGATCTGAAAGCGGGCGTCCTGCCGGATGCCAAGCTCATGGGGTTCACCCTTTTCCATCAATACGGGTTCCACCTTCAGGTGGTGGGCCTGTTGCTGCTGGTGGGCACCGTCGGTGTGGTGGTGCTGAGCAAGCGTGAGAAAGGAGCCAAGGAAGTCCGATGATCACCCTGAGCCATTATCTTGTTGTCAGCGGCATGCTGTTTGCCCTCGGGCTGGCGGGTGTCATTGCGCGCCGGAACATCCTTATCATCTACATGTGCCTGGAGATGATGCTTAGCGCCGCCAACCTGACGCTGGTCGCTTTTTCCCGGTTTCAGGTCACGGAAGGTCTGCCGGATTATGCCGCGCAGTCCCTGGTCTTCTTCACCATTACCGTGGCGGCCGCTGAGGTGGCCGTCGGCCTTGCCATCATTGTGGCGCTCTACCGTGTGAAGCAGAGCGTCGAAACTGAATCTGTCACCAAGCTGCAAGGCTAAGCGCAAACCTATCTCCCGCTCATGCCCGACCAGGAAGCCGCCCTCCTCCCCTCACTGTTGCTGCTGCTGCCGCTTTTCACGGCACTGACGGTTCTGCTTGGCCACAAGCTGCTGAAAGGTGCCAGTGTGTTCCTTTCCGTCGCATCAGCGGCGGTTTGTTTTGTCATCAGCGTGGCGCTGTTGCACTCCCAGGATTCTTCGCCGGTGCTGCTGCCCTTCCTGACAGTAGGGAATATCAAGATCGCCATTGATGCCCTCATTGACCAGCAGAGCCGGGGGATGATGCTCATCGTGACCTCCATCGGGCTGCTGGTCCATGTGTTCTCGCTGGGCTACATGAAAGAGGATGCTGGCAAGGTGCGCTTCTTTGGGGCGCTATCGCTGTTCATGTTTTCGATGACCGGCATCGTCCTGGCGGGAAACCTGATCATGATGTTCATTTTTTGGGAGCTGGTTGGCCTGAGTTCCTACCTGCTCATCGGACATTGGTTTGAAAAGGCTTCGGCAGCAGATGCCTCCAAAAAGGCATTCCTTACCAACCGCATTGGTGACTTTGGTTTCATGATCGGCATCCTGATGCTGTTTGCCGTGAATCACGGGAATGTGGACTTTGCCGGGGCTGACGGCCTGCGGGCGAGCTTCACCAACGGCACGCTTCATCATGTGGCGGCGACGAGTCCTGGATTCATGATGGCGGCGGCCCTGTGTCTGTTCATGGGCGCGGTGGGCAAGTCTGCACAGGCACCCCTGCATGTGTGGCTGCCGGACGCCATGGAAGGTCCGACACCTGTTTCAGCACTGATCCATGCAGCGACGATGGTGGCCGCCGGGGTTTTCATGCTGGTCCGTTGTTCGTTTGTGATTGAGGCCTCCCCGGATGCCGCGCAGGTGATCGCCTGGATCGGCGGCATCACAGCCCTGATGGCGGCGCTCATGGCCACGCAGCAGAATGACATCAAACGGGTGCTGGCCTATTCCACTCTTTCCCAGCTCGGTTATATGGTGATGGCGGTGGGCCTTCTGGCCATGCAGGTGGGCACGCATCAGCATGAGGCAGGTCCGGGACATCCGGCGATGTTCCACCTTTACACCCACGCCTTCTTCAAGGCCATGCTCTTCCTGGGCTCTGGGGCCATCATCTATGCCTGCCACCACGAGCAGGACATGTGGAAGATGGGCGGTCTGATGAAGCACATGCCGGTGACTTTTGTGACCTTCGCCATCGGCACGGCCGCACTCATGGGCGTGCCTTTCATCACCAGCGGTTTCTGGAGCAAGGAGGCCATTTTGGGTCTCGCTTTTGAAGTGAAGGGAGGCAGTCCGTTTTTTTGGATCGGCGTCATTACAGCCATGCTTACTGCTTTTTACATGACCCGGCTTTTTGTGGTCGTGTTCATGGGCAAGCCAAGGACCGATTCTGCGCACCACTCCGTGGAAGCTCCCATCATCATGGTCCTGCCGCTGATCATCCTGGCGGGTCTGACCGTCTTCTCGGTGCCTCTGGCCGGGTTGTTTGAAGCGATGAAACCGAACCATGCGGAAACGCACATGACGGTCATGATTGCCTCCATTGTGGCGCTCATCATCGGTGCCGGCGCCGGGTTCGTGCTTTATCGTGGCAAGAACCAGGATCCGCTGAACATCAAGCTGTTCGCCAACAAGTTTTACATTGATGAGATCTATGCGGTGATCGTGAAAGTTTTCCAAGATGCCGTGGCCTGGATTGTGGCCGGTCTGGAACACCTCATCGTGGACGGCATCATGGCACGTCTGCCAGCTTATCTCGCCGCGCGTGTCGGTTCTGCCGCGCGGGTTCTTCAGGGCGGTCACTTGCAGGGATATACCTTCCTGTTGGGGCTGGGCGTCCTGCTTGTCATTTATGTGGTTGTATTTGTCCTGCCCTCTGTGGGCCACTGATGGAGGAATGGAATGAGCATCGTTCTCGAAATCGTCATCCTGCTGCCAATCGTCGCCGCCCTAGCCATCTGGCTCGGGGCACCGGCCCGTGCCACCTCGGTGGGCGCGGCCATCATCAACCTGGTCATCGTCCTGGGACTGCTGCTGCAGTTTGATGCAGCCGCGCTCGAAGGCGGAGGCATGGCCTTCAAAAATGCTCGGGTGGTGCTGGAGAATCCGGCCATCACCTTCGGCGTGGGGGCTGACGGATTCTCCCTGATCATGGCGCTGCTGACCGTTCTGGTGACTTTTGCGGCCGTCTGGCAGATCGCCAAGGAAAAACCCGCGATCTATCATATCGCTTCCTTGCTCATCGCAGGCGGAGCACTGGGAGCCTTCCTTTCGACGGATATCTTTTTCATCTATGCCTTCCATGAGCTGGCGCTGATCCCCACCTTCCTCATGATCGGCCTCTATGGTCATGGTGAGGATTCGCATCGCAAGGCGGTCGCCTGGAAAACCACGATTTATCTCGGTGCAGGCAGCCTGGTTCTCCTGGCCGGTCTTGCCTGGCTGGTGCTGGAATACAGCGGCGGCCAGAAGCTGACCTTTGACCTGAATGCATTGAAGGCCCAGGCCGCCAGCACACCGCTGCCGGTGGAAAAACAGGGGATGATCTTCTTTGTCCTGCTGCTGGGTTTTGGAACGCTGGTCAGTCTCTTCCCGCTGCATAGCTGGGCCGCCCCTGCCTATGCCACTGCACCGACTCCTGTGGCGATGCTGCATGCAGGCGTGCTGAAAAAATTCGGCCTGTATGGTCTCATCCGCATCGCCATGCCTTTGCTGCCGCAGGGCGTTGAGGTGGAGTGGGTGCAGCAGGCGCTGCTCTTCATGCTGCTGGGGAACATCCTCATCATGGGTTTTGTCACCATTGCCCAGCGGTCCCTGGACCAGATTTTGGGCAATTCCTCAGTGATGCACATGGGTTACATTTTCCTGGGCATCGCCGCAGGGACGGAGCTTGCTTTGCAGGGGGCTGTGCTGCTCATGTTTGCCCATGGCATTTCCATCGCGCTGCTGTTCGCCCTGGCCGGCCGGATGCGGATCCAGCTCGGCACACTGGAGCTGGGCAAGCTGGGCGGCCTGGCCTCGCATGCACCGGTTTTTGCCATTCTTTTCATGTTCGGTACCTTTGCCTCCATTGGCCTGCCTGGTCTGGCAAACTTCGCAGGTGAGGTGATGATCTTCCTGGGTGCTTTCGGCAGCGATGGCAGCAGCGAACTGGGACCTCTTCAGTGGACGGTCATCTTGGCCCTGTGGGGGGTGGTGATGTCTGCGGTTTACATGCTGCGTGCTTACCGGAGCATCTTCCAGGGCACGGCCAGCGCCGGTCTGTTCATGAACGACCCGGCCGTCAGCCAGCGCATTCCTTTGTTCCTTCTCGCCGCAGCCCTGCTCATCGTCGGTTGCTGTCCCTGGCTTCTGCTCGGCCTGCTGAAGTCCCTTTCTGCTGCCACGGTGGCTACGATGTAGAAACCGAAGCTCTTTAGATTCCATGTCCGTTTTCTCCGTCGAAATTTTCCTGGTCGTCTTTGCTCTGGCGCTGCTGAGCCTGGAGGCTCTGGTTCCGTCCATCACCCGCCGCACTCTGTCCACCATCAGCATCAGCGGTGTGGCGCTGGCCTTGGTGCTGTTCCTGTTTGCTTCCAAATCCGCTGCTGACCTGCCTGCTTACATCCAGCCGTTTCATCAGCTCGATACCCTGGCTGTCTTCTACAAAGGCTTTGCCCTGGTCATTACCCTGATCGTGCTTTGGCTGACGGTGGAAAGCGCCACCTACCTCACCAAGTTCGCCCCTGGCGGCAATTACAGCGAGATGTTCAGTCTGCCGGTGCTGGTGTGCGTGGGCATGATGTGGATGGCTTCCGCCAAGGATCTGGTCACCGTGTTTGTCTGTCTGGAACTGGTCACCGTGTCTTTTTATGTGCTCGTCGCTTTTGCCCGCAAGAGCAATCTGGCGCTGGAGGCCGGGGTGAAGTATTTGATTCTGGGAGCGCTGAGTACTGGCGTGCTGATCTATGGCATTGCCTGGGTCTATGGATCCACGGGAGCTCTGAGTTTTGAGGGCATTTCTGCGGCTCTGGCCGGTGGGTCAGTCTCCAAGCAGGCCGCGCTTCTTGGGGCTGCGTTTCTGATTGCAGGCCTGGGTTTCAAGGTGGCTGCGGCTCCTTTCCAAATGTGGGTCCCGGATGTCTATCAGGGCGCGCCGATTCCGGTGACGGTCTTCCTCTCGGTCGGGTCCAAAGCGGCCGGTTTTGTGGTGCTGACACGTACAGTGGAAGCCTTCACCGCCCAGGGTTCCATCATTGCCAATGAAGTGCACGCCTTGCTGATCATCATCGGTGCGGCCACAGTCCTCCTGGGCAGCCTGCCTGCCATTTTCCAGACGAGCATCAAGCGCCTGCTGGCGTATTCCAGCATCAGCCACGCGGGTTATCTGCTCCTGGCCCTGAGCGCGGGTTCCGCCCGGTTTGACCTTGGTTCTGGCGGTGTGGTGGCATTCTATCTGGCCACCTATCTGCCCATGACGGTCCTCAGCTTCCTGGTCTTGGCCCTCATCCGCGCCAGCGGCGGCGGGGAAGACCTGCGTGATTTCCGGGGCCTGGCCAAACGCAGTCCCCTGCTGGCCCTGCTCATGACCATTGCCCTGGCTTCACTCGCAGGCCTGCCGCTGACGGCCGGTTTCATGGGCAAGCTGTTTGTCTTCATCGGCTTGGTGGACCAGGCTGCATGGGGCGCGCTGGTCTGCGCAGTCATCGGTGCGGCCGCCGGTTTTTATTATTATTTCCGGACCATCCTGGTCATGTACACCAGCGACGCGCAGACGCTTGAGCCTCTGCGTCTCTCCTTGGGGACAAAAGCCGGTGCTCTGGTCCTGGCGGTGGTCATCATTGCCGTGGGCGTCTATCCGAAGCCTCTGCAGCAACTGCTGTCTCCGAAAGCCTTAGCGGTGGTAGTGAAGTGATTCAGCGGCTGACGAAACTGGTCTGCTGATTCCTGGGCTGTGTGTTCAAGGAACATAGGGGGCTGTCAAAAGTGATGATTGCCTTGAATGGGAATGTCTTCACACTGGCATTCATCCCAGCCGCCCGTCAGAAACGGGCTTGGGTCACAACCTCAGCCTACTTAAACTATGGAAAGCAATCCCTATACGTCTCCGTCTGCCAATCTCTTTGGATCCTCCGGCACTGAAATGGAAACCGTGCCCCAAGATGTGATCACTCCGCTTGTGCGCACCAAGTTTTGGGTGCGCCTGGTTTCGGTGCTGCTTTGGATTTCGGCCATTCTCATGCTGCTGAGTGGCTTGGCCATGGGCTTGGGCGCTGTTGCTGGCTTCAGTGGTACGACGGGAGCTGCGGAAGCAGGTCCTCTGATCGGCGTCTCCGTCATGTATGTCTTGATGGCCCTCTTTTATATCTTTCCGGCGGTCAAGCTGTGGGCCTATGGGACCCAGATTGCCAGGCTGGCTGTCAGCCGTGCCTCTGCTGACCTGGTGATGGCCTTGAACACCCAGCGCTCGTTCTGGAAAATCATCGGTGTGCTGACCCTGGTTGGAATTGGTCTGGGGATCGTGATGGTGATCGGACTCATGGTGTTCGGTGCCGCCGCTGCGATGAACAGCTTGCAGGTTAATCCTGATTAAAGACTGCCCTTTGAGGGTTTGGTCAGGGATGAAGTTTCACGAAATCTGGCGATTGGATTGCCTTCCGCCGCCGCGCTCTTCAAAAAACAAAAAACCGCCGCCAGAACGAACTGGCGGCGGTTTTAAAACAAAAGGGGACTAACCTCCCTGAAGGCTTACTGCCCAGGAACGCCATAGACGGCGACTTCGCAGTAGTGGTTCATCTCGTTGGAGGTGTTGCCATTGCTGTAAAGGCGGACGTATTGGGCTTTGGTGTTTTTGCCGTCAATGACGCGACCATGATTGGTCTCGATGTAGGCAGGGTCTGCACCTGCGCCCATTTTCAGGGTATCGTCGTGATCGGAGTTGAAGAGGGTGGTGACACCGGTCTTGAATTCCTTGTCGTCAGAGACCTGCACGATGACGTCCACGTAGGCCTGAGCCTGCTTGTGATAATGCCACATGGCGATCTTGTTGATGCTGGTGGATGCACCCAGGTCAATCTGGACCCACTGCGGGCCCGGGGCGAGTTCCACAAAGCAACCGTCGGAACCGTCCGCATCACCGTCGGTGACGAGGGTCAGCTCACCGATGATCGGGGCTGGATCGCTGGAGGTCACTTCCTTGTCCTTGGCCAGGTTGACCGTGCCTTTGGGGGCCTGGAAGGATTTGACGATCTTGGAAGGATCAGGCTGCTCCAGGTTCGGCAGCTTGGCCGGGACCGGAGTACCAATGAACATTGGCTTGGGGAATTCGATTTTGATCTCTTCCATTTCCTGGGCGGAAAGGGAAGTGCTGAGAGCTGCGATAGCAGCGAAGGCAAGGGTCGTGTGTTTCATGTTTGCTATACTGTAGGGGGATTTTTGTTCAGGCTGAATGAGCCTGGATATAGGACGGATGATGAGGCGGAATATTGCAGGCTGAGAACTGAAAAGTGCAAATCAAGCCGCTTTGGGTTCTCGGCTCTGTGATACGGATCAAACCTCGAAATCAGCCGGGGTGAAGGTGTATTTTTGACCTGTTTTGAGGCACTCGTAGGCCTTGAGGACGGTGACGCAGGACTTGAAGGCGTCCACCACGTTACAGGTGAGGTGGGCCGGATCTTTGCGCTGAACGGCTTCAATGAAATTGGCGACGTGCGGGGTGTGGGGATAGGTTTCCAGGATGACCGGGATTTCCCAGGGATCCAGGGCTTTGGATTCGCGGGCGTCGGCGACGGCCTTGGCCACACCGCTGACGGCGTAGGATTTGGGTGCCGGCTTGACCCAGGAACGGGTGTGCTCCCAGAACTTGTTTTTCACCGCATCCGGGGATTTGACCAGCATGGGATCGTCACCGGTGGTCCACTGGGTCCAGTCCTGGCCGGGTTCAGCATAGACCTGGTTGTAGGTAGGGCTTTCGGAAATGATGGCGGAGCCGTTCACACCCATGTGTTTTTCGTAATAGCCCTGGCTGCCGGTGGTGGTGAGCACCTGGTAGTAGGCTCGCATGGTGCCGGTGGGCAGCTTGTATTCATAAAGGCACATGACGTTGTCCGGAAGCTCGAACTTGGCTTTTGGCTGCCCGTCGGGGCCGGGGGTGCCGTCGTAATAGTCCACGCCACCTGCGGCATAAAGAGAGACGGGGGTGGTCTCATACATCCAGTTGAACATGTCAATCTGGTGGGCGCCCAGGTCTGAAATCGGACCGCCGCCGTATTTGGCAAACCAGCGCCAGTTGCGGAATTCTTCCATGCTGCCGAAGCCGTATTTTTCCAGCATCTCGCTGGGGATGTCCTGGTTTTTGATCAGGCCCAGAGGCTGGGAGGCGGCGACGCCCCGGTTCCACTGGCCATAGCAGTGGGTGATGCGCCCCATGAGATCGTTTTTGACGATCTTCTCCCGAAGGTGGATGTAGCGGGGATTGGAATGGCGCTGGTGGCCGATCTGGAAGATGCCGTTGTTATCGCGTCCGGCCCGCACCATGTCGCGGGCGCCTTCGATGGTGTTGGACATCATCTTCTCACAGTAAACGGACAGGCCCTTTTCCAGGCACATGCGGGAGAATGGAGCATGAAGATGGTCCGGAGTGGCGATGAAGACCGCTTCAATGTCGGTCTGTTTTTCCAGCATTTCCTCAATGGTCTCATACTGGGTCACCGGGCCTTCGACCTGGTGCTTGTTTTCATATTCCATGCGGCGGGCCACCGGATTGCGGTTGTACTTCCAGATGTCACACACGGCTACCCACTGGATGCCGGTCATGATCTTGGAGGCGGCGACGCGGATACGGTCGCCCTGGGCACCGCAGCCGACAAGGGCGCATTTGACAGTGCGCCCGGCTTCACTGCCCTGGGCAATGGCGCTTTTGCTGGTGGCAAGGTAAAGACCGGCACCGCTGGCCGCGCTGGTGCGCAGGAAGGAGCGGCGGTCCATGAATTTGGACAGGCCGCCAGTGTTGTGGGAAGGGGTGGTGGACATGCTCATAGCTTCTCTTTGGTTACGATGCGAGGCGGCAATCAGCCTTCAACAATCACCGTCTTCTTGGCGCGATGCCGGCCAAAGATGCCGTCCAGGGAGAGGTAACCACTCTTGTTCGTATAAAGGGCAAAGGCTGTGAGAAGGATGCCGACACCGATGTTGGCGGTGAGTTCCATGTCATCCGGCAGGGCGGAAAGACCAAAACCCAGGGAAAGGAAGGCCAGACCGGCGGCCAGCAGGGCAAACTCACTCAGGAGACCGATGGCGACCCAGGCGCCGACGGCCAGCAGGACGTAACCGATGCTGTGGGCATATTGTTCAATGGCAGCCTGCGGCAGGAAAGCTGGCAGCATGCTGTTCTCCGTCATCAGGTTCGCGATGAGTTTGGTCTTGGTTTCGTAATTGGCGGCGTTGAAAGTCGCCTCGGCACCGTCACCCGCACGAAACTTGTCCACACCTGCCATGAAGAGACGCAGAGCCACCCAAAGACGTGTGATCAGATTGGCGAAAGCAAGGTCAAGGCGGCGGCAGCAGGAGGAATGGATGTCGGACATTTTAGTTTTCTAGGTTGGGAGAGGAATAGGAGGGTCGATTCTGAACGGGTCACCTGGGAAATCCAGCAAAATTTAGGTGCTGAGGGCCAGAGAATGGCAATCCCCTGAGGTGCAAGCAAAGAACGCCCGCTCTTTTCCATCCCTTTCGCCCGTTGCATGGCTGATTTGATGCTTTCTTATTCAGCAGGCTTGCCATTCCCTGAATGACCCCCTAAAAACTAAAATTCTCCTGAAAAATGAGCGCAGACTTCTCCACTCCCCAGCTTCCCCCTCTCGGAATTCTTGAACCCCTCGGTGATGAAGACCGGGACATCCTGAGCGGATATGGTGAATTCCGCCCCGTGCAGCCTGGTCAGCATTTGATCGAAGAGGGAATGGTCCAAACGGGGCTCTATTACATCATTTCGGGCAAGCTTCATGCCACCGCCATGCGTACCGGGCACAAAGTACTGCTGGGCAGTGTGCAGTCAGGTGAGACCGTGGGGGAGATCAATCTTTTGGACCCCTCTGCAGCCAGCGCCACAGTCACAGCGGTGGACTTCAGCCAGGTTTGGTACATTGATTCGAAGAGCCTGGAGTCTTACATCAACGAGTATCCCCGTGCAGCCGCCTGGTTGCTCATCGGTGTGGGCAAAACAATCGCCCGCCGTCTGCGCTCGGTGAATGAAAAAATCGCCAGCTTCTACGGCGGTTAAAGAGCGCCTGTCCGGCTGAGGCTGATCACAGCGCTCTTTTCAGGAAAATCAGCTCTTCTGGCAGCATCAGGGGTGATGGAATGCCTTCTGCCAGCCGGAAGGCGGGGCCTGTCTGGCCACAAACAGACAGCAGACCCGCGTGGACCGCGCGCTGACCGGGGGGGAGGTCTGTCTGATCTGGGAAAGTCCTGAGCTGCGTTTTGACAGAGGCCAGATCCCCCATGCGGTAGGAACTCAAGGCACGGAGGAGGCTGGAGGTGGCGTCGTTGGAGGGGGGCAGGTTCAGGGCAGTTTGCACCCAGCGTTCGATCTCCTGTCCGGCGAGAAGTTTGAGGTAAAGATGACGCTGGCTGAAAATCCGGTTTTCCGGCTGGAGTGCCGCCAGCGCCGCCGCAGCCAGGAGGGCTGCATCAGTGTCCCTGCCGCGCAGGGCCAGCACATACACTTTTTCCAGCATGCGGCTGCGGCTGATGGGGTGCTGATCTGCAATGTCATTGTAAAAGCGGGAGGCGAGATCCCACTGATGCATCTGCTCCGCCATCTCGGCTGCCATCATGGCAGCGGGTTCATCCTGGCCGCCCAGTGTTTCAGCAAAGGCGGCGTTCAGATGATGGCGCACGGCGCGGATACCCTTGTCCAGCTTTTCTGCGGTGCGTGCCTTCCAAAGATGGAAAAAGTGAGTTGAGACGGGAAGTCTGCCCTGGTTTTCCAATGCGGCCTCTATCTCTGGCCATTGGTCCAGCTGCGCCAGGGCGAGGAGTCGGGAATGAAAAAGCGGGGCCGATTTCAGGCAGAGATCTTCTGACAAAAGGTTGAGTACCTCCTGGGGCTGCTTTTCCTGAAGCAGCCAGGCTGCGGCGGGCACCAGCATGGTGACTCCTGCGCCTTGAAGTTTTTGCACTTCCGTTTTCAGCACGGCTTGCCGGTCCTGGGGCCTTGCACGCAGGCGGGCGGAAAGGGCGGCATAGCGCGTGGCAGGGGTGGCATCAGGATGCTGTTCGATAAGGGCCAGCAGCTTTTCTGCTTCCTCCCCGTCCAGCCGGGCCTGGGAAGTTAAAAATTCAATGGCTTTCAGCCCGACATCATCACCCTGCGTCACGGCAAGATCCCATATTTCCGCCTCGGCGCGCCGCTGGATTTCAGGGAAATTGTCCCGGTGATCCAGCATGGCAAGGCGCAGGCGGGACTTTGGGTCCCCCGGGGTCATGGCCAGGGCGTGGCGCATGAGCTTATCAGCCTCTTCGTGGCGGCCTTCGGCTTGATAAAGGGTGGCTAGCAGTTCCATGGATTCCTGCGTTTGTTTCAAATCCTCGGGGATCTGGTCGTATTGGGCGCGGGCATCTGCAATGTGCCCCAGCGAGATCAGAATCTGGCTGATGTGAAGCCGGTCCTTTGGACTGGCCTCCGGGGTGGACTCCAGCAGGCGCAGGACCTGGAGGAGCGAGAGGCTGTCACTGCGGGTGGCAATGAGCAGATCCGCATAGGCGCGCAAAACCTGCGGCTGGTGGACCTGCCAGGAGCGGGCGCGGGCCAGCTCTTTTCCGGCGGACGTCCAGTCTTTTTGCCGGATCTGCTCCTGAGCCTTTCCTGCATAATAAATGGCGGCCTGGGAGCGCAGGAACTGAACTGTCCGCCCGCCAACCAGCCAGTAGGCTGCCCCGAGTAAAAAGAGAGCTCCCAAAATCCACGTCAGCCAGGGGCGTTGTGGCGGCAGGGCGGGTGGGGCTGGCGGGCCGTCAGGGGGCATCAGATGGGATTATCATTGATTACTGGCATTCACGGCGCAGGCATCTCCAGAACGGCCCGAAAGCCCACCCCGGTGTTGCTGCTGGTGCTGGCAAGGTGCTGTCTGCTGCCGGTACGAAGCTGGTCTTTGTCACGGCTGAGCCAGGAGCCCCCGCGGACCAGCCTTTCATCCGGGGCGCCAGGCCAGATATCGAGACACCATTCAGAAGCATTTCCTCCCAGGCCGCGAATGCCGAGGGCATTGGCATCCTCACTCATCACCGGGGCGGTGTAGGAGTGGCTGTCCCGGTAGCCATCAATGCTGAGAGAATCCAGATTGGTGCTGGCGATCGGTGGCGGGAACACGCCTTCTGCTGACCAGGGGTAATGCAGGGTCACTGCTTCCGCCCTGGCAGCGGGATCTGCCCCGGTCTCGTTGGTCAGACCCGCAGCCTGGCTCCATTCCAGGTCCGCGGGGAGGCGGTAGCTGGCATTGGCGGAAATGAGCTGTTCCTTGCGCTCCTTTTCGGTCAGCCATGCGCAAAAGGCGGTGGCTTCTTCCCAGGTGACGCTCACGGCAGGATGCTCGGTGCTGAGAAGAAAGGGCGGTTTGTTTTCCCAGCTCCGGCCGGCGTCTTTTAACCAGGTTTCAAAATCCTGCACGCGCACTTCGGTGACACCGAAGAGTAAATTACTGTCAGGCAGCGGGACAAATTCCATCCCCAGGCTGTTGGTATGCGGCTGGCCCGGTTTGGCCGGAACAAGGGGGGTGGAAGCATCCGTGAGGCCGGCTAAAGCAGGAGCCGCAGTGAGCTTTTCCTTCATGGCCGCCAGCTCCTCTTTATTGACGGCTCCCCCAATGATCTCCTCGCGCCGCTGGGTGCGGATCTCAGTTTTGATCTTTTCTGCCGCTGCCAGCATGATGGCAGTGCGCTGCCTGTCTTCAAACACGCAGCGGAAGCCGATGGTGGGCATGCGCATGTCCACGGGCACCAGATACAGATAGGAGGAGCGCAGGCACTCCTGGCGGAAGTAGGCCCAGGAGCCCCCCCGCAGCACGCCCACCTGTTCCGCCCGGACCTCAGGGTCCCAGCACCATTCCCAGACATTGCCCGTCAGGTCATACAGGCCCTCCGCGCTGGGAGTGAACTGGCCCACAGGAGCCGTGAAGGGAAACCCGTCCGAATAGCCAGGGATTTCCCCTTCCGCCAGATTGGCCGTCTTGGCGGGTGGCGGCCAGGCCATGCCCCATGGAAACGTCCGCTCATCGTCCACTTTTTCTTCGACCGTGAGATCCGGCTTGCGTGTCCGCTTCAGGCCGACGGCGGCATCCCACTCGGTCCTCGTTGGCAGGCGGTAGGATTGCGCGGTGTTAATCGTCCCTGCCGCCCGGTCTTGCTCCGTCAGCCAGCTGCAAAAGGCGCGGGCATCCGCCAGGGTGATTCCCACCACCGGATGGTCCGGCCCCTGTTCAAAATGCGGCTTGTAGGTCCAGTCATAACCCGTCGCGGACAAAAAAGCCTGCCAGTCTGCCACACGCGTTTCATGGACGGCCAGCAGGGCTGCGGTGCCGGGAACGGAGACAAATTTCATCCCCAGATTGCTGCGATGCTCCAGTTTTTCAGCAGGAACCTGCCCCCAGGCAATGCTCAGGGTGAGTCCGAGCCAGAACGAGGCAAGAAACAGGCAGGAGAGGATACAGCGCACAATCACAGTTCAAGGATAGAACAGTCCAGCGGCTCCTTCATTCAAAAAAGTTCCGCCAGCTGAACGGGAGGGATTTTTTCGGGGTAAATCGCCAGTCGCGTCAAGCTGAATTGTCAAAGCTGGAGTTTGAGCTTTGCGCTGATAATGAGCGTGATACAGTCTCCCCCTTATTCATGCCTGAAGAGGCAGAAAACCCCCATTATCATCCTGTCAGTGGCGCCTCATGCCGGGCGACCAGAGGCGGCAGCTTGGCTGGCTGGGGGAGGCCAGGGATCTTAACCGTGTCATGAAGGGCATTTTGATGGCGGGCGGCAGCGGCTCCCGGCTTTATCCGCTGACCCAGGTGGTCAACAAACAGCTCCAGGCGGTTTATGACAAACCCATGGTGTACTACCCGCTGACGGTTCTGATGGCAGGCGGCATCCGGGAAATTTGCCTCATCGCCATGGAAAGAGATCTGCCCAAGTTTCAGCAGTTGTTAGGGGATGGCCGCCAATGGGGGATCAAACTGGAATACCGGGTGCAGCCCCATCCGGAGGGCATCGCCCAGGCCTTTATCATCGCGGCGGATTTCATTGGGAACGGCCCCGTGACTTTGATTTTAGGGGATAATCTTTTTTTTGGCGGAGACGCTCTGCCCAGAGCCCTGGCAGACTTCAAAGGAGGAGCCACCATTTTTGCCTACCATGTCACCAACCCGGAGTGCTACGGAGTGGTGGAGTTTGATGCCGGCGGCCAGGCCGTTTCCCTGGAGGAAAAGCCTGCCCGTCCCCGCAGTCAATACGCCGTCCCCGGGGTGTACCTCTACGACGGGCAGGTGGTGGAAATCGCCAGGAGCTTAAAGCCATCCGAAAGGAATGAACTGGAGATCACCGATGTGAACCGGGCCTATCTGAGCCGGGGCCAGCTTCAGGTCAACCGTCTCAGCCGGGGTTTTGCCTGGCTGGATGCTGGCAGCAGCAGCAGCCTGTTTGAAGCAGCGGCCTTTGTACAGACCATAGAAAAACGGCAGGGGATCAAGCTGGGGTGCCCGGAGGAAGCGGCACTGAGGCGGGGATTTCTCAGCCTGGAAGCCTTTGAAAAACTGGCCGCAAGCATGCCATCTTGTGAATACCGTCACTACCTTGAGGGAATCGGAAAAGAGGCCGCCCGCCAGCATCTGCCGCTGCCGTCATGAATCTCCTCATCACAGGCGGGGCCGGTTTTATCGGTTCCCATCTTATCCGTCACATCATTGACCGGCCGGAAGTGCAGAAGCTGGTCAATCTGGATGCACTCACCTACGCCGGGAATCTGGATCACTTGGTCGGCATTCATGGGCAACATCTCAAATACACCTTTGAGCAGGTGGATCTCCGGGAACGTGCGGCCGTCCATCAGTGTGTAAGGCAGCATCAGATCACCCATGTGATCCACCTGGCGGCTGAATCCCATGTGGACCGCTCCATCCAAAACGCCACCCCTTTCATGGAGACCAACGTGCTGGGCACCCACCACCTCCTGGACGCCTGCCGTGCTGCCTGGGGAAATGAAAATTCCGGCCACCGTTTTATCCACGTCTCAACCGATGAAGTGTATGGCAGCCTGGGGCCGTCTGATCCCCCGTTTACAGAAGAAAGCCCGCTGCTGCCCAACTCTCCCTACTCCGCCAGCAAGGCTGCCGCCGACTGCGTGGTGCGCAGCTACCACAGCACCTACGGTTTCCCCGCCATCATCACCCGCAGTTGCAACAACTACGGCCCTCACCAGCACCCCGAAAAGCTCATCCCCACCGTCCTCGCCTGCCTCCGCGACCGCCGCCCCATTCCCGTTTATGGAGATGGCCGGCAAATCCGCGAATGGCTGCACGTCAGCGACCACGCGGAGGCTCTCTGGCAAGTCCTGCTGAAAGGCAGGGCAGGGGAAGTGTATAACATCGGCTCCGGGCAGGAGTGGCAAAATGTGGAGCTGGTGGAGCAGCTTTGTGATCTATGGGATGAAGAGCATCCGGCCGGAACAGCCTCTCGGGTACTGATAGACTTTGTCATTGACCGTCCTGGTCATGATTGGAGATATGCCCTCAATGTCTCGAAGATAACTGAATCAATAGGCTGGAGGCCGGAAATCGGATGCGTGAAAAATGCATGGCTGGCAGGGAAGGGAAAATTTGGGTAATCAGGGGTAGGGGGCACGCCGTCAGCAAAACCAATGTCCTTTACCAGACGAATCTTCTTTGGAGCAGCAGCGAGCTGGTTCAGCCGCCTGATCACCATTGTTCTGGGACTGGTGTTGCTGCCCATTCTGTTTAGAAATCTGCCGAAGGAGGAGTTGGGGATCTGGCTTTTGTTAGGCCAGAGCTGGGCTGCGATGGGCATTCTCGATCTGGGATTTGGAGCAACGTTAACCCGGCAGATTGCGTTTGCAAAAGGCAGGAGCGGATCTGATCCTGGGGTAAGCCTCAATGAAGAAAGCCTGGCGGAAATAGGCGATGTGCTGGCTACAGGTGTGCGGATTTACAAAGCTCTGGCAGTCATTGCGTTTCTTATCTCTTTCGGATTGGGGGCTCTTTATTTCAATGGGCTGAATCTTGAAGATATTCCGGCCTATGAAGTCTGGATTGCGTGGGGAATCTTGTGCTTAAGTTATGCGGTCAATACTTGGGCCACACCTTGGAGCTGTCTGCTTCAAGGCGTGGGATACGTCGGGTGGGATTCTCTTTTGCTTAGTTTTGTCAATGCCCTCACCCTGGCAGGCCAGATCGTAGCGGTGCTGTTTGGCGGAGGCCTGGTCACCCTGGCCGTGGTGGCGGTTACCGGTGCAATCACCCAGCGATTTGTATTTCTTGCCTTTACCTTGCGCGGATACCCTGAGATCTCCAGGATGAAAGGCGTGTGGCAGAAGCGGATCTGGCAGAAAATGCGACCTCTGGCCCTGCGGACCTGGCTGACTGCACTTGGCTTCACATTGGTGTTGAATACAGATCACCTGTTCGTCGCCAGGATGGGGGGGGCTTCAAGCCTGCCTATGTATAGGGCCGCCTATTTGATCTTTTTAAATCTGAATGTGCTGGCAGTGACGGTCGCTGCGATCTCGGCAGTATTCATCACCCAGCTCTGGCAAAGCGGGGAGATTTCTGAAATTCAGCGCATCGTCATTCGGAACTCCCGTCTTGGCATGTTTGTGATGGCTGCCGGGGGCGGCTCCATACTTGGGCTGGGATCGCAGTTTTTCGATCTTTGGCTGGGGCCGGACAGCTTTATCGGGCTGCCCGTTGCTACCGTGTTCTTTGCTTTGCTTCTGCTGGAGGCGCAGGCCTACATCCTCACAACTGCATCCCGTGCGACTGAGGATGAGGCATTTGTGGTCTGGGCGCTCACTGCGGGAGGTCTCAAAGTGCTGCTCTCCTGGCTGCTCGGCAACCGCTATGGGGTATTGGGCATCGCGCTGGGAACCTTGATTGCCCAATTGCTGACCAACCATTGGTATATGGTCCATCGTGCTTTGCAAAGGCTGCAGATTGGAATGCGCTCATATTTGGTGCGTGTGGTGGTGCCCATGCTGATCCTGCTTGGGGTGAGTTTCTGGATGTCACTTTTTATCTCCCGCTTTTCGGGATCTTATGGCGTATGGCTGAACGTTGTTGCCGCCCTGACGCTGACTTCGGTCATGCTGTCCGTGGCATTATGGTATGGTGTCCTGGAGAGGGCACAGCGTGACCGCTTGATCCACCGTGTTACCCTTATTTTTAGATGAATTACAATTTAGCCAGGAGGTTTGTACCCCGTACTCTGAGAAACTGGCTGCGCAGTCCGGCCAGATCAGGTGAGTATATATTTCACCGAATCGCCTTCCTGGCGGGAGCCAGGCGCAAAGTTAGTCCCGCAGAAGGGTGGGAGCTGTGGTGCCATCCTGCTGCTAGGAGCTGTTTTGAAGTGTTCAGGAGCGATGCCTCCCAGGCTGAAGAACTTCAGGCTTTTGCATCCCAATGCACACCCGCAATGAAGCTTTTGGACGTGGGTGCGCACTATGGTCTGTTTGCACTGGCCTGCAGGCACTTCGCCGGGAAATCTGCCCAGATCCTGTGTGTGGAAGCATCGCCCAAAGCGGCGGACATCCTGCGGGCCAATCTTGAGATGAACGGTGCAGACAGACAGGTTACAATTATTAACTGTGCCATTGGAGATGCTGATGGCCAGCTTGAGATGCTTTCCACCGGACCCCTCGGAGGGGATTATTTTGTTTCGGTTTCAGAAGCCAGGTCAGATACTGTGTCAGTGCCGCAACTTACACTGGAGTCTTTAGTGGCCAGGACAGGCTTTGAGCCGACGCACGTCAAGCTCGACATTGAGAGTTTTGAATATGAGGCCATTGGAGCAAGCCTGGGCTTTTTAAGGAGGGTGCGTCCCGTTCTTTTTCTTGAAATTCATGGTTCCATGCTGGTAAAGCGTGGCATCAATCCTGCCCGCATTCCTGAAATGCTGGAGGAATGCGGTTACACCATCTGGGATGGTGAACTTAAACGCCTGGACAGGACTGCATTGGCAGATCTGCACTACGATTGCCGCGTCATATGCAGACCACAGCAGGCTGCAACCGGCGATGCGGTTTAAAGAGTACGGGGTGGTCAGGCTGGCCTGATCATTTAAAATCCAAGGCGCCTGTGAAAGTACTGTTTATAACAGGGAATTTTCCTCCGTTGAGCGGGGGGCTTAACGGGGGGGCTTTAGTGGCTTTGCGCGTGGCCAGATCTCTGGTCAGGTCAGGGGTTGGTTGCGGTGTCTTTAACGGTGAGACCGCGCAGAATTTCAATGGCCGCCTCAGGAAAAAAGTTTGGAATGGGATGCCCACCTGGTCGCTGTCTGTTGGAGACAGTTTGCTGACCCCAAAGGGGGGCGAGACTGAAGTGGCCGCCGCTCTATTGGCTGTCTGCAGGGAGTTTGAGCCTGACCTGATACATGTCTTCCAATATGAATGCTGGCATGGTCAGCTAGGGGAAGCCTTGGAAAGAACCGGGGCTGTTCCCGTTGTTTTTACTGCTCTGGACTTTGGTCCATTTTGCGCCAGATCCACTTTGGTGACGGGGCAGGGGGATATTTGCGAGGGAAATCCAGGGCGGGAAAAATGCTCATCGTGCCTGATGAGCGGCCGCACACCACTGATCAGATGGGTCCGGCGGGCTTCAAGCTTGCTGCCGGAAAGGGCCGTGGATTGGCCTTTCGTGGCAACGGTGGCGAGAGATGCAGCAGGCAACCGGAAGAGGCTCGGCGAAGCTCTGGAAAACTGGCCCGCATTTCTGCGGGTCACACGCCGTTGGATAGCACCCTCAATAGCAATGTCTGAAAAATTGCGGGCTCATGGGGTGAATCCATCGGCAATAGACCATGTCCCATACGGATTTGACGCTGCTCCGGCACGGTCAAAAAAAGTGCACGGGGGAGATATTGTTTTTGGTTATGCAGGACGGCCTGTTTACGAAAAAGGATTTCACCTGATGACTGCGGCTTTTGCCAGGGTTGCAGCCGTTTGGCCCAATGTCCGTTTGCTATTGTTCGTCGCTAAAAGTGAACTGTTCCGCCCGTATGCTGCTGACGCACGGCGCTGCCTTCTGCCTTTCGAGGAGAGGATTGAATGGGGGGAGTTTGACGGGGCGGATGAAAAGTCAATTGCCGTGGCTCATTCAAAGATTCATTGCATGATTGTTCCATCGGTCTGGCTGGATAATCTTCCCCTGACAGTGGTCGAATCCCTCGCTAACGGAACTCCTGTGATTGCATCCACCCATTCCAGTGCTGCTGAGCCCATTCAATGTGGCCACAACGGGCTGCTTTTCAACTGGCTGGAAAAAGGTGCTCTTGCCACGCAAATGGAACGGTTTGTTGCAGATGCGTCCCTTCGGGAAAATCTGCTGGCCAACGCAAGTTACACGCGGGGATATTCAGACGAAGCGGCCAGCATCCTCAAAACTTACGCCTCATGTTTGCAGGAGACCGGTTTTGCGACGGAGCCTGCCCGGGCACCCTTCCGCACAGAATAGCCGTGCCTGTGATGAGCTGCCCCATGGTCAACAACAGTCATGCATGCATCCGGCCGTTGCGCATTCTCATGCTGGCGGTTCCATTTTACCCAATGACAGGAGGTCTTGAAACAGTGGCGGCAGTCTTGGCCGATGAAATGTCCGCGCTTGGCCAGGATGTCACGCTGGTCACCCTGGCAGACACAGAGGCGGCAGACCGCAGACCCTACAAAATCATACGCAGACCTTCCGTTTTGACGCTTCTATGGCAATTTCTGCAAGCCGACTGCGTGTTGATCCATGGCATCACGCTCCATCTAGGATGGCCGGCACTGTTTCGGACTTCCTCCACGGTGATCATACACCACGGCTTCTGCATTCTTGAGCAACCTCTTAACTTTATGCGCCGCCTGCTCTTGCGCGGCGCCACCAATGTGGTGATTAGTAAAGCCGTCGGGACCAGTGTTACCGGAGATGCTCCCTGTATTTACAATCCCTATGAATCTTCCATTTTCAGAATCCGTCCGGTTAAGCGCGTGCCGGGGTCTCTGATATTCGTGGGGAGGCTGGTGCCTGAAAAAGGAGCGTTGGTTCTGATTGAGGCCCTGGCACACCTCAAAAAAAGAGGTCTTGCTTACCCGCTGACGGTTGTGGGGGAGGGGCCTTGTCGGGACGAGATCATGGCTGCGGTGAAGGCTCATGGATTGACAGATCACATCAGTCTGGCAGGCCGTGTGACCGGTGATTCCCTCGCTGAACTGATGAACCGCCACCACGTGGCTGTAATCCCTTCTTTCTGGGCCGAGCCCTTTGGAGTCGTTGCGGTGGAAGCGATTGCCTGTGGATGTGAAGTGATCGGTACAAGCGATGGTGGTCTTCCGGAAGCCATAGGCCCTTGTGGAGTGACGGTTCCCAATGGGAATGTCGAAGCGCTGGCAGCAGCCATCGAAAATTTGGCAGCCCAGCCTTTGCGCGTCGAAGAACAGGAAGAAATCCGGGAAGCTCATCTGCAGCAATTTCAACCTGCCCGTGTAGCGGGAAGCTATCTCAATCTTATTCATCGGATGCTGGGATTGTCTGCATGACCACCATGTCGCGAGAGTGCCGGGTGCTTGTCGTGCAAAATGGCGCGAGGCACAATTATGCTGTTCCTCTGGCGCTCGCCAGACATGAAATGCTTTCGGGTTTTTACACCGATGCGTGTGGTAACCAGGGGCTGGGAAAAGTGGCATCCATGCTGTCGGGTATTTCTTCCTTGAGCAGGCGTTTCAGCTTGCTGAAAAACCGCAAAGTTCCTGAAAGCGTTCTGCCGTTCACCCGCACGTTTCCAATTTCGGCCGCCATGGACAGTCTGGCTGACTCTCTCTCAGGTGCTGGCAACCAGGGGCGGATGCTTGGCATGTCCATGATCCGAAAAGGTCTGGGTGAGGCGGACTTGTTATACTCCTCCTTCGGCTGGTCACCAATTTTTCTTGCTCATGCAAGGCGGAAGGGGTTGCGGGTCGTCACTGAGTTTTATGTCCGGCCTTCCTACTGGAAGGTGCATCGGGATGAATACGCCCGGTTCCCGGACTGGGAGCTTCAGCCTCCCTACATGGCGTGTGCAAATCCCACCGAAAGATTGCGCATGTTCATTTGTGAGCTTTCAGACGAAGTCATCGCCCCCACTCAAGCGGTCAAAGAGGACATTGTTGCGGAAGGACTTTTCCCTGCAGCCCACATCCATGTGGTTCCCTACGGAATTGATGAGGCTTTTTTCAGCATCAAAAACAGACCCGACCCTGGGAGTGTCCTCTTTGTTGGAAGTTGTACTCTCATGAAAGGCATCCATTATCTGGCCATGGCAGCCCAGCGCATCGCGCAGGGTGCTGGCATGGGGCGGATATCTTTTACCGCAGCCGGGGATGTGAGCGACGTGGTCCGTCACAAGCCGCTTTGTTCAGCCATCCGTTTTCTGGGACGGGTTCCCCGCGTGGATATCAACCAGCTTTATGAAACTGCAGACGTCCTGGCTTTTCCCACCCTTTCGGATTCCTTTGGTGCCGTCATTTTGGAGGCCATGGCGGCAGGCATCCCTGTCATCTGTTCTCCCTACTGTGCAGATATTGTCGAGCATGGCGTCAGCGGCCTGGTGGTGGAACCCAGAGACAGCGAGGCATGGGCTCAGGCCATCCTGACGCTTACCCATGACCGGGAACTTCGCTCGCGCATGGCCATGGCCGCAAAATCCAGAGCCCTCCAATATACCCGGGACTGCCATGCGCGCATTCTTGCCTCTGCTCTCAGCAGCATCCATGGCAGGCTTTCTGAAGCCTGATGGCCGCGGACTGTCCACCATCCTCCAATCTAATTAATTCGCAATTCCCCTACCCGGCATCCCGGAAAACTGCCAAGATGAGTTACTTGCAAATTGCTGTCATGATCACCACCCGCAACAGATGTGCGGATTTGCGAAGGACGCTGGAGAGAGTGATGCGCCTCAATCCTGCACCCGATGAAATATTGGTCACGGCTGATGGATGCAGTGACGGCACGGTGGAAATGGTGAGGACGGATTTCAGCATGTGTCAGCTTTTTGTGAACGAGAAGAATCTGGGCTCCATCTATTCCCGTGACCGGATGCTGCGCACCGCCACAGAGGACATTGTGCTGAGCCTGGATGATGACAGCTACCCGGTGGACGATGATTTTTTGGACCGGCTCAAAGAATGTTTTGCCCGGCATCCTGAAGTTTCCGTGGTCACATTTCCTGAACTGCGTGATGACGGCTCCTACGTGCCGCCCTTCAGATCACCCCAGATTCCCGGACATTATGTGGCCGCCTATGCGAACGGTGCCGCAGCCATGCGCAGGCAGGACTACCTTCGCACCGCCGGGTTCCCGTCATTTTTTCTGCACGCTTACGAAGAGCCTGACTATGCACTGCAAGTGTATCATCTGGGCCGGAGTGTGTGGTTTGAGCCTGCACTGACCATTCGCCACCATTATTCCCAGGCAAACCGTGATGAGCTGCGCACCCATCATTTAAATGCGAGAAATGAAATCTGGAGTGTCTGGATGCGGTGCCCCGGGCTCTGGATAGTCCCGGTCACGCTGTTCCGTGTGCTCCGGCAGTTTTGTCATGCGTGGTCAGTAGGCGCTGCCTGGGTAATAAAGGAACCCCGCTGGTGGTGGGCAGCAATGAAGGGGATGAGGAATTGTGCCCGCTGCCGCACGCCTGTGCCTTGGAAAACATACCTCGGCTGGATGCGCATGGCGCGCATGCCTATTTTCAGCCGGAGCGACCTAAACGGAAGGTTTGGGTTCCGTGATGCTTTCTAAATTCGTAGTCTTTGATGGGAATGCGTCAGACGGTTGTTTCAGCCGCCACCTACTCCTTTGCCGATCGGTCACTTGGTAAGCTTATCATGCATCTGCAGTCACTCACGAATCACCTCAGACTCTGGGTGCTTCTTCCTGTCTTGCTCCTGCTGGGAGAGCTGGCTGGGCGAGCGGAGATGATGCTGCTGCACCGTGAAATGTTCACTTCAGCAGAGGCCCTCACGCCGGAGAGTCCGGGAGAAAATTTCACCTCGGTAGCTGGAAATTTGCTGTCACGGCCTGGCGGTCCGCACTTGGCTGGCAGTCCAGGTTCCAGTGCAGAGCTGAGAGGGCAGGGGGCTCCTGCTGTTGGCTGGTATAATTTTGCTTCCTCTGACCGCCGGAAGATATTCGTTGGAGCCTGGTTTATGCTGAAAGATTTGCAGGGAGGATATGTGGACCTGCTTGGTCTATGTGACATTTATGGCAACACCTCCCCCTATATTTCCATTCAGGATGGCAAGCTTGGCGGCGGCATCATGTTCAATTCATTTACTCCTGCCGGCGTGTCATGGAATAACCAGTGGATATATCTCGGCATAGCCATCCATCTCAAGTCAGGCACGACTGCAGATGTGCGTTTTTATTACAAGCACGTCGGCCAGCCCATGCAGTCCTGGGCACCCATTGATAACGGCCATGCAGGCATTGCCTCTCTTGGATACACGTTCGCAGGAAGCTGGTCCTATGGAACTTTCCTCAAAGGCCGGGTCGGCGCTCCTTCAGCCTATGCTTTTGAAGAGAATGACTTCTCCGACGTTGCTTATCCGGCTGATCTGATCGAGCCGGAATCCAGACTGACCTGGTATTGTGATCCCCTAAGCGGTGACGATGAAGCTGATGGCACCTCTCCGCAAACTGCCTGGAAATCGGCTGCCAAAGTGAACGAGGAAAGTCTCTACACAGGTATGCTGCCCGCTAGCAGTTACGAAGAGGGGGATACACTCATTATCAATACTGCGGGGCAGGAACTGGACCTCGACGGAATTGCACTGAAATTCTCCACTCCCGGACTTAACGTGAGGGCTGCGGAGGGGCAAGAATGGATCCGCATCAAAAGTCACCGTGATCTGCCAGCCACATCCTGGGTGGTGACCGCCACGACCAATGTCTTCGCAACATCAGATACGCAGGATCACATCGTGCTATGGGAGGATGACAAATTCATGCATCATCCGACGGGGGATTCGTTTGCCTCTGTCCAGGAAGCGCTGACATCAACGCCCGGGTCTTTCTGGACAGACGGAATCACCCTGTATGTGCATCCTTTCGGCAGCACGGACCCAAGGACAGATGGGAAGCGGTATGAAAGGAGCCATAATTTTTCAGATGGCGGGGCGGTATTGATCAATGCCTCCAATGCCAGGGTGCAAGACATCCGCACTGGTAAGACTTGTCTGGCCCATGCGCTGACCAATGACCCGATCGGCAGTTATTGTCTGGCATTCACAGCGGTTCCTGGACAGTCTGTTGTGAGGCACTGCTTTCTGTATTATGGGTCCAAGCACCTTATTGGTATAGCAGAAGCAGGACTTAGAGACGATGTATTGGTTGATGATGTCCAGTGTGAGCAAGGCTCCCCCTATCCAGGACCTGGTGGCCAGTCTGTTTTTGTGTCATTCACCCACTGGCAGGAGGATCTTCAAATCGTTCACCGTTTTCACCGCTGCCGTTCCCTGGCAAACTCGGGTTTGATAGGCTCGGCTGAGGGAGTGATGGCTCTGCATTATCCTGTTTATTATTGCCACAACATGGGTTTTCCAGATGAACCCCAACAGTTTGACAGGTTTGAGTTCATTGACTGCGATTTTGGCAAAGGCAATATTCAAGGTGGAGGGGTTAAGGAAACCTTTCTCCAGGGGACTCGCTGTGGTACTCTCGCCTTATTGTCAGATGTTGTGGCCGAACGTTGCACTTTTCAAGGCATGAACCAGGTTTACCCAGGGGCTTCCTTAAATGAGCGACACTGCATCCATGTGATTTCCGGAACTCTAGGCCGCAATCCTGTTCATGGACGTGTGGACATCCAGTCTTGTTCTTTTGACGCTCTGCAGGTGACGGATATTTTGGGGGGGGTGCCCCAGTCTTCTCTGTTCACGAGAGAAGGAGAATTGGGATTTGTTTTCCGAAACAATTTGGTGCTGATGCCTGAGTCAGTGCCTTTAGCCAGCGTGTTTGGAAATTTTGAAAGCCAGGACAGTCTTCAGTTTAGCCACAATGCTTATCAGCTTGGAGAATCGAAGATACATCACATGTTCAAGGAAGATAATGTCAGTCAAAACCTCAGCTTTTCCCAATGGCAGGCAAAGGGCCAGGAGTCAGGCAGCTTCAACATTGAAAATCCTGAGCTGGACGGACTGCGACCTCAGCCCAGAAGTCCGCTGATCAACGCAGGCCTTGACTTGGGACCAGCCATAGATCACAGCGGGCAATTTTTCAAACGGCGCAATGACATCGGGGCGTTCGAATCGCCCGCCAGCAGCTTTAGCGACTGGCAGATTGAAAATTTTACAGAGGAGGAACTGGGTGATCCCGAGATCAGCAGTCCATGCGCCAGTTATACTGGAGATGGTCAGACGAATCTCATGAGGTATGCAATGGGATTTGCCGCTGAAGGTACGACCGCATCACCGGTTCAGGTAAAACTCCAGAGAAATATTTCCCAAGGCGTGGACAGGATTGAAGTCCTATACCGCCGTTCTAAATGGCTGTCTGATCTTACGTTACAGCTCATGGTTAGCAATGATCTTACGATGTGGTCTCGGGCAAATGTCAGCAGTGAATCTGTATTAAGCGAAACCAGTTTGGCGGAAACTGTTTCAAGCGTTATTATTTGTCCCATCAATGGTCGTGTGTTTGTCAAACTCAGGGTAGAACAAAACTGATGGATTCTGAAGGTTGGTAATGAAATATTAGACGGCCCTATGGAGGGGCAAGATCAGGTGCACCGGGCATCTTATTCTTTCATGATGAGTAAAATCAAAGCTTCTTGTGTTGAGGATCACAAAATCAATTTTTTATAAAGCGGCATGTCGAATTTTCCAACGCAGAGGTATTTGCCACGCATCAATAAGTTTATTTTTGCAATGAGCCGGAGACATGGCCTATTCACTCTCGTAAGGTTGCACCAGCGTTTCTTCAGCGGAATCCAATGTGTGACGATACCGTCAGGAGCCAGACTGACAATTCCAGACGATCCACATTAGTTTGAATTTCATTCGGGAATCCACAAAGCTCTTTTCATTGCTGCCAGAACTCGGGCTGCTAACTACACCTGGAAATGCTACGGGGATCGGCTGGTGGCTGAGTTGAAATCTTTTCCTGGCTAAAAACCCTGGCAAGCCAGCCGAAATGTGGATGACGTAACCTTCACGAATGTCAGGAAATAACCAAAATATAATATAAGTAGTATGAGGGAAAAAACCTGTCATGTGACAGATAATCCAATGGAGGGCCGTCTTTTGCCGCCATCTTCTTTTTTGAAGCGCCTATATTTTTATGGTTCGCGTTATGGTTATGTGCATGCGGTGTTGAGTTACATTGGACGGCATTCTTTTCTATTTTGGAGTCTTGTTGGTCCTTGGGTTACCAGGAAATATCTTAAACAATGGCTTGTCAGTGGGAATGTCCATATTGTCAATTTAGGTGGAGGTTCAGTGCTGCATGAACGTTGGCTGACAGCTGACATAGACCCCAGAAGTGATGTCTGGGCCGATTTGACGGGTCAGCTGCCTTTCCCTCCCAATTCCATTGATGTCTTTTATCTGGAAGAAGTCATTGAGCATATCTCAAAAGAGCAGGGTGAGGCTCTGCTCAGCAGATGTTTTCAAGCTCTAATGCCTGGGGGATGGATTCGAATTACGACCCCCAGTCTTGATTATTTCATCGAACAAGTGCGTTCAAAGCCAGATGACACCAAGCCGATCAATGATATTTTCTATCTGCATGATCACCGGCATATATATTCAGAAAATGAGCTGGAGTCACTTATTCGTAAAACAGGATTTAGTGAGGTAATCCCATCCAGTTACAGGGATAAAAATTCAAATTTTGGGGGGTTTGATACACATCCCATCAGATTTCCAATGGCTGTCCCTGAGTGTTCTCAATACTGGGAAGCAAAAAAAGAATGAAGGACATCCTGTTTCAATTGAAGGTTACTTTAATTGATGGAGGGCGACATATGATCGGTGCTGCTTGCTCAAATATATGAAGCAGTATTTTTAGTTGAATAATAACTGACTTGTTTCAGAAGTAAGAACGCCAATATAGTGGCGGTTCATCATGGCCTTGGCCAAAATATAAAAACCCTTTTTTGACATCTCGAATGCTGTCTGCCTGGATTTCCTGGAAAGTGAGGGGTATTGGTTTTAAGCCCAAGGTTTACCAACCTCTAGGCGGAGCTGTTCTCGGGTTTCGCAGATTCGGCATTCCTGCAGCTTATAGAGGATCAGAAGGACCGTTATGGGCTAACACCATGTTCAGGAATGAGGATCTCCAATGCTAAACGACTGCCGGTATTAAATATATGGTTCCGATTTTACTAAATAGCGATTGGGTAAATGAAGTGCCGTTTATATGCCCGACCCAGCTCAGCAAGCAGAGGAACTCCACCGCAACCATCTGTCCGCATTTATTGCAGCGTGAGTTTGGCAGTTTAATTTTCAGCTCTAATGTTTATCAACTGACTGCCGGAGTGCCCGTTTTGCTGCCTCTGGAGGGAATTGAGGGCGATGAAAAAATCACGGAAGAGGAGAGGAAGAAATTTTATATTCAACATTACGGCGGGAGAAGCCGTTTTGAAGATTTGGCCTCCGATTATCTGGCGCATGAACGCGAAATGGTGCGCCATTTCATAAAGGAAAAAAAGATTAGGGGTTGGGTACTTGAGATCGGCTGCGGGACGGGCATTTTTGCGGATTGTTCCTCGAAGTACATTGGCATGGATTATAGCTGCTCCAGTGTTTTTGCGGAGGGCTTTGAAAACTTCCGGCGTTTTGTTGGAGATGCGCAGTACATCCCTCTCACAGACTCTTCCATGGAGATGGTTTTTTCTTTCAATACCTTGGAGCATGTGCCCCGGCCGGACCTTGCCTTTCTGGAGGTTGACAGGGTGCTGGCGCCTGGCGGCTATGCCATTTTGCATCCTGCCTGGAACTGCAGCTTTATCCAAAACCGGCTGATTCCCGTTCGCTCCTACTCAGAGTTGAAAGGAATGGACAAGCTTGTGAAGATTTCATTGCCAGCCCTGCGCAACAGGGGCGTCAAGTTCTGCCTGCGTGTGCCCCGCCGACTATGGCGCGCGCTGGCGAATTTTGGAAGGTCACATCTGCCTCTGCATTATCAGGAATTGCAACCTTATATGGGGAGTGATGTTTTTATAGCAGACTGTGACGCCTGCGCTTCGATAGATGTCATGGACGCCATCTTGTTTTTCAAGTCCAGGGGATATGAATGTCTCAGCCATCCTGGAATGTTTGATCAAGTTCTCTCAGGCCATAAGCCTGTGGTTGTTAGAAAACCATAAAAGCCGATCGAATCATGGGCTTCTTTAAAAATGTGTGCACATTGTTCACCGTCCCAGGCATGATGCGGGACTGGCTGCGATGGAAACTTCATCATGTAGGACTGGAGCCCGGAGTGAAACTTCCTTCGGGGGATGTGATGCGCGGGTTCAGGAGTTTCAGCGAGTACCGAAGCGCGCAGGGCATGGTCCCGCCGGTTGCTGAGGTGAATTTTATTAGCAGCTTTGCCGGCTCCAGGGGCATCATACTAGATGTGGGTGCGAATATTGGCAGCATGGCCATGATCTTGGCGCATCTGCGCCCGGACTGCATTGTCCATGCCTTTGAACCTTCGCCTGAAAGCTTTGCCTGCCTTAAGGCCAACCTGCTGCGCAACCATGCCGACCGGGTCATTCCCTGCCAGTACGCTGCCAGTCAGGCAGATGGGCGGCAGTGTTTCCTTAATGACAGCAGGTCACCTACTAGCAACCGCCTTGTCACGACGGAGGATGGCGAACCTGGACCCTTCGTGGAGGTCAGCGTGGTCAGTCTGGACAGTTTTCTCAAACCATACCTTGATGACGAAGTGGCTTTCTTGAAGATTGATGTTGAGGGCCATGAGCCGTCGGTATTGGCCGGAGCGGATATGCTGTTGCGAAGCGGCAGATGCCGGGCCGGGCTGGTGGAACTGTGCCCTGAAAATCTCCATAATGCGGGATATGACGTGAGTGATCTTCTGTGCGCTGCGGAATCTGCCGGTTGGTGTCTCCGCCATCTTGATGACGAAGGAAATCCTGGCCAGATCGTAGATGTCAAAAACGCTTCTGGTGTGGTGCTGGCCAATGTGGCTCTGCTGCCCAGGAGCTGAATTTATGATCGCCGTCGCAGACGTTAACACGATATGGCGTGCCAAGCCGTTTGAGGCCTTGTCTGCGATGACGCCGGTCCTCGGTTTGGCACCTCAGGACCTCCTGGCTGCGTGGCGCCTGCGCGCCGGAAGATCATCAAATTCGGTTGCTGCAAAGTTTGGGAAACCGGTTTTAATGCCCCCCGGTTGGGCATCCCGCTGGCAAAAATGGACTGGAAAACGGTTGTGGAGCTTGGTTCAGCAGCACACTCAAAATCAGATCGGAAGCCTTCACGGTTTGGTGGTGACCTCACTTCATTATGTCGAACTGGTCAAACTGGCATCACCTCATCTGGCCACATTCTACTATTGTTCCGATGATTACACACAATATGAGGGTTGGGGTGGTGAGACAGTAATAAAGAAGGAGGCGCAACTGGTCCGATCTGTAAATCATGCCTTTTTTGTCTCGCAGGTGCTGGCAGACCGCGCTGTCCATGAATATGGAATATCTGCCGACCGCGTCAGTGTCTCACCCAACGCCACTGATGCGAAAGGTCTGGATGCGGTGGATGAACAGCAAATGGGCGATCTTTTTCATGCTTTTCCCACACTTCGTCGGCCGCTGGTCGGAGTCGTGGGGGGGATCAATGACCGGTTGGATTTTGATCTCATTGCATCCTGCGCTGATCTCGCTGAAACGGGCAGTCTGGTGCTGGTTGGAAGTGTGGACAAGGCTTTTAAAAGTGAAGGCCTGACACGGCTGCTTTCCCACCCGAAGTGTGTGTTTGCAGGGCAGCAGCCACATGACAAGATTCCCGTTTGGATGCAGGCCCTTGACGTGGCCTTGATCCCTTATCGGGATACACTCTTGAACCGTGCCTGCTCCCCCATGCGTTTATATGATCACTTGGCGGCAGGGAAACCTGTCGTCGCGACAGACTGCTGTGACCAGGTCAGTTCATTTCATGAAATGATCCATATCAAAGGGCAGAAGGACAGCTTTGTGCAGCAGGTGGCTGAGATGATCTGCAGGGAGGCCTGCCCCGGAGCGCGTCTTCCTGCTATGCTAAAGGCGGCCGGTGAACACACCTGGGATGTTCGCGCCAGGAGACTCGCGGCTGCGTTTTCCAAGAACATGGCATGAAGATTTTGCATTTTGTTCAAAGCTCAGATGCCAGCATTGGCGGTTCCCTGACCGTGGCTAGAGCGCTGGTCAAAGCTCAGAGGGAACTGGGCATGGATGCCTGGCTGGTCAGTCTTTATGAAAATCCGGCCGCCAGTGAAAAGGCGGTTTTGGAGCCTTTTGAAATCTGCTGTGCCGCCCCACGCAAGTCACGCTGGACCCGCGGGCTGCTGGCATTGCGAAGTCTGGTCAGGCGGCTGCAACCGGATGTCATCCATCACCACGATGGCATTCTATGGCCGCGACTGGCCTGCTTGGGGCTGGGAATAGCTAAAGTCAGTCATGGTCATGTAGGCGCACCCGCAGCACTTTTTTTTTCTTCGGCGTGGTGGACACATCTGGTGACGCTGATGACTACCCATCACCTCATTGCCATTTCCAGCTGGGTGGCGGAAAGCTGGGCCTCCAGCGGCATGGCAGGGAGCAAACTAACCGTGATTCCCAACGGAGTGGACCGCCGGCGTTTCTTTCGCAGGAAGGCTGATGTCCGTCGTGCTGTCCGGTCACGTCTGGGAATCTCTGAGGGTGACACCCTGTTGCTCTGGGCTGGACGCCTGGACAGGGAGACTAAGGGGCTGGACCGGCTGGCAGGCGTGTCAAAGTGCCTTTCTCCTCAGGTTAAACTGGTGGTGATGGGAGACGGGCCGGACGGGGCCTGGCTAAAAGAGCTCTTAGCGGACCAATCCTTGGGCATCCTGCCTGTTTTTACCGGCATGGTGGAAGATCCTGCCGAGCTTTTTGGATGTGCTGACGCTTTTCTGTTCACCTCAAAAGTTGAGCCCTTTGGCCTTGTTTTGTTAGAAGCCGCAAGCAGCGGCCTGCCAATCTATGCATTTCCCTGTGTGGGTGGGGGTAGCGATCTGTTGGAAAAATTTCAGGCTTATGTTGGTGACGATGCGGATTATACCAAACTGGCCGCTGCGGTTTCACAGGGAGTTGCCACGCTTCCCGTAGAAAGTCAAAAATGGCTGGGTGACCTCTGCTCCTGGCGGTCTGCGGCTGTTTCATGCGCCCAGGTATATGCCGATGTGAACATGGCCTCCGCCTCTGCGCGGGTTTCTGGTGACATACTCGGGCAGCATTGAGGCCGTTGTGGTTATGAAGTCGAAAATCCTGTTAAAACACGGAGAACTAAATCTGTTAAAACAACCGTTTATGCCAAATTGGACCTGAGTGGTTGTGGAATTGGAGCCCGGCTGCTCGGAGGGCTGTCCGCAGGCGGCCACTTTTATTGTCTCCAAGGTCAGGATGAATTGAAGGACAAACCAAAGTCCATAAAGTTTAGATTAATTGCGTCGGCCCTTTAAAAGATGAGTGACCTTTATTTGATATTACTAGTTATCGGCATCGCTGCTACTCTGTTGCGTGTCGCAGGAGATTCTGCCCGGATCTTTGAATACCCATACTTTATGTCTGCGGTATTCGCAGTTTTCATACTTCCGCAGGCCTTTTCGCTAGCCCGCTTTCCCGGTCGTGTATCTGATGGGGCGGTGGATGATGCGCTGCTGATGACCTGCTTGTGTTTTGCCGCCTCAGTGATTGGCTATAGCATCGCTCCCTCAATGAAGCTGGTCAGGCTGGTTGTCCGGCCGGTGTTGCCTGCCCGTATGCTGCATATTGGCGCATTCTTTATTCTATGTGGATATTTCTTTGGTTATCAACTGACTCAGGTCGAGGTGGAGTATAATGACCAGAGAGGAGGAATGACGGGGACCGGGACTCTTTATCTGTTCTTTGCAAGCTTGAAACTGCCAGGCCTGGCAATCGTTTTCAGCCTTCTTCTGCGGGAATTTACTCTTCCACGTTTGCTTTGGACTTTCCTGGGAATTCTGATTCCTTTAGTTGAAGTGTTCTTAGCTGGGCGCAGGGAAGCAGCTGCGGCATTGGGGTTGGTCGGTTTTCTTAGTTTGTATTTTAATCGGCGCATAAAACCCCCGGTTCTGTTAGTGTATGGTGCGTTGAGTCTGGCCATGCTCGCCATTCCTGCCACTGGCATCTACAGGGAACTTGCGTATCAGGGACGAATGGTTGAAATCAGAAAGCTCGATCTGATTAAGAATTTCAAAGATTACTTCGGCAAAGAATCTATTTTGGAGCTTCGCAATGCTGCGGCTGTTATTGAATCCACCCAAAGGTTTGGCAATTACGACTTTGGGGCAGGATATTGGAACCAAATGGTATTTCGATTCGTCCCTGCTCAATTGGTGGGCAAGCAGTTTAAAGATTCGTTGCTGATTGGATATACTGTGGAGGATATGTTCAAGGCCGAGAGAGGCACTGCGCATGAATTTATGACCGGTTCAACTCAGACCGGCATGGGGGACTCATTTAAACAGTTTGGTTGGTTCGGATGTCTTTTCTTTGCGCTGGTGGCGCTGATTTTCCGTTCGTTCTGGCTCGCCGCCATTCACCCGCACGCCATGTTTGCCCAGCTAGTTTACCTGCTTATCTGTACTTCTGCCATGCGTGCGGTAACCCACCAGACAGTGGATTTCCTGCCCGGATTTACATATCAGTTCATTTTTCTTTGGCTCGGACTTTTGTATGCACAAGACCGAGGTCCGAGGTTTACGTCTGCTGGACGGGCGAGTCCGGGCAAAATGGCAGGAACCGGCAACGGCCCTCCACTACAGCTCCCATCATCTCAGTAGCCCGGCTGGCTGCGGGCGTTATCAAAGTCTGGAATCCAAGTAAATCTTAAACTGACCCGTGATGGTGGCTCTTTTGTTTGACCACTTTGGTCCGTATCACTTGGCCAGGCTGCGCGCGGCTGGGGGGGCGGCGGATGTGAGAGGTATTGAGTTTTATAGGCGGAGTGCGGATTATGGCTGGGCCGTCGCTGAAGGGCGGGCGGCCAATGTGGAGACCCTGGTTCTGTCTGCGGGCCGGCCGGCTGGCTGGAAGGGGGCTTTTAAAACGGCGCTGGAAGGTGCTTTGAATGAACTCAGACCGGAGGTCGTGGTCGTTCCCGGATGGAGCGCTTTTGAGTCTCTTTGGGCCCTAAAGTGGTGCCTGGCTAATAATGTGCCTGCGGTGGTCATGTCGGAGAGCTGTGCGCATGATGAGCGGAGAAGCTGGCTGACGGAGTGGGTGAAGGGCAGGGTGCTGGGGTTGTTTTCTGCAGGGCTGGCGGGAGGCCGTCTGCATCGGGATTATCTGATGCGGCTGGGGATGGCGGAGGAGCAGATTTTTCTGGGCTATGATGCGGTGGACAATGAGTATTTCCGCACCTCTGCCAAGAAGGCGAAGGCGGGAGGCAAGATGCCACTTTCAATGGCAGATCTGACTGCGCCGTACTTTCTGGCCAGTGCGCGGTTCATCACCAAAAAAAATCTGCCGTTGCTGCTGCGTGCCTATGCCCGATACCGTGAAGCGGCGGGCCGGCCCTGGTCGTTGGTCTTGTTGGGGGATGGTCCGATGCGTGCGGAACTTGAGGCGCTGGTGGTGGAGCTCAAACTGGAGGACTGTGTGCTTCTGCCAGGCTTCAAACAGTATGAGGAGCTGCCTGCCTACTATGCGCATGCGAGGGTCTTCATCCATGCCAGCACGACGGAGCAATGGGGACTGGTGGTGAATGAGGCTATGGCAAGCGGGCTTCCGGTGCTGGTTTCGAACCGATGCGGTTGTGCGGCGGATCTCGTCCGTGATGGGGTCAACGGTTATACTTTTGATCCCCGTGATTCTGAGGTACTTGCACAGTTGATGCTGCGCATGAGCAGGCTGTCTGATGAAGAGTTGGGGCGCATGGGACGGGCTGGGGAGGAAATCATCAGCCAATGGGGGCCTGAGCGCTTTGCCCACGGTCTGCTGGGCGCAGCAGAAGCGGCGACAGCCAAAGGTCCACGTCAGCCAGGACTGTTTGACCGGGTTCTTTTGAAACTGCTTTGCCTCCGATGAAAATTGCGATGGTTTCCTCTTCCGCTTCGCGCTCTGCGGGAGGCATATTTGAGGTGGAGCGGCGATTGAGTCTCGAACTGGCGGGGCCGCTAGGGCATGAGGTGGAGGTTTTCTCCGGGGAAGATGTTCATTCGCTTGCGGATGCGCCTTCCTGGTTGCCGCTCCGGCCCAAGCTTTACCAGTGTGTTGGGCCAAAGGCGTTTGGCTATTCGCCCGGCATGTCAGAGGGGCTTGAAGCCTGGAATCCAGATGTGGTACATTTGCACATGCTGTGGATGTATCCTTCTCTTGTCGTCAACCGCTCGGCCCGGACTTCAGGGCGGCCTTACATGATCACGCTCCATGGCATGCTGGATGCCTGGGCTCTGAGAAATTCATCATGGAAGAAACAAATGGCGCTGTTTTTGTATGAGCGCCGGAATCTGCAAGATGCTGCTTGCATCCAGGTTCTGTCGGAGGCGGAGGCAAGGTCGGCCAGGGAGTTTGGATTGGGCAACCCGCTTGCCGTGATTCCGAATGGGATGGATTTGCCGGATGAAGTGCAACTCCGCAAGGCTCCGGGCGGCCGTCGCCGGCTGCTGTTTTTAGGACGCCTGCATCCGAAAAAAGGTCTGATGAATTTGCTCCGCGCCTGGAAGGCCGTCATGAGTTCTGAGGTAGGCAAGGGCTGGAACCTGACCATTGCAGGATGGTCTGAAGTGGGACATGAGGAAGAGCTGATGAAGCTGGCTGATGAACTGGACATTCCCTTTGAAACCGTCAATAGGGGAAACGAGGGTGGAGCCAGGCTGGTGTTTTCCGGCCCGCAATTTGGCGCGGAGAAAGAAGCCTGTTTGCGTGATTGTGATGCTTTTGTCCTGCCATCGCTGAGTGAAGGGTTGCCTATGTCGGTCCTGGAGGCGTGGGCCTACGGAAAGCCGGTTCTGATGACACGCATGTGCAATCTGCCGGAGGGTTTCGCGGCAGAGGCTGCCATCCCCGTGGAACCGGAGGCGGCCAGTTTGACTGAAGGACTCATCAAGCTCATGCAAATGACGGAGGCGGAGCGACTGGCGATGGGACTGCGCGGAAGAAAACTGGTGGAATCCCGTTTTACATGGTGCCGGGTGGGAGCACAGATGGCGGGTGTGTACCGTTGGATGGTCGAAGGAGGCTGCCCGCCTTCTTGCGTGATGATGGTTTAATTCGGATTTTCCGCCCCCCATGAGCCAGCCCGATATCCAGGAAAACCGCTCCGCTGTGAAATATGGACGCGGTGAGATGTGGCGTCGTCTTCTTTGGATGCCGGGCCTGTGGTTGTTTCGCCTCAGTCCGAGGCCCTGCTTTGGTTTTCGACGGTGGCTGCTGCGTTTGTTTGGTGCCTCTGTTGGCAAGGAGGTGCATGTCTATCCCTCCTCCCATGTGTATTATCCTTGGAACTTGGAGATTGGGGACTGGTCATGCATCGGTGAATGGACGCTTGTTTATAATCTGGGAAAAGTCACCATCGGGGAGCGGGTGACGGTTTCACAGCGGGTTCATCTCTGCGCAGGTACACATGATTATCAGGATTCCTCCATGCCGCTGCTGAAGCCGCCGGTCGTCATTGGCTCTGAGGTGTGGATTTGTGCAGATGCTTTCATCGGACCTGGGGTAAAGGTGGCGGACAGGGCGGTCGTGGGGGCGCGCAGCGTGGTGGTGAAAGATGTGGCAGGGGGGGCGGTCGTGGCTGGAAACCCGGCGCGTTGGATCAAGGACAGATGAATGAAGTTATGAGCACGGCAGGATCGATTGATGGTTATAGTTATGGGGATGTAGAGTGCGGCCACATGCATGGCCTGCTGCTTCCGGCCCTGCTTGAAGAAATTCGGGCCGGGCAGGAGATGCGCGGGACAGGGATGCCCGTGTTTGACCTCGGATGTGGCAATGGCAGCGTGGCTGCGGAGGTGGCCAAGGCGGGGTATCAGGTGACCGGATGTGACCCGTCAGTAACGGGCATCGAGATGGCGCGGGGACACTGGCCAGACTTAAAACTGGAGACTGGTTCCGGTTATGAAGATCTGGGTGCCAGGTTCGGTACCTTTCCGGTGATCTATTCCCTTGAGGTGATTGAGCATGTTTATGATCCACGAAAGATGGTTGCCCGGGTTTATGAAATGCTCGAACCTGGGGGGCGTTTTATTTTGAGCACCCCCTATCATGGCTATTGGAAAAATCTCATGCTGGCTTTGACTGGAAAAATGGACTCACATTTCACGGTCTTGTGGGATCATGGTCACATTAAATTCTGGTCCAGGGAAACTATTTCGCAGTTGCTCACCGAAGCTGGATTCAAAGTCCTCAAAATTCGCCGTTTGGGACGCGTTCCCGCCTTGGCCATGACCATGATGGTGGTGGCGGAAAAACCAATGGGCTGATCAAATGATGGCCGCCGCTCTCCCAGTATCCGTTTGCATCCCAGTCAAGGATGAGGCGTTGAACCTGCCTGCCTGCCTGGCGGGATTAGGGGACTTTGATGAGGTGGTGGTGGTGGATTCTGGGAGCACGGACGGGACGGTGCAAATCGCGACGGCGGCGGGGGCGACGGTGCTGCAATTTCAATGGGACGGCCGGTTGCCCAAGAAGCGCAACTGGGTGCTGAAGAACCATGTTTTCAAACACCCCTGGGTGCTGTTTCTGGATGCGGATGAGCGCATGAATGAAGCTTTTGCCAATGAACTGCGCAGCGTGCTTCCGGGGACTTCACATGCCGGCTTTTGGATATCGTTTACGAACTGGTTCATGGGGGCGCCTTTGCATCATGGGGATGTGTTTCATAAGCTGGCTCTTTTTAAAGCGGGGGCAGGGGAGTATGAGCGCTTCGCCGAGGATGCCTGGAGCCATCTGGACATGGAGGTGCATGAACACCCTGTGCTGGAAGGGACTGCGGGGGAGATGAAATCCAGGCTGGAGCACCAGGACTACCGGGGGCTCAAAAACTATCTGGCCCGGCACAATGAATACTCGTCCTGGGAGGCCAACCGTTTCCTGTGGTTGCATTCTGCGGATGCTTCCGCCTGGCTGCCGCTCAATGGCAGGCAGCGTTTTAAGTACCGATACCTTGACCGCTGGTGGCTGGCATGGCTGTACTGGGGGGTCTCGGTATGGATTAAGAAAGGGTTTATGGATGGGATGAACGGATTTCGTTTTGGCATGCTCAAGCGGCGCTATTTTGGAGAGATCAGGCTGAAAATCCAAGAGGCCAGGAGGACCGGGAAATCCGCATGATGAAATTGCATCTGGTGGTCCCCTGCTATCGGGAAAGCGGACGGATTGGCAGCTTCCTGCCGGAGTTGTGCGAGGAAATGCAACGTCTCGGAGATGTGGTCGTGATGGTGGTGGAAGACGGTTC
Organism: Prosthecobacter sp. SYSU 5D2; assembly: GCF_039655865.1. Classification (NCBI taxonomy): domain Bacteria; kingdom Pseudomonadati; phylum Verrucomicrobiota; class Verrucomicrobiia; order Verrucomicrobiales; family Verrucomicrobiaceae; genus Prosthecobacter; species Prosthecobacter sp. SYSU 5D2. Next base: position 398,933 of record NZ_JBBYXL010000003.1, on the reverse strand, counting down.
GGACGCTGAAGAGCAGGGGATCATGCGGGATTTAATTTCGGTCTGGCGCAGCGAATATCCCTGCCTCGGCCAGCCGTTGATGCTGGACAAAAACCTGGGCAAAGGAGGGGCCGTGTATGCCGGATGGGCAAGGGCGGAGGAGGCAGGGCTTCTGGGCTTTGTGGATGCTGACGGGGCCACTCCGGCGCGGGAGGTGGCCAGGCTGATACGGCTGGCCAGGTCGGCGGAGCATGCCGGGCAGGCATTGTTTGCCTCGCGGGTGAAACTGCTGGGGCGCCGGGTGGAGCGTTTGTTGAAGCGTCATTTGTTAGGTCGGATCTACGCCACGCTGGTGTCTGAGCTGCTCGACATCGGTGTATATGATTCACAGTGCGGCCTGAAACTGGTGCCAGCACCGGCTTATGAGAAGATATCGGCGGGGCTGCAGATCAAAGGGTTTGCCTTTGATGCCGAACTGCTGGCCGCCCTGCTGGACGGCGGTTGTAAAGTCGTGGAGGTGCCGGTGGACTGGTCTGAGATTCCGGGGGGCAAGGTGCACCTGGTCCGGGATTCCCTTTTCATGGCGAAAGACATCCTGAAGATCCGGCGTCTTCGCGAGGAGAGGAGACACTGAACACGATGCGCATCCTGCTGCTTAACCAGTGCTTTTATCCAGATCATGTGGCCACCGCGCAGCATCTGACCGACCTCGCTCTGGGCCTTTCCAAAGCGGGGCATCAGGTCACGGTCGTGGCGTGTTCCCGCGGTTACGACAGTCCGCAGATTCGCTATCCGGCGCATGAGTTCTGGCAGGGAATGGATATCCACCGCATCTGGACACCTGGACTTGGGAAATCGGCGAAATGGAGGCGGCTGGTGGATTTTGGCAGCTTCTGGCTGAGCGCGACGTGGATTTTGCTTTGGCTGCCCCGTTTCGATGTCACCGTTTGTCTGACCTCACCTCCGCTGATATCCACTCTCGGCACGGTCATGGCTGCATTCAAAGGCGGCAGCGTGGTGCCATGGGTGATGGATTTGAATCCGGACGAGGCGGTGGCGGCTGGCTGGCTGCGGGCTGGCGGGCTGGCGGAAAGGCTGCTCGGGTTTCTGCAACGATGGAGTTTCCGGCGGGCGGCGCGCATTGTGGCGCTGGACCGCTTCATGGCACGCAGGCTGATGGAGAAAGGGGTCCCGCCTGAAGTGATCCATACCGATCCGCCATGGTCACACGATGAGGCCGTCCGGTATGATGAACAGGGCAGGGAGGAGTTCCGGTCCCTGCACGGGCTCAAGGATAAATTCGTGATTATGTATTCCGGCAATCACAGTCCCTGCCATCCTCTGGACACTTTGCTGGAAGCTGCGCTGGCCGTTCGCGACCGGTCGCATCTTCATTTTTTGTTTGTGGGCGGAGGCAGTGAATTTGAAAAGGTGAAACAGTTCCGGGAGCGGCAGCTACTGGGCAATATCACTACCTTGCCATATCAACCCATGTCCAGCCTCGCGGCCTCGCTGTCTGCCGCAGATCTTCATGTGGTGGTGTTGGGGGAGCCCTTCGTTGGCATTGTGCATCCTTGTAAAATCTACAATATTCTCACGCTGGGCATACCCTTCATGGCCATCGGCCCGGAGGAAAGCCACCTGGGGGACATTGCGGCAAAACTGCCAGCGGGTGACAGCTATGTGGCGCGGCCAGGCAGCGTTGAGGAGGTGGTTCACCACTTGGTGAAGGCTGCAGAAAGTCCAGGGAGAAGATCCTTGGATGCGCAGAGGCTGGCCAGGGAGTTTGCGACGGAGGCCTTGCGTTCCAGGCTGATCCGCGTCATTGAGGAAGCGGCCCAAAAGTAATGAGCTTGATGGATTTAATAACGGCTGTTTTTTTGCCAGCGGCGGATATGTCGAATTTTGTCGGACCGCCGAAGCCGCTGCTTTTCGACTGGCCAACAGTCGTTGCGTTTTACGCAGGCTCTTTTGCGGTTGCCTGGGCTGGGACGATGGCGGTGATCCGCCACCAGGGAAAGCTGGGGATGGATACACCGGATGGCCGCCGCAAGCTGCATGCAAGGCCTGTATCCAGACTGGGCGGCCTGCCCATTTACCTGACGCTTATGTTAGGGTTCGTTGCGGCCTTTTGGTTCCTAGATGTCCGATTTGAAGGCTGGCTCCCGCTGATTTTGTGCAATTTTCTCATGTTTTCGGTGGGGCTGGCGGATGATTTCAAGTCTCTGGGTGCCCGGGTTAAACTGACCGGTCAGATTGGGGCGGCCCTTATTCTTTATTCATCTGGCCTCTCGATAGATGTGCTGAGCAATCCATTTGGGGAGGGCGGACTGGAGATTGGCTGGTGGAGCCTGCCTCTGACCTTGCTTTGGCTGGTGGCCATCCCAAACATCATCAATCTTATTGATGGGATGGACGGGCTGGCGGGCGGGTTTGGACTTTTTCTGTCACTTACGCTGGCGTTTGTCGGTTTTGTATCCGGGTTTAACGACATCATGATCATGTCCATCGTGATGGCGGGAGCCCTGTCGGGTTTTTTGTACTTTAATTTTCCGCCTGCGAAAATTTTTCTGGGAGATGGCGGGGCTTATCTCATTGGTTTTTTCGTGGCATCGGTATCCTTAAAATCCTCGAATAAAGGATCCATCGTTGCGGCTTTGCTCGTGATTGTCATTGCCCTCGGGGTACCCATCCTGGATACCGCCTTTGCCATTCTTCGTCGTGCCATTCGTGGTGTGCCCATCTTCCGTGCGGATGCGGAGCATATCCACCACCGGCTGATTTTACTGGGTTACAGCAAAGGCCGGGCCCTGGTGGCCATGTATTCGGTTTGTGCGGTGCTGAGTCTGGTTGGAATCAGCATTTTGCTGACCAAGGGGGTGGCGCTGCCGGTGGCTGGTGCCGTCCTGTTTCTCCTGGCGGTAGGCGCTGCCCGGTATCTTGGATACGTGCGCAGCTGGTCGAATTTGCGTGAACAGATGAATCTGGCCATGGAACGGCGCCACCGTCTTGAGCACGCGAGAGCGCATGCGCGGGTTTTGGACTTTGACATCGAACTTTGCTGTCATTTGGAGGAATTTTCCGCACTGCTTGTTCAGAGGCTGAAATGGATGGATTTCAACACGTCCCGGGCAGAGGGGGTGAGCCCGGTCAGCATGCAGTTTTCCGATGGCAGCATCTGTCACCTCTACCGTCCGGAGCATCTGCATGAAGAAGGGGAATGGCAGAGGCGTGCTGATGAACTGGAGACCGTTCTGGAGCGTTGCATTGAGCGCTGGGGGAGCCTGCCTCCCGCTCTGGAATTTAGCCGCCCTGAACATGGCACCCTTGAAGCATCCCCGGAAGACCCTGCCAAAAAGCAGGTGCATGACTCGCGATTAAACTGATTAAGTTCATGTCCCCATCTCCAAAAGTTTCTGAAAGTGATACTCCCCAGCCTTTGAAGGGCCGGCGTAGGGGGCGGGGCAGGCGACCGCGCGCAGACGCGGAGGGGCTGGCACCCCCGGTCTGGCGGATGGTGTTGCTGGCATTCGTTGTGACGGCGGGTTTCATGCTGGGGTCTGGCAAGGTGACGTGGTCCTTGGGGGCTTCAATGTGTCTGATGGGCATGGCTGTAGTGCTGGCACCTCCCTTGTACCGCTTGCCAAACGTTGCTGCGGTGAGTTTGGTGATGATCCTTCTGGTTCCGTTGTCAGGCCTGCTGCCGGTGTCGTGGTTTGGCGGACCGGCTCCCTGGCGCAGCATGCTGGCGGAATCATGGGGCATCTACCTGCCGGCCACCCTCTCCCCTGATCCGCATGCCACTTTTGAATCCTGGCTGGTCATGGCTGCGGGTGCAGTCTGGCTGTGGGCTTGCCTTGGGCAGCGTGCATCAGAAGAAGGCCGCCGCTGGTGCATTTATGGGCTGGCTATTGGAGGGGCTCTCATCGCGGGAGCCTCCCTCATTGACTATTCCTGGGCGGCCATTCCTTGGTGGCCGCGGGAAGGCATTTACAGAGCGGAAGGGTTTGGTCCGTTTTTTAACCGGAATCATGCATCCAGCCTGAGTGCCATCAGTGCCATTTTGTGTGCTGCCTCGGCTTACGATGCATACCGGAGGAAGTCTTCATTGGCTTGGTTGTTTCTGCTGCTGTTCTGGCTCCCTCTGTGTACCATTTTCCTGAACACTTCCCGCGGTGGCGTGGGCTTGCTATTTTTGGGGCTGGTCGCCTGGGTGACGACTGCCGCCATGAAAAAAGGACTGTTCCGCAAGATGGCAGTGGGGGCTGCTGTGCTGATGGTGGTGGCTTCAGTCGCGCTGGTTTCCAGCGGCCGGCTTGGCTCCCGGTTGCGTGATCTTGTTCAAGAGGACGGCGGATCTTTGCTAAGCTCCTCGATGCGGATGGATCTGGCGAGGGAGACTCTGTCACTTTCGGCCAAAAGTCCCTTTTGGGGCCAGGGGCTGGATACCTTTTATCAGGTGTTTCCGCTCATCTCGGATCTTAAGTTTCCCCATTTCAGGTTTTTGCATCCTGAGAGCGATCTGCTGCTGGTTCTTTTTGAAGGCGGCTTGTTCTTGCTTATGCCCTGCCTGGTGTTGCTCCTCTGGGCCGCAAGCTCAAGCGGTAGCTGGACCAGCCATCCGGGACGCGAGGAAATGAGCGACCGTCCCGGCCGCCGGTTGCGCCAGGCGGCTGCCATTGGTGCGGGCATGGCTCTGCTGCACTCCGTCTTTGATGTGCCAAACCACGGGCTGGGGTATGGGATGCAGACGGCCCTGCTGCTGGGCCTGGCTGTCCGTCCCCGGTGTCTGTCAGTACCGGCTCGGTGGTTGCAGCCGTGGGCGTTTCGTCTCGCGGGCCTGTTGATTTTCGGCATGGGGATCATGTGGTTGGGTACTGGCCTGCATCATTGGATGCCGCCTTTACCGACTTCTGTCCAGGTGCTGCGGGAGCAGATAAGGACAGAATCCGCGAAGGGGCGTTATCGTGACTGTCTCACCCTGGTTAACCGTGCCATCCATCTGGCACCCCTGGACTACCGGCTGTATTACATGCGAGCCCAGATGCTCCTGCTACTGCGGCAAAATCCGGAACGTGCCTTGCTGGATTTCGGGCGCTCCAGGACGTTGGAGCCCCATTATGCAAAGACCTGTTTTGAAGAAGGGGTGTACTGGCTGCCCTTTGCCCCTGATCTGGCCATCATTCCCTGGCGTGAATGTTTGCGCCGACATAAGCCTGGCTCGTCTCAATTGCGTGACGTTTATGCCAGCATGCTCAGTAAGACGGGGCTCTATCCAGAACTGCGCCCCCCCCTATGGGCGTTGGCGGAAACGCCGGAAATGCAGCTTGTTTTTCTCATGAATACCAGCCAGGGCCGTGAGTGGGAGGAGTATTTGGGCAAATTTCTGAAACTGCATCCTAAGCTGGAAGTCCTGGGACCAAAAGAATTGCAGACGTTGCTGCGTGCCTGGCATGACCGTGGGGACCGAGAGGCTTTGGTGAGCCTCCTGCAAAAGAACCACAGCCTGCAGCCTTATGGTTGGAGAACGATGGCCGTGGAACTGGCTCGCGCAGGACGATATGAGCAAGCTTATTTCGTCGCCAATAAATTCATAAAAAAGCCGCTGCGTCCTTCACGCAGCCAGGATGTCGCCAATCTCGCGCGGCTGGAGCGGGCCTTCGTCTTTAATCCCACGGATGTACGTCCGGGGATTGAACTGTATCTGGCCTACCGGGCATCAGGAGATGTTGATTCTGCAAAATCCACTGCTGAAAAAGTTGTGGCGCTGCCTGATGTGCCTGTGTACATGAAGCTGGAGCTGGCCGCCTTGTATGCGGAAATCAGCGATTTCAGGCGGGCCTGGGAAATGATGGAGCATGCCATGCACAGCCTGCCGGACGTCTGATTTTAACTGAGTTTCCAGACCTTTGTCCGGGTGCAGGCCCAGGTGGCCAGATGTTCCTGCGAGGTCCTAAAGGTTCCTCCAGCTGCCCAGGGCGAAAAAGCCGGAAGAATCCAATGATGCAAATCCTGCCGCAGACGCTGTTGCACCAGCGCCGGCAGTTTTAAACGCAGGCCTGCACCATCGCGCAAGGAGACACACGGGTGCTCATGACCGGTGACGAAAGTCATGTGTGGACTTTCTGCTGGCAGGCAGCCTGCCACTGATGGCGGAGCTGCGCCCTGATGGCCATGATGAAAGACAAAGTCTTTCTCACGATAAAAAGGCTGCAGCCGCCATCCCTTTTTCAGCCCGGCGCGGTCGTGGTTTCCCTCGATGAGGATCAGGTCTTCCACCCGGCTGCGTAAGATTTCCAGGAGGATTCCAGTCTCGCTCACTGAACCGCTGCCATCCATGATGTCACCCGCCAGGATGAGCCTTTGCGGAGCGTGGTCATCTATTAACGCCAGAAGGGTGTCGCGGCACTTTTGCATGCCCCATCCAGGCAGCAGGGCGCCAGCCCGGCTGCGGTGGATTTCATAGCCATAATGAAGGTCTGCCAGCGCCATCCAGCCTTCCATGGGATTGATCAATGCGCGCCTGGAATCCAGCAAAATTCCAGGGGCGATTTCAGCGGTGATGGCAGGTTTGGTGACTGGCACTTATGTATCATACGACAGCCGGTGCAGGCTCAAGCAGGTTTGATTGTCCAAGGGTGAAAAAGGCAGTCTTGATGCCAGGCAGGCATGATCTGTGCTCGACATCGGCAGGGATGTCCTTTTCAGTGCCGCGATGACAGCCCCCTTCTTTTTGGCCTCACTTTTTGAGTTTCCGGCGCTCGCCGCGATGCTTGTGACGGCCATGGTTGCTTCAGCCATTGTTTGGTGGTTGCAGCAGAAAAAAATCATTTGGATGCAAACCCGGCTGGACGAGGAGCGCACGGACTGGAAGGCGGAGCTCGATGCGGAAAAATCCGCCTTCTATCAGCAGGAAGCCCTGGCTCAAAAAGCCCTGGAAAAGGCAGCGGCAGAGCTCGCGGCGGCCGAGCACCGTTTCAGCATGCACCGTGAGGCCGCCCAGCGGCGTGAAAGTGATTCCCTGGCACGCATCGGCCGGCTTGAAACCGATCTCGCGGCAGCCCGTGAGACAGCGGCATTGCTGCCTGCTGCACAGGCCCGGACCGGAGATCTGGAAGCCACACTGACGGCAGAGCGGGGCCGTTTCAGTGCGCTGGAGCAGACCTTGGTCGTGACCACCTTGCGCGGCAATGAACTGCGCGCCCAGTTGCAGGAGGTCCAGTCCCAGTTCACCGACCATCGGGAAAAAGCTCAGCAACGGGAAGCCGCGCTTTTGATCCAGCTGAGTGAACGGGAGCAGTCGCTGGCGGCGGATCAGGCGCGGCTGGCGACCGTGGATGAGGAGACTGCCCGGCTCAAAGAGCTTCATTCTTCATATCAATCCACGGCAGAGTCCCGTATCAGCAGCCTTCAGCGGCAGCTGGCTGCCGCCGAGGCCAAGTCGGCGATGGTGCAGAAGGAATATATGAATGCAGTGGGGGTGCTGCCGCCACCTCCTGCGGCGGATTCCCCTGCCGTGACAGACCGGCGCGTGAGCGAGCTGGAGGCCAGGCTTCTCCAGACGGAAGCCGAGGCGCGCAAGAAAGGGCGCGAAGACGGTTATAAAATAGCCGAACTGGAATATCGTCTCAGTGAGGCCCTGGAAGCGTCCGCCCGAGAAAAAGAAGAGACCGAGCAGGCCGGAGAGTTAGAGGAGCTGCGTGGTCGCGTGAAAAGCCTGACGGAAGAAAATGAATCCCTGGTGCATGATCTGGAAACTCTCAAAATGGTCAAGGCCAGGTCGGTGGAACCCGTTCCAGAAGTGCTGGAGCAGGGGGTGTTGATGATGGAATAACTTTTTGTGGTTCCATGAAATGATTTGCCAGAGGCGCGAAAGCGCATCGTTTTGTTTTTCATGATGTTTGCCCGCCAGCCCTTCAATTTTTTGGAGCATACTTATGAGAGCACCGTGGCTTTGGGCGGGAGGTACTTTTTATTTGCCGGCGTCGCTTGGTTGCTTGGGTATTTCATCTTCAAGCGTCAGTGGTTCCACCGTAAAATCATTGCCAAGTATCCCCGGTCATCGGATGTCTGGCGGGACATTGGCTACTCGGCGCTTTCCATGCTCATTTTTGGCCTGGTCGGCGCGGCCACTGTCTATGCTACCCGTCAGGGATGGACGCAGCTGTATGGAGGCAAGATTGCCAAATTTGGTCTGCTGTGGTTCTGGCTCAGCATCGGCTGCGCCATTCTCATTCACGATGCCTGGTTTTATTGGACGCACCGGCTCATGCATCACCGCCGGCTGTTTCGCTGGTTTCATCGTGTGCATCACCTTTCTCATAATCCCACCCCCTGGGCGGCGTATGCGTTTTCACCGTTGGAGGCTCTCGTGCAGGCGCTCATTTTTCCGCTCCTGGTCTTCATCATGCCCATGCACGGTTTGGCCTTTGCCTTGTTCATGATGTGGCAGATCGCCTTTAACATCGTCGGCCATTCCGGGTATGAAATCCACCCGCGCTGGCTCATGCGCTCGCCCCTGCGCTACATCCTGAACACGCCCACCAACCACATCATGCATCATGAGAAGATGCGGGGGAATTACGGGCTTTACTTCAATTACTGGGACCGCCTTATGGGCACCAACCATGAGGAGTATGAAAAGCGGTTTGCTGAAGTCACTTCCCGTGAGAAGGAGCCGTCTTCCACACCAGCCAGCATTCCGGCGGATTCGCATTACGGTTGACCGGGCGCAGATGCTGCACCTCGAACTCTCTCGGGGACAAGCCTGCGGCCCATTCGCCTAAAGCCCGCTGCTCCTGGGCTCCGCCTTCGTGCCCTGGATAGACGGCGATGGTCAGCAGGCCGCCTGGTTTGAGCAGCCGGGTTGCCGCATTCACCGCAGCCAGCGTCGTCTCAGTGCGGGTAATGACCGTTTTATCGGACCCGGGGAGGTAGCCCAGGTTGAACATGATGCCTGCCAGCTTTCCCTGGTGCTCCGGGACAACGGTCCCGGCCATGGTTTCATGGCCTGCCTGCACCACGGTAAACCGGTTTTCCTGAATGCCTGCTTCCAGCAGCCGGCTGCGGGTGGCGGCCACCGCTGCGGCCTGCACATCCATGGCATAGACATGCCCGGAGGTGCCTGTGCACTGGCAGAGAAACAGGGTGTCATGTCCGTTGCCGGCTGTGGCATCCAGCGCAATGTCCCCTGCCTGCAAGCGATCAGCCAGGAGCAGTTGGGCCCAGCGCACGGCGGAAGGCAGGCCGCCTGTCGGGCTGGCAAATCGAGGGGATCGCACGGGTGTTTCCATCCGGGATTTTGCAACGCAGAGGAGGGCTGGCAAGTCCGGCAAAACCTCTTTTGTCCCTCTCGGGACAATTGACAGAAGAAATTCATCCGCCTATTTTCCTCGCCAGCCTTCCATTCGTGATGGCGGACTGAAGATTGACTCCGACGCCATGGGCCAGGCTTCCGTTATAGATCCAAGTGGCGGCTTTTGACTCAGAACTTTTCAATGAACCTCTACGTCAGCAATCTTGCTTACAGCGTGACTGATGATGAACTGCGCAGCGAATTTGCTGCCTTTGGCCAGGTGTCCAGCGTCCGTGTGGTGATGGACCGCGAGACCGGGCGTTCCCGTGGCTTCGGCTTTGTGGACATGCCGGATGATGCGGAGGCCAAGATCGCCATGTCCAGCCTGGAGGGGGCCAATCTGGCCGGACGCGCCATGAAAATCGTCGAGGCCAGACCTAAAGAGGAGCGACCCCGGCCTATGGTCGGAGGCGGCGGCTATGCGGACGGCCACAAAAAGAAGCCAGACAGGGGTCATGCCGGCGGTTTTCGCAGTCCACCAGCACCCAGCTATAACGACTGGGATGACAGGAGCCGGGGCGGCAAGAAGCCCAAACCACGGGAGCGCGGACGCCGTGCTTCCGAAAATGAATGGGATTGAGCTTGGCTCGTCGCACCTCGGTTGCGAGAATTGGACGACCTCCCTGTGGTTCTGTGACGGCATTTGCTTTAGCATCCCTAAACTTAAGGCTTTGCAAATTGAGTTCATGGGTCTAAATTTTCGTAACAGACATATTTGCCATGCCCCCAAGGGCAGGGTGATCGTGCCCCGCGTGGACTTGCACCCGGAACTTCTAGGAGTCGCGAGCGGTGGCAGCGCAAGTTGCCTGACCGGGGGCGGCAGCTACGTTAATTAGCATCCGTTGGCTGGTTCACCAATTCACCTGCTTGCGAATTTCGCAAAAGAGCCCACGTTGTGCGCCCTTTTTGCCAACCTGACTGACCTGTGAGCCAATCCCATCCTACCGATGACCTCCGCGTGGCGGAGATCCTGCCATTGATCCAGCCTGCGCTGCTGATGCACGATATTCCGCTCGGGGAAGAGGAGGCAGCCTTTGTGGAGCAGGCCCGCCGCCGTTCGGAAGCCATTTTAAAACTCCAGGATGACCGCCTGCTGGTGATCGTCGGCCCTTGTTCCATCCATGACCGCCTCTCCGCCCTTGAATACGCCCAACGGGTGGTCAAGGCCCGCGAAAAGTACGGCAACGATCTGGAGATCCTGATGCGGGTGTATTTTGAAAAGCCGCGCACCACCGTCGGCTGGAAGGGCTTCATCAATGATCCGCACCTCAATGAAAGCTACGACATCAACACCGGATTGCGCGGTGCCCGTGGGCTGCTCATTGACCTGGCCCAGATGAAGGTGCCTGCCGCAACCGAGTTCCTGGATGTCATCACGCCGCAGTACATCGCCGATGTGGTGGCCTGGGGGGCCATTGGCGCCCGCACCACGGAGAGCCAGGTTCACCGCCAGCTCGCGTCCGGACTTTCGATGCCAGTCGGTTTCAAAAATGGCACCGATGGCAGCATCCAGACCGCCCTGGATGCCATCCAGGCCGCCGCCGGACAGCATTGCTTCCTGTCCGTGACCAAGGATGGCGTCGCCGCCATCGTCAAAACCCGTGGCAATGACGCCTGCCATGTCATCCTGCGGGGTGGCAAAGCCGGCACCAATTTCGATGCCCAGTCCATCGAGTCTGTTGTCAGCCAGCTCAGCACCCGTGGCCTGCCTGCCAGCGTGATGGTGGATTGCAGCCATGGCAACAGCCTCAAAGATTACCGCAAGCAACCCGCCGTTGCCGCTTCCTTGGCCGAACAGATGAGCGCCGGCAGCCAGGCCATCACCGGTGTCATGATCGAAAGCCACCTGGTGGAAGGACGGCAGGATGCCAAACCTGGTCAGGCCCTGGCCTACGGTCAGAGCATCACCGATGCCTGCGTCAACTGGGCCGCCACAGAGGCCATGCTGGATGAACTCTCCGCCGCCGTGCGTGCGCGCCGGGCGGTTTAGTCTGGCGGATTTCCTGGAGCACCTTTGACTGGCATGTTTAAACGCCCCTGGTTCATTTTCCTGACAGGATTGTCAGTAGGTGCAGGGGCAGTCGGCTTTTTTTGGTTTGCGAATATTATTGGGCAAGCCTTTACCGCATGGGAAGACGTTCAGGTTTATTTCGATGGGCAGGCCATCAAGAAAATGGATGCTAAATTCGTGCCGTCTGCAAGTTCGCGGGATGCCTATTATTACATTGACGGATTTCTGGATCACCGGGTCTTCCTTGCTTATACGGACAGCCTTTCACATCTTGATGGTGTGGTGCTTAGCCTGACTGGTAAACGTTTAGCGGACCTCGAGATATGGCGGGACCAGCTTAAAGATGAATCGTTCATGATGAATGGGGAAAAGGTCTTCCTGCCCAACTACCACCGTGAACCTGGCGCTCTTGGAAAAAAATGGCTGACCAGTCTCTATGATGTGGATGTGATCCAACGAGGCCGGTTCTTCCAAAAGAATGAAGGCTCATGGGGATGGCATCTTATCGTTGATGAAGACACTGGCCGTTTCTACTATCACTCCTGGACAACTTGAGGTATTCCAAGCCTTGTAAATCCGTGACCGCCGCCCATCTCGAATCCTTTTCAAAAGCCCGTATTCTTGTGATCGGGGATGTCATGCTGGACCATTTCATCTGGGGGGCGGTGAGGCGGATCTCTCCTGAGGCGCCTGTGCCCATCGTGGAAGTGACCAAGGAAACCACCTTCCCGGGGGGGGCAGCCAACGTCGCACGCAACCTGTCCGCCTTCACACCCCATGCTTACCTCATGGGCCGAGTTGGCCGGGACAGTTCCGCAGGAGAACTGCGCCGCCTTTTGCATGAGGAAGGCGTCAATACGGACCCCATGCTGGAGAGCAGCGTGCTGCCCACCATCGCCAAAACGCGCATCATCGCCCGCCAGCAGCACGTCGTGCGGGTGGACCGGGAGACGATTGAAAAACTCTCCGCCGAGGAGCTCAAAGAGGTCTGCCAGAAAGTGGACGCCATGCTGCCTGATCTGGACGGCCTCATCATTGAGGACTATGGCAAAGGATTCGTCACCCAGGCTTTTGTGGACCAGGTCCTTGGCCTGGCTAAGTCCGCTGGCAAGCTCGTCACCGTGGATCCTTCACCGCGCAATCCCCTGAGCTGGCGCGGTGCTTCGTTGGTGAAGCCCAACCGGCTGGAGGCCTTTGCCGCCGCTGGCATCCTGGATCATCGCACGCCCGGCCCCCCGCTGGAGGACCGCCGTCTGCTGGAAGTGGGAGAGCAATTGCTGGATCAATGGGCGGTCGGCAAAGTGCTCGTCACCCTCGGTGAGCTGGGCATGATGCTGTTTCAGCGTGATCTGGCCCCGCTTCACATCCCCACCCGTGCGCGTGAAGTGTATGACGTGTCCGGGGCAGGGGATACGGCCATTGCCTTCCTCACCCTCGCCATGGCAGCAGGTTTCAGTGCCGAGGCTGCGGCGGACATTGCCAACCACGCCAGCGGCATCGTCGTTGGCAAGCTGGGCACCGCCCGCGTGATGAAAGACGAGCTTCTGCAAGCCTTCGAAGACTGAACCGACCTGTCTCTATGTCTGACTTTAACTCTATGCTTCAAGGCCACCTGGATGGCCACCTCGCCACGCTGAAACGTCTTGATGAATGCCGCGACACGCTCGCCGCCATCGCTCAGGCCTGGGTGGACGCGCTTAAAAATGGCAAAAAAGTCCTCTTTTTTGGCAACGGCGGCAGCGCTGCGGATGCCCAGCATCTGGCAGCCGAACTCTGCGTGCGTTACCGCCTGAACCGCCGTGCCCTCGCCGGCCTGGCTCTCACCACGGACACTTCCGTGCTCACCGCCCATAGCAATGACTACGGTTTTGAAACCGTCTTTGCCCGCCAAGTCGAGGCTCTTGCCCAGCCTGGCGATGTCGTCGTCGGCATCTCCACCTCCGGCACCAGCAAGAACGTCGTCGCCGGCCTGAAAGCCGCCCGTGAGGCCGGTTGCGTGGTCGTCTCCTTCACGGCGGAAAACGGGGCTGATTGCGCCGCGCTTGCCCATCACGCCTATTGCGTCCCCACGACCGTGACCGCCTTTGCTCAGGAGTGCCATTTGCTGGCCGGTCACGTGCTGTGTGAATACGTGGAAGCCGCGTTTCAGGATTGAGAGGCAGGCGTGGTCCTGACTCACCCCCTGCCAGAAGGCTGTCATCTTCGATCTGCTGATCCTCATGAACCGCATGTATTGGAGAGACCTTTTTGCCAGTTTTCCGCAGGCTTTGCTTAGAAGTCTGAAGCAGCATGGTTGGAAGGGCGCATATCTATCCCTCTCCGTTTTTGTCCTCCGCCGTCTCTGGTGGCCCGTGCATATCCATCCCATGCTCTGCCTTACCAACTGGCGGGAAGGCGTCAATTACCTGGATAACTTCATCCTCGGTGAACTGCGCCACCCGGAGGTGGAAAAAATGCTCCGTTCCGCGGATGCTGGCGAAGTCATCGAGGTCGGGGTCAATGTCGGCATCACCTCACGCTGGTGGCTCACGCTGAATCCCGATCTCCATGTCATCGGCATAGACATGATGCAGGAGGCCCTGGACTACACGGGACGCTGCATGAGCGTCTTAAACCTGGGCAGCCACTGGTATCCTGTCCTCGGAGCAGTTGGCGACGCCGAAGGCCGGATGACGGTCCGTTTCGACGATCCCATGGAAGGCACCAACAGCCTGGATAACCCCATGGGCGGTATTCAGCGCACGGTTGAGATCAATACCCTGGACGCCTATTTGCAGCGTGCCCCGATGAAGAAACCGCTGCTGCTGAAACTGGACATCGAGGGCCATGCCTCCCCGGCCCTGCGCGGAGCATCCAGTCTCTTGCAAACCGTCCGTTGGGTGGTTGTCGAAATCCACCATGATGAGGAGCTGGCCCAGTCCGCAGAACTGCTGACCCGGCAGGGTTTCGGCCTGCGTCACTTTTACGGCAGAACCATGTGGTGGATGCGGCTGGACTGATATGATTTTGCGGAATCTCTCCTGGCTCACGGTCTCGCAGATGGTGCGCCTGGTCACAGGCCTGTTTGTGGGAGCCTGGCTCACCCGTGCCCTGGGGCCGGAGAAAAACGGCCTGCTGGGCACCGCGTTGGTCATCAGCTCCCTCATGGGCTTCACGGCGGAGCTTGGTCTGCGCCAGGTGCTGATCAAAGAGCTGTCCGTCCGCAGCGAGGATGCCGGGCTGGTCTTTGGGACGGCGGCGCGCATCATGTTCTTCTGGGGCATGGTGTGTTTTTTCATCGCCTCGGCCGTGGCCTGGTGGTGGGGCGGGGTGGAGATGCTCATCGTCGGCAGTATTCTTTATTCATCCCTCCCTCTGAATGCCTACCTGGCCGTCCTTTCACGCTGGGATGCCGCCCAGCAGGCGCAGCGCACCGCCCGCCTTGGCATTTTAGCCAATGTGCTGGCCGCCATTGCACGGGTCATCTGTATCCTGGCAGGGGCGGATCTCCGCTGGGCTGCCTTGACCATAGTGCTGGAGGTGGTCGTCTCTGCGGCGGCCGCCTGGAGATGGTCGGTCAAAAATGGCTGGGCATCCGATCTCCTCGCCTGGGATGCCCAGGTGGCCCGTTCACTGCTTCGTGAATCACTGCCGCTTTTCCTGGCCCATTCAGGCACCCTGCTTTTGCTGCGCGCGGACCAGTTGATGATTTATCAGCTCCGTGGCGCGGCGGAAGCGGGGGTTTATGCCGCTGCTACCCGTCTTTCTGAAATCGTCTATGCCGCCGGACCTTTGATGATCATGACCTTCATGCCTGTCTTGACGCGTACCTTTCACACGGATCCCGCCCGTTATCACCGGCAGTGCGCGTGGTTGTTCGGTGCTCTGAGTCTGGTGGGGTATGCCTCCATCCTCTTCTGGTGGCTGGCGGGCGGGGTCGTGGTGCGGATTTTGTATGGTGAGGCTTTTGAGCAGGCCGCACTGGTCCTGCTTGTCCATGGCATCGCCGCCGTTCCCTATCTTCATGGAGAACTGCGCAGTGCCGTGCTGGTGATCGAAAAGAAGACCGTCTGGAGCATCCGTTGCGCGCTTGCAGGGCTGCTCATCAATATTGGCTTGAACCTTTGGCTGGTGCCCGTCCATGGAGCAGTTGGCGCCGCCTGGGCCACTGCCATTGCCTACACCTTGGTCTGGCTGGTGGCCTCCCTCATCCTGCCAGCCTTGAGGCCTGTCGGCCACCAGCAATTCGCCGGTCTGACCAGCCCTTTTTGGCTGGCAAAAGACCTCCGGCAGTGGAGGGTGCTCATGCAGTGAAATCAGACCCTCTGGACCTCGTCAATCTCCGCCGCATCGCCATCGTGCGCTGCTGTGGTTTGGGCGACGTGGCGCAGATGACCCCGCTCTTACAGCAGATCCGGCAGGATGCCCCTCAGGCCCAGGTGGAAGTCTTCTTGAATGATAATGTGGCCCCTTTGCTGCACGGCTCCGTCTGGGTGGACAAAGTCCATGCTTTACCCGCATCCGACTTTGCTTCTTCTGGCAGGGATCCATTGTATAAACGCCTCTGGCGGCAGGTTCGCAGGCAGGGAATCTTTGATGCTCTTTTCTGCCTGGATCTCTCCTGGTCCCGCAGCCTCTATTCCCGCTCTGTCCGTGCGGCTTGGCGTATCGGGTTCCGGACCGAGTCGTGGAAACCGTATTTTCCTTTCAACTTTGATGTCACGGTGCCGCTGGATTACCCGCGCAATGCCGATCATACCTCCCTTTGGTTTCTGCGTTTGTGGGCCGGGGCTGCGGATGTGAAGGATCATGGTTTTGCGGCGGATTTGCGGCATCTCCAGGATAGAGAAGGGGGCCGCCTGGCGCGTCACATCGCCCTCGTTCCCCGTGCGGGAAATGAACTGGTGCCCGGAGACCTGAAGCAATGGCCGCTGCGCCACTGGCCGCGGCTGGCGGAAGGCCTCCTGGCGCAGAAATGGATCCCCGTTGTTCTCGGTCGGGAAGGGGATCTCGACATGAAAACCATGCCCGCTGGCACGGTTGACATGCTGGGCAAACACAACGTCACGGAAGTCTCCCGTTACATCTCCCGCTGTGCCGGACTCATTGGCAATGACTCTGGGTTATACCACATTGCCCTGGCCATGGGCATACCTGCCGTTGGTTTGTTTGGCCCCACGGCGGTGGCGCGCACCGGGCCTTTCCGCGCGCCTCACGGCCTGGCTCTCAACGCACCGCTGGCCTGCGTGCCCTGCTGTGCGACGACCTGCAAAGTCCCGGCTGAAGCACGCGATGAAAAGCTCCGGCCCTTCTGTCTTTCCTCGCTTGCACCGGAAACGGTGTGTGATCGTGCCCTGGAGCATTTTTACAGGTTCAACGCATGAATGAAGGACGCTCAGGCGCATTGCTTCCCATGTTTGTCATGGGGGGCATCGGGCTGTTTGCCCTTGCCTCCATCCTTCTGACGGAAGGCAACACCATTGGAGAATTTTGCCGCTACCTGCTGGTCGGCGGTTTTCTCCTCAGTGTCGTTGCACCCCGTGCCGGGTTTTACATCTGGCTCACGCTCTGCGGTTATAACGACCTGCTCAAGCGTCTCATGATCATGGGAGGCCGTGTCACCCATGGTGACCTGCCGTTTGTCCTGGGCATCACGCCGGCGATGTTCGGCGGTGTGGTCGTGGCGTTGATTCTGGGCGGCCTCATCGGTGGCCGGCGGCTCATGTTCCGGGACCTCATCGCCATCATCGCTGGCTGTGTGCTCATGGTTGCCACCGGCGCCATCGCCTATCTGAAGGAGGGCAGCGGATTGAACGGGGTGCTTCAGGCCATGGCCAATAATGGTCTCTACGCTCTGCTGCTCTTTGTCCTGCCCATGATGTTCAGCAAAGTGGATGAGCTGCAGCGTCTGTGGCGCTTTTTGGTGCTTATCTTTTTGCCAGTGGCCATCTATGGCGTCATCCAGCAGATGCAGGGCTTTGCGGCGTTTGAACTGGATTACCTGGAGACCGGCCTCAGCATCGAGATCAAGCAGCTTGTCACCCAGGAGGTGCGGGCCTTTTCCACCCTGAACTCTCCCAGCGCCCTTTCCGTGGTCTGCGCTACCCTGGCCGTGGCCAGCCTCTTTCTCGGTTTCTCCCAGCGTGACAAG
Source organism: Prosthecobacter sp. SYSU 5D2 (assembly GCF_039655865.1). Classification (NCBI taxonomy): domain Bacteria; kingdom Pseudomonadati; phylum Verrucomicrobiota; class Verrucomicrobiia; order Verrucomicrobiales; family Verrucomicrobiaceae; genus Prosthecobacter; species Prosthecobacter sp. SYSU 5D2. The sequence goes on along the minus strand of NZ_JBBYXL010000003.1, from coordinate 381,458 downwards.
AACACGCCGCCAGTGCTGCATCCTGCTCTCGCGATTCTCTGCTTTGGCATCCACTGCGCCGGCCTGATCGCGGCCACGAGCCGCACCCCCATTCTCATCATTCCCATCGCGCTGGCCGGTGGCTGGTGTTTTTATTCCAAATCACGAACCCAGTTTTTTTATGCCGTATCGGCCGGAGCTTTTATCACTCTCATCGTGGCCTCCCCCTGGCTGGTGCAGAGGATGGATTATCTGAACCAGTTCATCTCTAGCCTCGCGCCCCGTGAAACTTTCATTGGCCGCATGGTGGTCGTCGGGACTTATTGGGACCGTCTGGAGGGCTTTGCCACCGTGCTGATGAACCCGGATGCCTACAGGCTGTTTGGCTGGGGCATTGATGAAAACGGTGAAGGGCGTTTTCATTTTCATGATCCGCTCAGCGAAATTTTGGTGCGCTTCGGTGCCGTGGTGCTCTTTACGCTGGTGGTGTCAGGCCTGCTCTTTTTGCGCCTCAGCCATCATCAGGCCTGGCGTTTGCATGAGAGCCAGGACCGCCAGTTTGCCGCCCGCATGATCGCCCTCAGTTTCGCCATCCTGGCCGTTTCGCTCATCAGCGGCAGCATCCTTTCCGTCTTTCCTAACAATGTATTCTTCTGGATGTGTCTGGCCGGCGTGGCCGTTCTGGCCCGTGCGCAGTCCATTCAGGAAAAGCGCGAAAAATACGCCTCTTCTCCAGATTTTCCTTCTTTGACCCTGCCACCAAAAGGGGAGCGAATCGTGCCGATGAGGCCACGCAGCCGGCAGGGAGGTATGCATCATTCATGAGACGTTTTTTCCAGGTTTACTGGGCGCTTGCCCGTGTCTGGCCGTTCGTGCGGGGGCGTGACTTCATGCTCAGGAACATCCTCCGCAGGCCCGCCTGGCGGGATGCGCTCGCGGGCCGTTCCTCGCGGGTTCAGGTGCGGGCTGGTTTTTCCATGTGCGTCAATCCGGGCAATGACTTCATTTCCATGGGGCTGAAGCTGTTTGGCAACATTGAACCGGTGACTGAGGCGTTCATTCTCGCTCATGTACCGCCGGGCGGCGGGTTTGCAGACATTGGTGCCAATGTCGGTTACTTCACCCTGCGGGTGGCCACCGGACGTCCAGGGGCCACGGTCCATGCCTTTGAGCCCAATCCGCCCATTGCCACGCTGCTGGAGGAAAGCGTGCAGTTGAACGGTCTGAGAGGTCGGGTCATCGTCAACCGCCTTGCCGTGGGCAATGTCCCTGGCGTCCTGCCCTTCTGTTTGCATGAGACCAACACCGGGCATTCCCGTCTGGCTGCGGACGGTGCCACGGGGGATATCCAGGTGCCGGTCATTGTCTGGGATGAATGGTGGAGTCAGCAACGGCCCGAGCCGCGTATCCACTGCGTGAAAATGGACATCGAAGGAGCTGAACTCCTGGCTCTGCACGGCATGACCGGCTTCCTGCAACGGCAGAAACCCGCCCTCATCGTTGAGGCCTATGACCATCAGCTCCGCGAATTTGGTTGCAGCCGGGAAAAGTTGCAGCAGTTCATACTCGGCCTCGGTTACCAGGAGGCACGGCCTGCCGATGGCAATTTTTACTTCACTCATCCTTTAGCCTGATGTCGCTGCTCCGCTCCATGGCCCGCCGCTGGCTGTTTACCTTTAACACCATCCGCTACCGTGTGGAATGGCCCCGGATCGAGCAGGCGCTCCTGGCTCATGTACCCCTGCGCGGAGTCCTCTTTGATGGCGGTGCGGGATCGGGTGAGTTTGTCCGCCGCTGCATTGAACTGGGTTTTGATGAAGCCATTGCCCTGGAATACGATGAGGAGAACTATGCCCGTCTGCAGGCCAATGCCGGCCGCCTCCCGCAGGTGCGCACGATGCGTGAATCGCTGCTGGATATCCCCTTGCCGGATGCTTCGGTGGACGTTGTCCTTTCCACCCAGGTGCTGGAGCACATCACGAATCACGAACGCGCAGCGGCTGAGCTGTGCCGCATTCTCAAACCCGGCGGATTTGCTGTGATCACCGTGCCACGGCCGCCGGAGCCCTTTCCCAATGCGGACCACATGCGGGAAGGTTATACCGAAGAGGAGCTGACCGCCCTGTTTGCCCCCTATGGCATGAAGACGATCACCCATGACTGGTTCCTCACCCGGGATACCGTGGACCGGATGCTGAGCTGCGCCCGGCTGCCTGTGCGTGGTATGTTTGTGCCTGTGGTGTTGGTGGACGGAGAGACCCACCTGTCTCCCAAGGAACGCCGCGCCCTGCGTCCTTATGGGCTGTTGACTGTGTTTCAAAAAGCAGCCTGATGGCACCCCCCTCACAGCCGCACGGGCGAAAACTCCTCTGGATGGACCCCGCTTTTCGCGCCAGCCGGCCCACCGCGCAGAGCCTTTGCCTGGCTCTTCCTTTTCTTCTGGAGAAAGGCTGGCAGATGGAGCTTTGGTGCCTGCACCATGATGAGGCGCTGGACCCGCGGGTCAAAGTGCGGCTGCTGCCGCGCGCACGCTGGCTCCGTCTGCTGGAGCCATTGTGGTTTTGGCTGGCGGCCTTCTGCCTGCTCACCATCCGCCGATGGCGTGGTCATAATGAAGACATCGTCCACACCAGCGGGCCGGACATTCCAGGCGCGGATGTCATGTCTCTGCATTTTCACAACCGGACCTGGATCGGCCTTCAGGTGCATGAGCTGTCCCATTCTTTTAAAGACCGCCTCAAGATTCTGCACACGGTCATCGGCTTCATCCAGGAAACGGTGGCCCTGAGCTCGAAACGCTGGCGCATCCTTCTACCTGTCTCCGAGGGCCTGGCCAAACGCGTCCGCCCCCAGCTCTCTCCGGACAAATCAGTTCTGGTGTTGCCTAACTTATTGGATGAAAAACGCTTCAATCTTTCCGTCCGGCCGCTTCACCGGGCCGCGCTACGCACCCGGCTTCAGGCAGATGACCGGGATTACATCTTCATCTTTGTCAGCACCGGCCATTACCACCGCAAAGGCCTTTGGCCAGCCGCTCGCGCCATCCGTGCATGCCGGGAAATGGCCCGTAAGGAATGCGGCCTGAATCTGCGCTTTCTCGTCGTCGGGGCAGGGGACCGGGCACAGCAGTCCCTCATTCCCCAGTTGAATGAACTGGTGCCTGGCTGGCGTGACTGGATTCAACTTGTGCCTCCAGTCACGGATGTGGAAAGCTGGTACGCGGCCTCAGACGCCTTTCTCTTTCCTTCGCGGTATGAGACCTTTTCCCTCGTCGCACTGGAGGCTTCCGCCTGCGGACTGCCGCTTCTCATCACTCCTTATGACGGACATGAAATGTATCTAAAAGAGGGTATAAACGGATGTTTGCTGCCTTGGGACCAGGAAGGGGTGGATGCCTGCCTTGCAGACTTTCTGCGTTCCGGCAGGCACTCCATGAAACCGGGTCCGGCCAGCAGCCTGAATGCCGCAGCTTATGCTGCCCGCCTGGATGAAATTTATACCGGCCTTCTTCAAGCCCGCGCATGACCTCCGCACCGCGCATTCATCTGGCCCCGGCTCATCCCTGCATGGGCTGGATCAGCATGAACCGGTATTGGCAGGCTCTCCTTCTTGAGTCTGCCGGGGATGCAGATGTCCGGTCCTTGTTTCCTGAGGTGCCGGTGGAATCTCCCGCCAGCCCGCGTTGGGTGCGCCTGTGGGTGCGCCGCTTTGCCTATCCCAAGTTGATCCGTTCCAAGGTGAAAGCGGGGGTCATGCATTTGCTGGATCACAGTTTTGCGGACCTTTTAAAAAAGGTTCCTCCTGGCGTCAAAACCGTCATCACCGTGCATGATCTCATTCCCTTGACGGAACACTCAGGTCTCACCGCGTCCCAGCAGGTACGGTTTGCAAGGACCGTGGCCAACGTGGCGCTGGCGGACAGGGTGGTCTGTGTCTCGCAGCATACCCGGTCAGAGGTCAGGCGGCTGCTGCACATTCCGGAGGAAAAACTCCACGTCCTTCCCAACGGCACCTCCACCCTCCCCGCACCGGAGGAAAGCATGCGCCAGCATCTCAGCGGACTCCCGCCTTTCATCCTCACCGTCGGCAGTTCACGGCCGCGAAAAAATCTCGCTCTGCTGCCACCTCTGGCCCGGCATCTGGCGGCGCAAGGTCATCGTGCCACCTTGGTGCGGGCAGGCGACCGGCTGGACGAATCCCTCGCTTCCGAAATCCGCCAGCATGCGGACCTGCATGAGCTGGGGGGCGTCTCCGATGCCGCCCTGGCGGCTGCCTATGCAACGGCGGCCCTGACCCTGGTTCCTTCCACTCACGAAGGATTTGGCCTGCCCGTTTTGGAGGCCATGCACGCCGGCTGCCCTGTTGTCCACAGCCTGGCCACCAGTCTGCCGGAAGTGGCGGGAGAGGCAGGTCTCGGTTTCGACCCGGCCGATGCCGCCCAGGCTGCCGCGCTCTGCCTGCAAATCCTCACGGACCCGTCTTTGCGCCAGCAAAAGATCTCCGCCGGGCTGGAGCGGGCCGCAGAATTCACCTGGAAAGCCCACTGGCAGGGGCTGCAAAAAATCTATATGGAGTTGCTGCAATCATGACCGCCTTATTCAAAAGCCATGGGTGGCCGCTCGCCCTCTGTGGCATTGCCCTGCTGCTGCTCGTCGGCTGGCAGCCGTATGCCGCAGGGTATGGCGAATTCCGTCTCACCATCGGGAGGGAACTGGTCATCCGCTGGCTGGACCCTACCTGGGAGCACGGTTTCCTGGCTCCGTTCATCGCGGGCTGGCTGGTGTGGCGTCAGCGCGCGGCCTTGGCCGCGCTGCCGGCCAGAGGCAGTGCCTGGGGACTGCTGATCATGGTGGTGGCCATGCTGTTTTACTACGCGGGATACAAGGCCAATAACTATTACTTCGGGGCCTTTGGCATCCAGTGGTTTGTGGCAGGTGTCGTCTTGTGGATTTGGGGCGTGGGGCACTCGAAGCGTTTGTTCTTTGCCTGGCTCATGCTCGGCTTCACCTGGCCTCTGGTCTTTTTGGAAGAAAGTGTCGGCTACCGCCTGCGGGTCCTGATGGTGGAAAGTGTCTCCATGGTTCTGAACTTCATCCAGGTGGATACCATCCGCGACGGCACTGCTCTGACCTCAGCACCTGATGCCGCTTCCGGCCATGCCTTGGGGCAGCTTTTCAGCCTGAAAGTGGACGGTCCATGCAGTGGCATGCGGTCCCTCTTTGCCTTGCTGATGGTTTCGGCTCTTTTCGGTTACTTCAGCCAAAGAACCTTGTGGCGTCGCCTGGTTATTTTCGCGTGCAGCCTGCCTTTGGCCATCATCGCCAACATGGCGCGCATCTTTATTTTGTTAGGCGGCTCCGTGGTTTTTGGCCAGGACTTCGCGGTCGGTAATGAGGACAAGGAAGTTTCCACCTTCCACTTTGTCTCCGGCATCGCCGTTTATCTCGTCGCCCTTTTGGGATTGCAGACCGTCGCAGTCCTCCTGAACCGCTTCGCCGGTCCGGATCAGCCTCGTGAGTCATTGCTTGCGGGAAAGGCTGCTCAGCCTCTCTCCGCTGCTTTTGTTTTACGCCCCTGGGTCATGGCTGCCCTGGTCCTGGCTGCCATCGCCGGCTGCCGCCTTTCGCCCGAAGTCACTGCGGGCAGCCAGGCCGGGGTGGTCATGGAACTCCCCACTGGCATTGGCCGCTTCGTGGGCGATGCCGAAGAGCCTGACAAAGTCGAAAAAGAGCTTCTGCCTGCCGATACTCAGATCGTTAAAAAGCGCTACCGCACACTATCCTCCCCAGACATGCGGGATGTGGCCAACGTCACCCTCGTGCTGTCCGGTGCCGAGCGCCGAAGCATCCACCGTCCCGAAGTCTGCCTGGACGGACAGGGCTGGACGCTGCTGGAGTCCCGTGTCATTCCTGTGGAGATCTTCCCCGGCCGCATCCTGGAGGTAAAGGACCTCCACATCGAGCGCATCTGGGTGGCCCCTGACGGCAGCCGCAAACCCCTGCGTGCGCACTATGTTTACTGGTTTGTCGGCACAGATGTCACCACTCCCCACAATGCCACACGGGTCTGGCTCAGCAGTTGGGACAACATCACCCGCAACGTCAATCACCGCTGGGCCTACCCCAGCGTCACCGCCTGGGTCACAGAAAATTTCGATCCGGCAGAAACCGGCCAGCGCCGCCGGAGTTCAGAAGAAACCATGGAGGTCATCCTCACGCTGATCAAAAATCTGACACCCCGCTTTCAAACTTCTTTCATGACGGAAGGCCGGCCCGCTCATTAAATACCTCATGACCCGCAGACTGGACAGGGACACAGAGCTGATGATTGATGCCATGCGTGGCATTGCAGCTCTGCTCATTGTCTTCACCCACGCCTTTGACCTGGCCGTGGCCCATGCCTATGGCTGGAGTTATGCCAGCAGCCCTGAAATCTGGCGCTGGGCGCGTGCCAGCCTGGGGCATGGCAGCTTTTTGGTCTGGTGCTTTTTCATGATTTCAGGCTTTTGCATTCACCAGTCCATCTCCCGCAGCATCGCCGCCGGGGACTTTTCATTCGGCCGGTATGCCCTGGCGCGCATCACCCGCATCTACCCGCTTTTTCTGCTGGGCCTGGCCCTTGCCGTGGCGGCCTGGCTGCTGCATGAGGCCTTCGGCGGCAGTTACAATCCCGCTCCCAAGCGCGAATTCGCCGCCACGCTCTTTAGCCTCCAGATCCTCACCACCCCGTTCCCGGCCTATGAGACCTCATGGAGCCTCAGTTGTGAAATGATCTATTATGCCATCTGGCCCGTGGCCCTCTTCTTTGCTCGGGGCCGTGCCAGCCTTGCCGCGGCCCTCTCCATCTTCTCCGTCCTTCTGGTGGCCGCCACGATCATGATCCTCTGGAAAGGGCTTCATCTCCTCGAGTCCAGCGCTTTTGTCCAGGGTGTCTGGATCGTCTCCGTGCTGCTCCCTGTCTGGGTCTGCGGAGCCTGGCTGGCCGCTCATTGGGGCAGCCCCCGTTTGCAAATCTCCCGCCGCACCTGGATCGCCTCCATCGTCCTGTGTATCCTGTCGGAGAGCCTGCTCATTATCCTCAAGTTTAAAGAATACCCTACCTGGGCCGTTCATCTGGCCGGGTGGAGTGCCATTCCTGGTCTCATGCTTTTTCTCCTGGGTGGGCGCTACACCCGCCTCTCCGCCCGTGCCTGGGCCACGCCGGTCTGCCGCTGGCTTGGCAAGTTCAGCTACCCTTGCTACATCCTGCACATGCAGCTCCTGCTCCTGCTGGACCACTTTGTGGACATGCACTGGGGAAGCCTGGTCAATCGCTACCCCCTGTGGCACACGCTCATCGAATTCTCCATCGTCATGGCCATCCTGATCCTAATCGGCCCCCGGCTGGAAGTCTGGACCATGTCGTGGCGGCAGACCCTTCTTCAAAAAGTTCACAAGCCTGTTGTGATTGGTGCTTGAATTTATTAAAGTATTCCTGATTATCCGCACAGCGAAATTAACTTTCTTAAAATTTAATCAATATCCCCTAGATTTATTATGAAATTTATGAGAAACTTGGCTGTATGAAGTTTGGCATTCTGATTTTCAGCTTTCTTTTGGCGTTCACGGCGGCCTCTCATAGCCAGACGGCTTTCAACGGCGTGGACAATGATGGCTTTATCGGTGTTTATGACATCAATGACCAGCATTACTGGTGGCTCTGCGTGGAGCCAAACGGCTCACCTGCTCCCATTGCAGGAGATGGTTTTCTCGGGGATGCCTTAAGCCTTACGGATGCGTGGACCCGCCAGAACACCGAGCGCAACGACTACTACACCACCTCGCCAGATGCCCTGGCTGCACAGGCTGCCCTGGGCAAGCAGATCAACATCATGGAGTATGTGCTGGATACGTATCTGCCCATCGCCACCCTCACCACCCCGGGTGCACTTCTGGAGGGCAGCGAAAATGCCGGTCACTACGGCAATAATGAGACCTTCTACAACTCCATGTTCGCGGTGCAGAATTTCCTCGCCGAGGTTTATGGCAAGCCCACCCACACGGACTTCACCGACCTCGGTGACTTTGCAGACCGCTGGTCTGGGGACCTCAGCGAAGCCGGCCTCGCCCGCTCCTCTCTCTTTCAGTCCATCCTGCTGGATGTGGCTGACAAAGACGGCCTCGGTTTCTTCGCCAGCTACGATGTCGTCAATGATTACTACATCGCCAACACCCTTTTCCCGGAAGGTGATGCCTTCAATTATCAGGACGCCCTCATCATCGTCGCACCGGTGCCTGAGCCCGGTGGTGCCCTGCTGATTGGCTGCTTCGGCCTTGCCGTCATGCTTCGTCGCTGGCGCAAACTGAGCTGATTGCGGCCATTCACCTGGCAGCTGGCAGTTCGAGCCCGGACAAGTCAAAGGTGGCATCCCTTTCGCTTCCCAAGTTTCCAGGGTTCATGTCGCTTTCTCAGCCATCACCTTCCCAGCGGGTCCGTGCGGAGCTTCACTGTCACACCATCGCCTCCAGTGATGGTATGATCACTCCCGACGGCTTGCTAAAGGCGGCTGCTCTTCAAAAACTGGATATCATTGCCATCACGGATCACGACACCACCGGGGGAGCCGTTGAGTTTCAAAAATGGTTCCGCAAAAAGAACTCCGCCACCCAGATTCTCATTGGCGAGGAACGCACCCTATCTAACGGCTGCCATCTCATCGGCCTGTTTCTTCATGGCGACATCGTCTCCCAGGATGCCCAGGACGTGATGGATGAGATCCACGCCCAGGGCGGTCTTGTCCTGGTGCCCCATCCGTATCGTTTGAAAGACGGTTTGTTAGGCCCACGCGGCCTGGATTTGGCGCAAATGACCGCCGCTGACGCTTACGAGATCCACAATGCCAAAGGCAGCCACGCGGACAATCTTCTGGCCCGCCAGCTTCACGAACAGCTGGCACCGCCATTTTTTGGAGGCAGCGATGCCCATTATGAAGCGGATGTCGGCCAGTGTGTGAACGAGATCGTCGCCACAGCCACGGCGGAGGAGACCGTCCGCGCCATGCTCCGCCGCCAGACTCCCTTTCGCATCCTCTCCCGGCCCCAGTCTGCAACCACGGCGGAGCGCAGATACGCTCCAGGATACTATGCTGTAAAACGCTTCCTGGCCGTTCCCCGTCCGCTTCTTCCCCTGGCCAAACAGGCCTACCGGCTGTATTGGAACGCCCGTCACGGCAGCAGTCCCCATGCCCTGGCTGAGCTCGTCACGCATCCCGCCGTCCATGCATAAAAAGTCCATCCGCCGCCTGGCTCAGCTTCATGGCTGGTGGACCTGCCATTCCTTCCTCCGGCGGACCTCCGCTTATTCAGAAGACCGCCGCCAGGCATGGATTCATCGCCAGCTCCAGCACACTCTCGTCACTGCCTACCTCGGCACACGCTATTACGCGGAGGTGTTTAAAGGCATCGGGTTCGATCCACGCACGGACTTCACCGGCCCAGAGACCCTGACGAGACTGCCGTTGCTGACCAAGGAAATCATTCGCGAGCGTTTCCACGATCTCATCAATCCCCGCTACCGCCGTTTCAGCGCGCAAGCGGAGACCAGCGGCACCACCGGCATGCCCATGCGCATGCTGCTGAATGAAAGCTACATCGCCCTGGACTATGCCTGCATGTACCAGATGTGGTCCCAGGCAGGCTACCGCTTCAGGGACCGTTTTCTGGCCCTGCGCAGTTACGTGCCGTCGCGTGCGGAGGATTCCCTCTGGATGCATGACCAGGTGCAAAACACCCTCTTCATGTCGGCCTACCACTTCTCACCCGGCACAGCGGCGCAGTACATGCAGGCCATCACCTCCTTTCAGCCCAAATTCATCCGCAGCTACCCTTCCTCCCTGCTGGTCCTGGCGGGATACCTGGAGCGCACCGGTCAGAGCCTCCCTTCCGTCAAAGGCGTCTTCACCGCCTCAGAGACCCTTTTGCCCCATGAGCGTGAAGTCATTCAGTGTGTCTTCGGCCCCATCTTGTTCGACTGGTATGGCATGACGGAGCCCACCCTCGTCGCTTATGAAGGCACCGATCACGACGGACTGAACATCGTCTGGCAGTATGGCCATCCTGAATTCATTCCCGATGCCACTCTGGCTCCGGGAGACTGCCGCCTCATCGCCACCAGCCTCCACAATCCCGTCATGCCCTTCATCCGGTATGACACAGGGGACATCATAACGCCTCATCCCTTGGTCCCGCTTGGCGAGCCTTATCCGCGCAAGATCGCCCGTGTGCAGGGCCGCAAAGATGACGTCATCCTCACCCCCGATGGCCGCCAGCTTCCCTCCGTCAATTTTTACACCGTATTCCGCGCTGTGCCAGGAGTCGTCCGTTTTCAGATCGTGCAGTCTGGTGCCGCAAACATCGTGGTGAACATCGAAAGTACGGCCGAGGGTTTTGACCGCCATCCCGCTTTCCTCCAGGTCCAGGAAGAGCTCCGTTCTCGCTTCGGCCCTGACATGCAGGTTGCCTACCGCCTGAATCAAAACTTCGAAACCAATGCCGATGGTAAGACGCCGGTTGTGCTTCGTCGCTTCTAATTTAAGTCCCGCCTATCCATGCGCCAGCTCGCCCAATACCAGGACGGCCGTCTCGAACTCCAGGACGTCCCCACGCCCATGCCCCCGCCCGGCGGCATCCTGGTGCAGACCACCTGTTCCGTCATTTCCCCCGGCACGGAAAAAATGAAGGTGGAGCAGGCCCGCATGTCCCTTTTGCAAAAGGCCAAAGCCCGGCCGGACCAGGTCAAAAAAGTGCTCGATACCGCGCGCACGCTCGGCTGGAAATCCGCCCTGGAAAAAGTACGTAACCGTCTGGAATCGCCTTCTCCCCTTGGTTACTCCGCTGCCGGCATCGTCATCGCCGTGGATGAGCTGAACACACGCTTTCGCATTGGTGACCGCGTGGCCTGCGGCGGAGCCGAATGCGCCTTTCATGCCGAAATGATCGCCGTGCCGGATCTCCTCGCCGCTCCCGTGCCGGAGGGTGTCGAAGACTGGCAGGCCGCCTACACCACCCTCGCCTCCATCTCCATGCAGGCTGTCCGCCAGGCCAGTGTGCAGTTGGGGGACCGGGTCCTCGTCCTTGGCCAGGGTCTCGTCGGCCTCCTTGCCACCAGCCTCCTCCGCGCCTCCGGGGCCCGCGTCCTCGTGGCGGATTATGCCGAGACCCGCCTGGATACCGCCCTCACCCTCGGGGCAGAGCGCACCGTCAATCCCGGCCAGTCCAGCCTCCCTGATGCCGTCCGCGACTGGACCGGCGGTGATGGCGTGGATGCTGTCTTGCTCTGTGTCGGTGGCCGGGGCAATGAAGCCGCCGATACCGCCATCACCTGCCTTCGCGACCGGGGCGTCATGGTCATTGTCGGCATTTACGATGCTGAGCTTTCCTGGAAAATCGCCTACATGAAGGACATTCAGGTCCGCTATTCCCGCAGCTACGGCCCCGGCCGCTACGATCCGCAGTACGAATGGGGCGGCAGGGACTACCCCATCGGCTACGTCCGCTGGACCGAAAACCGCAACTTCGACGCCTGCCTCCAGCTAATGAAAACCGGCCAGCTCCCCCTGGCCCCCCTCACCACCCGCCGCGCGCCCTTCACCGACGCCGTCTCCGTCTATGACGCCCTCATGCAACCCGGCAACACCGACATCGGCGTCATCCTGGATTACGGTAACAGCGCCCCCCTCCTCCCGACCATCGCACCTCAAACCGATCTCTCAGGTTCGTCATTCGGTGCCTCTTCGCCGGATAATTCCTCCTTCTCCCCACCCTCATCCCTTCACGTGCTCGGCGCCGGCAACTTCGCCCGCACCATGCTCCTCCCGCACCTCAAGGGTAACCTGCCCCTCGGCACCATCGTCAATGCCACTGGCCTCAGCGCCCGCCACGTCAAAGAAAAGTTTGGTTTCGCCCAGGCCGAAGCCGATGCCGCTGAAGTCTTCAAGCATTCCGGTGATGCTCTCATGATCGGCACCCGCCATCATCTCCACGCCCCCTTGGTCCTCCAGGGGCTCGCCGCCCGCCAGCACATCTTTGTCGAAAAGCCCCTCTGCCTCACCCGCGAGGAACTCACCCAGATTGACACCGCCATGGCCTCCACCCAGGGCAGCCTCATGGTCGGATTCAACCGCCGTTTTGCTCCCGCCACGGTCGCACTGAAGCAGCACCTGGCCGCTATCCCCGGTCCCAAAACCCTCGCCTATCACGTCTTCGCCGGTCCCCTCGCGCCGGACCATTGGTATGCCAACGTGGAAGAAAGCGGCGGACGAGTCCTTGGGGAGGCTTGCCACTTTTTTGATTACGCCTGTCACTTGTTAGGCCGCCCCGTCCAGGTCATGGCCCAGAGCATCGGCCGTCCCGCTTTTCCGGATTCCGTCACTGCCCAGATTGCCTTTGCCGACGGTTCCTCCGCCCAGATCCTCTACTCAGCCGAAGGGGATCAGGCCTATCCCAAAGAAAGCTTCCGCCTCTTTGCCTCCGGGTTTGTCGCCGAGTGTGAGAACTTTCAAAAGCTCACCCTCTATCGCAATCGCAAGCGCAACGCGATGGCATACACTTCCAAAGGCCACGCCGAAGAAATGGCCGCCTGGCTCGCCTTCCTCAAGAAGGGCGGCGACCACCCGCTGGCCTACCCGGAAGCCCGTCAAAGCATGGTCCTGACCTTCGCTGTCCTGGAAAGCCTGCGCCAGGGAGGTGCCGTGGCGGTCTGAGCGGATGAAAGCGCCGAAGTCCATCGCCTGGTATGCGCACCGTCTGCGGGCCATGACGCCCGCAGAAATCACCCATCGCCTCACTGAGCACTGGAACCAGCAGACCCAGCCTGCCTTCCTGAAAAAGCTCGAAGGGTTCGATCCCGGCCCGCCTGCTGACAGGCAGCCGCGTTTGCCAGAAAAAGCCGCCGCCTCCATGTCCCTGCGCGCGCATCTGGCCGATAACGCCCGCAAGCTCCAGGCCGGCCGCTGGCAGCTCTTCGGCTGGCGCAACGTGGACGTGGGCTCGCCTCCGTGCTGGCATCGCGATGCCGCCTGCGGTGTCGTCATAGATCCCGACAAACCGGCCCATCGGCTCAACCATCGCCAGCTTCCTGATGGGGCCGATGCCCGCACCATCTGGGAGCTCAACCGCTGGGCCGAGATGACCCGCCTGGCCATGCACGGCTGGCTCAATGACGACGTGGCCGCCATCCGCACCGCCCAGCTCTGGCTGGAGGACTGGACCGTGCGCAATCCCCCGGGCATGGGCATCAACTGGACCAGTCCGCTGGAGGCGGCGCTGCGTCTCATCAACTTTACCTGGTTCGATGCCCTCGTCAGGGCGCAGGGAAATCCCGCCCTTCTCAAAGCGCAGGACGCTCTGGTCCGCAGCATCGTTCCCGTCCATGCCGCCTGGATCTGGCGTTATCGCTCCGCCGGATCTTCGGCAAACAATCATTTGTTAGGCGAGCTCGCCGCCCTCGTCGTCGCCGTTTCCCGATGGCCCGCCCTGGCCGCCATCGCCTGCCCGGCGGAAACCGCCTGGGACCTGCTCGGGCACGAAGTGCTCCATCAGTTCGCTCCGGACGGCGGCTCGCGTGAGCAGGCCCTGCATTATCATCTCTTCGCCTTTGACCTGGCCTGGCTGGCCGCCCGCACCGTCGGTTGCAGGGCAGGGGACGTGCATGACCGCCTGGCCACCGCTGCCGGTTATTTCCAGGCGCTCGCCCATGGGCCGGAACCCTGGGACTTTGGTGACAACGACGATGCCCAGGTCCTCCCCCTCACCCAGGACCGCAGCCAGGCCGCCCAGGAATGGCTCCGCTGGTTTCAGGGCGGTGAGAACGCATTGCATTATTGGTTAGGTTCCCGCCCTGGTCATCCTTCCACCAACCCTGGCCGTCATTTCCCCTTCAGCGGCATGGCCGTCATGCATGAAGACGGCTGGAAAGTCCGCCTGGATGCCTCCCCCCTCGGGTTCGGCGCCCTCGCCGCCCACGGTCATGGCGATGCCCTCCATCTCTCCCTCTGGGACGGTGATGAGGCCCTGCTCATTGATCCCGGCACCGGCGGTTATTATGGCCACCCGCAGTGGCGCATCGCCCTCGCCGCCTGGGATTCCCACAACGGCCCCCTCCCGTCGTCCGGTTTTAAAACCCCCAAACGCCTCGGCCCCTTTCTCTGGTCCCGCCACCATCCCGTCCCCAAACTCGCCTTGGAAGGCCGCACCCTCCTCGCCCAGTTCGATCACGAAGCCCACTCCTTCCAAAGAACCGTTCGTTTTCTAAATCACGGCATCCAGATCACCGACCTCGAAGCCGCCCGCCAGCCTTTCAAACTCCGTCTGGTCTTCAGCCCCAAGTGCCGCCTGATTCCAGCAAGCCCCGGCACGGCTGGGGATTATGTCATCAGCCGTGGCTCGCATTCTTGGGATCTGGCCGTTCAGGGAAAGGGTCTGAACATCAGCCTTGCCGAAATGGCCGTCTCTTCTGCCTATGGCAGCACGACCCCCGCACCCGCACTCAGCATTGAGGTCGCCTCGGGAGATCTCACTTGGCTCCTGAAAAGAAGATCAGAAATAACACAAGGTGGACAGGCATAAAAAGGTGCTTCAAGATGGCAAGATTGCCCTTATGATGTCTCCCGCATTTTACCGATTGGCCCCGCTGGCGAAAAAACTTAGTTCTCTCCTCTTCTGTCTTGCTGTCAGCCATAGTTTGTCCGCTCAGGTACCCCAGGTGCTCAGCTACCAGGGGCGCGTCATCTCCGCAGGAATCAACTTTGATGGAGCGGGCAAGTTTAAATTTGCTTTGGTGGACGGCGGCATGTCCAGCCTTCCCGGCGCACGGGTGGCAACCGCCACCGCCGTGGTGACCTCAGGATTTGTTACCAGCATCGTGGTCAATGATGGGGGTTCAGGTTACCAGTCCGCTCCCGCCGTCTCCCTTGCAGGCGGTGAAGGAGCAGGGGCCAGTGCCAGTGCGATCGTCTCCGGTGGTCAGGTGACGCAAATCGTCATCGTTTCCCCAGGTTCGGGATACACCTCTCTTCCTGAAGTCTCAGTGTCCCCACCCGTCAGCGGCTCGGCTGATATGGTCTATACGACTTACTGGAGTCACGACGGAACCAGCGTCGCAGGCACCGCACCTCATAGCACGCTGACATTACCCGTGACCAAGGGCCTGTATTCTGTGCTGCTCGGCTCCCCGGCTGTTTCCGGCATGAGCAGCATTCCTCCATCCGTCTTTGATCATCCGGAAGTGTATCTGCGGGTCTGGTTTGATGATGGTGTCCACGGCATGCAGTTGCTCAGCCCGGACCAGCGCATCGCTGCGGTGGGTTATGCCATCATGGCCAGCTCCGTGGCCGATGGAGCCATCACCTCGGATAAACTCGCCACCGGGGCCGTGGGTGCCAGCCACCTGGCCGCAGGCGCGGTCAATTCCAGCCACCTCTCCGCCGGTTCCGTGGGAGCTGCCCAGATCGCCAACGGCGTCATCTCCGCAGACAAACTCGTCGCTGGCTCCATCGGCTCCGCCCAGCTTTCAAACGGCGCCGTGACCGCCGCCAACCTCGCCAGCGGTTCCGCCCTGGCCAACCTGCAAGCCAGCGGCCAGTCCGGCGTCACCAGCGGCGGCGTGGTCCTCTCTCCCGTCGAAAACAACACCGCCCTCCTCGCCGCCGGTTACACCAAACTGCCTTATGAAATTCCGACGGACAAATGGGAGAGCCAGAATGCTATTGCCAATCTTAGCTGGATTGCTCCTTCAAATGAAGCAGTATGGACTGGTTCTGAGATGCTTGTTTGGGGAAACAAATACAGCAACCAAGGCTTGCGCCATGATCCCCAAGCTGGAACATGGCAGTTGCTATCTACAGTTGGAGCCCCTCAGGCTAGAGAACAGCATGTGCAGATTTGGGCAGGAAACAAGATGATGGTATGGGGAGGTGAAATTGAAGCACCAACTTCCCCAAGGGTCCGATCTGGTGGCTTGTATGATCCGGCATTGAATGCATGGACTGCCACTTCAGAGGAGGGTGCTCCTGCTCCTAGATATTCACCGACTGCTGTTTGGACGGGTTCCGAGGTAATCATATGGGGCGGTCGAAGTGTCACGAGCGGATATCACAACGATGGTGCCCGATACAATCCTGCCACGAATACATGGTTGCCAGTTTCCACTCAGTTTGCCCCGATAGGCAGATTCGATCATATGGCTGTCTGGACAGGTTCAGAAATGATCATCTGGGGTGGGCAAGATTCAAGCAACCTCCCTTTGGGACAAGGTGCCCGTTATAATCCGACGACCGATCAGTGGCGGCCTATGAATCAATCGGGTCCGTTAAGTTTATCATATGACCTCAACAATGTAGTATGGACAGGTAATGAAATGATCATTGTATCATCGTATGGTTCAGGGGCTTACAATCCAGTAACTGACACTTGGAAATCGTTTTCCAGGAAAAATGAACCTGTTTTTGGCAGGGCATTGGCAGTATGGACTGGTAAAGAAATTTTAGTGTGGAATCATGGGTACGCACAAGTCGGCTCTGGATACCGGTATAACCCTCAAACAGATAAATGGGCGGCAATGAGTCTCCTCGGTTCCCCCCCATCACAATATCATTATACTGGCGTCTGGACAGGTGAGGAATTCATTTTCTGGGGAGTCGGTTTAAATGACAGGAGTTATACGCTAACTCCCGGAGAGCCCATGTATCTATACATGAAACCTTGAATCTGCCGAACTTATTGTTCCGTATGAAATCGCTTCTTCGAAATGAATGGATGTTGCCGCTGATCATGGCGTCAGTTGGGATGAACTTGCCGGCCTCAGCCATGGCATTGGAACGTGAGAGCCAGGCTTATCAGATCGTCACCGAATCCATCAACTCTGGCGGAGGTTCAGGCGGCAGTGCAGATTATCAGCAGGACGCCAGCTTCGGTATTGTCGGAGGCTTATCCACGGCCCCGGCAGGTGAGGCTGGCCTATCCATGATCAAACATGGCTATATCGGCCAGCTATACGAAGAACAGGCCCTGGAAATCTCCGTATCGCCAGAATCCGTTCCTGAAAGAACTAACGGTCAGCTCTCCGTGCTCAAACGGCTGGATGACGATACCTTCCTGGCCGTCGATCCGGAGACTCTCCAGTGGAACGTGATGAGCGGCCCAGTTTCAGCCATTACCGCTGAAGGCGGCTTTACCTCCCAAACCGTCTTCGCCGATACCACGGCAATGGTCCGGGCAGATGTTCCCCACATGAGCGGCGAGTTCTCCTTTCTCGTGACGAATACGGATACCGATGACTTCGGCATCTATGCAGGCGACGGTTTGGAGGATGCCTGGCAGGTGGAGTTCTTCGGAGAAGAGAACTCGCTGGGAGCACCGCACCTGGACCCGGATGGAGACAGCCTTTCCAATGCTCACGAATACTTGGCAGGCACCATTCCAAAGGATCCGGCTTCGGTCTTCCGGCTAAAGGTGCTCTATCCTCCCAATTCAGCGCAACCGGTCCTGCAATGGAAAAGCCTGCCCGGACGTTTTTATGAGGTGCAAAGCTCCAGCAACCTCCTCGAAGAAGATTGGACCAGTCTGGCCACTGTTGAAGGCATAGCTGGCGACATCATCTGGCCCGATCCTCGTCCTGTGCCAATGGCACGCGCCATGTATCGCGTGATCGTTCGGTATTGATTCCATGTGCCCTGCTTCCCTGCAAGGCAGCCTGTTCCGGGTACGTTTGTTAAGCCCAAATTTCCCCATGATCCTCTCTGCCCGCCTTTTCACCTTGTTGTCTCTAATGACCCTCGGCACCCTCCACGCCGAGCCGCAGTGGATATGGTCTTCCAAAAAGGCCGAAGCCAAGGAGAAGGCGACCTTCAAGCACTCCTTCGATCTCAAGCTCACGCCCAAGTCCGCCATCCTCAGCCTCACCTGTGACAACGGGGCCACCGTTTTCATCAATGGCAAAAAGGTGGTCGTGAATGAGGACTGGCAGAGGCCCGTCAAGGTGGATGTCATCAAGTTCCTGGAACTCGGGGCTACCAATTTCATTGAAGTGCAAGCCACCAACAAAGGCGGCAGCGCCGGCCTCATCGCCAAGCTGGAACTGGAAAAACAGCAGGGTGGTGTCGAGGTCATTGAGACGAATGCCCAATGGCAGTCCACCCCGACCGGCCAGACCGATTGGAAGCCCGTCGCCGTGCTCGGCAATTATGGCAGCGGCCCCTGGGGCAAGATCTTCGATGGCAAAGGCAGAGGTGCCTCGAAGAAAGACGCGCCCGTCATCGCCGCCGCCGACATCACGGTCCCCGCAGGCTTTAAAGTCGAGCTCCTGTATTCCGTGCCCAAAGAGGAACAAGGTTCCTGGGTCGCCCTCACCACGGATGACAAAGGCCGCCTCATCGCTTGCGACCAATACGGTAGCCTTTATCGCATGGCCGTCCCCGCCATCGGCAAGACAGAGCTGTTGAAGCCAGAAAAACTGGCCGTGGATTTCGGCAAGGCCCACGGCCTTCTTCATGCCTTCGGCAGCCTGTATGTGATGGTCAATGAGAACGGCAAGGACAACGGTCTCTACCGCCTTCAGGACACCGACAAGGACGACCAATACGACAAGATTGAAAAGCTTGTCACCATGGCCGGAGGCGGCGAGCACGGCCTGCACAGCATGGTCGTCAGCCCCGATGGCAAGCGCATCTATTTCAATGGCGGCAACCACACCGAGCTGCCTGAAGAGCTCAGCAAAAGCCGCCCGGCCAAACTTTGGGATGAAGACCACATTCTCCCCCGCATGTGGGATGCCAATGGTCACGCCCGTGGTCGCATGGCCCCCGGCGGTTTCATTTGCAGCATGACGCCGGATGGGAAAGACGTGGAGCTTTTCTGCTACGGCTTCCGCAACGAGTTCGACATCACCTTCGATCTCAGCGGCGAGCTCTTCACCTATGATGCCGACATGGAATGGGACATCGGCTCCCCCTGGTACCGCCCCACACGAGTGAACCATTGCGTCAGCGGGGCCGACTACGGCTGGCGCAGCGGCAGTGGCAAATGGCCCCAGTATTATCCTGACAGCCTGCCCACCACGCTGGATATCGGTCCCGGCAGCCCGACCGGCGTCGTCAGCGGCAAAGGAGCCAAATTCCCCGCCAAATACCAGCGTGCGGTTTTCATCAACGACTGGACCTACGGCACCATGTGGGCCATCAACCTTCAGCCCAAAGGCGGCAGCTTCCTGGCTGAAAAAGAGGAGTTCGTTTTTGGCAAACCGCTGCCCCTGACCGATGTCATCATCCATCCTCAGGATGGGGCCATGTACTTCGCCATCGGCGGCCGCCGCACCCAGTCCGGCGTCTATCGCGTCAGCTATGTGGGCGAGGAATCCACCGCCCCTGTCCAGGCCCTGCCGCTGGATGAAGAAACCCGCATGCGCCAAACGCTGGAGGCCATGCATCAGGAAGGTGGCGATCCGCAAAAAATCCTCATCGCCGCCTGGCCCTACCTCAGCCACAGCGACCGCCATGTGCGCTATGCAGCACGTGTTGCCATTGAAAAACTTCCCCCGGATCTCTGGCAGGAAAAAGCCCTCAGCGAGCGCCACCCCATGGCCATCATCGAGGCCACCATTGCCCTGGCCCGTGTTAATGGCACCAAGACAGAAGCCCCTGCCACCAAGCCCACTCCAGGTTCCTCCTCACCGGCCATCAGCGATGTCTCTCCAGAAAATATCGAGCTTCAGTTGCGGATGTTGGAGACCTTCAGCCGCCTGGAAGGTGCCGAGCTTAGCCTTAACCAGCACCTCGGCGCGCTGCGTGCTTTGCAGCTTATCTTCATCCGCCTGGGCAAACCCGCCCCGGAAGTTTGCGAGGCCATTCTTGAAAAGCTGGAGCCCCTCTACCCCAGTGAGGACGACAGCATCAACCGCGAGCTTTGCCAGATCCTCATCGCGCTAGGCTCCACCCAGGCCCCTGCCAAAACCATCGCCCTCATGGCCACCGCCAAAGATGACTTCCAGGCCGTCGCCACGGATGCCGTGCTCAGTCGCAATGATGGTTATGCCAATGCCGCCCGCGCCGCCGCAGGCAGCCGCCCGAATGCTCAGCAGATCTCCTACATGTTCGCGCTGCGGAATGCCAAGGCCGGCTGGACGCCTGAGCTGCGCAAAACCTTCTTCTCCTGGTTCCCCCGCGCCCGCACCTGGAAGGGCGGCAACAGCTTCAAAGGCTTCATCGAAAACATCCGCAAGGACTCTCTGGCCACCTTTGTGCCTGAGTCTGAACTCGCCGAAATGGAAGCCATCAGCAGCAAGGTGGAAGGGGCCGACATTCCTAACTACGTCGCCCCCCAAGGCCCTGGCAAAGCCTGGTCCGTGGACGAAGTGGTGGCCCTCACCGCTGGCGGGCTCAAAGGCCGCAACTTCAAGAATGGCGAGGCCATGTACCGCAGCGTCATGTGCGCCACCTGCCACCGCTTCAATGGCGATGGCGGCAGCATCGGCCCCGACCTCACCGGCAGCGGCAACCGCTACACCATGCACGACCTGATGGAAAACATCGTGGACCCCAGCAAGGTTATCTCCGACCAATATGAAAGCCACCAGATCACCAAGAAAGACGGCAGCACCATCCTTGGTCGCATCGTTGTGGAAGAGAACGGCAAGGTCTTCGTCATGGCCAACCCCTTTGCCCCCAACGACCAGCTTGCCATTGATGAAAACGAGATCGCCAGTAAGGAAATCCGCAAAGTTTCCATGATGCCTCCGGGCCTCATCAACGCCCTCAACCAGGACGAGCTACTCGACCTCCTCGCCTACCTCATCAGCGGCGGCAACGACCAAGACAAGGTCTTCAAATAGCTGCCTCCCCCGTGGACAAATTCCCCGTGATACCTTAAACTGGACTAATGACGGCCGCCGTTGAGCACATCAAAAAGGAGATCCGCAGTCTCGGTCCCGATGAGATCGAAGCTCTTCTGCGTGATCTCCAAAACGAGTATGTTCTCCCTCCTGCCGATGATGAAGCCACCTCCATCGAAGCCGAATGGGACGCCGAAATTGACCGCCGCATGCAGGACGTCATCGAAGACCGCGTGGAACTGATTTCAGGAGAGGAGTGTGATCGTGACACCGATGCACTCTTCGCCCGTTAAGAAATAACTCGTCCTGTTTATCGTCCGTGATGGAATGGGAGATTCATCCTGCTGCAAAACTGGAACATGATGATTTGATCACCTTCTTCGCTGGTGTGGATGAATCATTGGTGGTCCAGTTTGAGGAACTGTATCTCCGATGCAGATATCAAATCTGTCAGAATCCCTTCCTGTATAATGTCCGCTGGAAGGATGTCCGGCGCGTTAATTTGACGCCGTGCTTTGGGGAGTACTAAATCGCTTACATGATTTGGCGGGAAAAGGTGGTGATACTCGCTGTGGCCCACGCGAAGCGGCGTCCCTACTATTGGAGTCAGCGGATTGATGACGCCAAAAGTTGGTTTGATGCCTGCTTCGGAGGTTTGGCATCGGTGCTGATGAAGGGTATTTAGCTGGAAGATTACCTCGACAAAAAATATTAGCCGAGTGTAATTTCTAATACCAGAACCCCTTTAAATATGTCCTCATCTCCCACTCCCAAGGAAATCGGCGTCCGCTGGTTTGAAGAAGTCTGGAACCGGCGGAATCTGGACCTGATTCCCCAACTGCTGGCGGAAGATGCCATCGGGCACTTGGAGGGTGGGCAGGAGATTGTTGGCCACATCCCCTTCATGGAGTTTCAGAAGGCTCTTATTGAGGTGCTGCCTGACATTCATGTGGAGATCCTGAATGCGATTTGTGATGGCGATGATGCCTGCGTCCTTTGGCTGGCCAAGGCCACGCATACCGGGAACGGCATGGGGCTGGCCCCGACGGGGAAGGCGGTCTCCTTTCGCGGGACGACGTGGTTTCGGGTGAAGGACGGAAAGTTTGTGGAAGGCTGGGATTGCTGGAACCAGGGCGGACTGATGGCGGAGCTGGCAGGCGGCTGAGAGTTGCTGCAAATGCAGGACCCTCACCCGAGCCTGCGACGACGATTGCCCATCATTATGACGGCGAGGACAAGGAGCAGCAGCCTGGAGGGCTCGGGCACGATGACGGCGGTGAGGGTGATGTCGTTGCCGTCGCCGCCTTGGTAGCTGAGCTGCCAGGAAGAATTATCGGCGTACACATGATGCCAGAAGTCGCCTTCATTCCATAAGGTGCCGCTGGTCTGGTAAAAGGTGCCGTTCACGGGGTTGCTGCCCAGGTTGTTGATGAGGGTGATGGTGCCGTAGGTTGAGGAGGAGCTGAGCAGGGTGCCCCAGTCGAGCAGTTCCAGGGTGCCTGCGGCGGTCACGTCACCGCTGACCTCAAGGGCACTGACCAGGGTAGGTGAGGCTGCGTCTGGGATGAAGGACAGATAGCGTTCATCGGTTCCGGTCATGACCAGGTTTCCTGTCACGGTGATGGAGGCTTCCTGTCCTGAGACAATGAACTTGCTGGGCTCTGCCGTGGTTCCACCTGCATTCAGCAGGAGGTTGCCTCCGATGCTGAGGTCCGCCGTGCCGCCAACAGTCAGCACGGTGCGGCCTGTGCGGAAGTTCAGGTTGTTGGTAATCCCTATGTCACCCCCCAGAAACTCAAGGGTGGCTCCGGGATCGCTGGGAAAGGCGTGCAGATCCATGCTGCCCGTCGAGAGGCTGCCTGCAGTGATGGTGGTGGAATGTGTCCCGCGTGCAATGAGGAAGCTGGACACCTCCACATTGCCGCCGGTCTGGTGGTAGGTGTGGAAGCTGCCGGTGCCGTTGTTGGCACCGAAGTCCAGAGTGCTGGCAAAGACGTCGCCACCTGCCACATTGAAGGTGCCGGTGCCTCCGGCGGAGTTGCCCACGCGCACCATGTTGGTGATATTCAGGGTGCCACCATTGAGATTAAAGGTGCCGTCGGAAGTGCTGGTCTGGCCGATGATGAGATTGTTGTTCGTCTGGTTCAGCGTGCCGCTGTTCATGGTCACGATGCCGGTGCCATTGTCCGCCGCTTCAAAATTATCGCCGCTGATATTCAGAGTGGGGGTGCTGGTTCCGTCTCCGATAATGACAATGGCCGTGCGGCCATTGGCCTCATTTGAATTCACATTCGCCGCATTGGTGAACCCGGTGGTGGCATTGATCGTGCCTTCTATGAACGTGAATGAAGCCTTGCCTGAATTGCCAATATTTAGGGCACCTGCAATGGTGATCGCGTCGGTGGGGTCGGCCATGTCAATAAGCACGGTCCCGCTGGAGCTGTCATTGTTAGACGCGCCGATGTTGATGATGCCAAACTGATGTTGCTGCCCCTCAGCCACGCCGGTGATAGTCAGGCTGCCTTCGCCGCTGCTGCCGACGATGGTGGTGCCGGTGACAATGAGCTGTCCGCCGCTGAGGCTGACGGAGCCCAATGTGCCAGCCTGGGTGGCGATGGTCAGTCCATTGTTGGCATTCAGTACACCGCCACTCATCTGGATGCGGCCGTCGGCATCCGTGTTGGCCGTGTTTCCGATGTCAATGAGACCGGTTACGTTCATGATGCCGCCGGTAAAATTAAGCAGGCCCTTGCCGTTGTTGGAGATGCGGAGGAGGCTGAGGATATTGACCTCGCCGCCGTTCATGTTGAAGGTGGCATCCGATCCCACCCCCTGGCCGATGATCAGATTGTTGGTGAGCTGGTTGTAAGTGCCGCTGTTCATGGTGATGACACCGGTTCCGCTGACGGCGGTTTCCAGGTTGGCACCGCTGATGTTCAGGACCGGTTCTGACAGGCCGTCACCAATGATGAAGGTGGAGATGCGGCCATTGGAGGCATTGGAGTTTGCATCATTGGCCAGGTAGATGCCGTTGCCGGAATTCAGGGTGCCGGAGATGAGTTCCAGGCTGCCTTTGCCGCCATTGCCGACGATGATGCGTGCGGTGTTCACGGCATCTTCCGCATTGGGCATATCAATGACCATGTGGCCAACAGAGGTGTCACTGTTGCTGAGGCCGATGTTGACGGCGCCAAAGGTATGCACTTCACCTGCGGCCACACCGGTGATCTCCACCAGGCCGGTGCCATTGCGGCCGATGTTAGTGGTGCCGGCGGAAACCTTGCCGCCCTGGATGTTCCAGGTGCCGGTGCTGCCTGTGCTGTTGGCCACTTCAGTGGTGGTCAGAACCATGAATCCGTTTTGCAGGGCATAAGTGCCGGTGCCTGATTCGGCGATGTAAAAGGTGCCGGTATTGGTCAGGGTCTGGTTCACATTATTCTGGGTGTAGCTTCCGGTCTTGCCCGCAAGATTGCCCACCCGGAAGGACTGTACGGTGATGTCGCCCTCCACGATCAAGGTGCCGCCGTCCACATAGAGCTGGGCCGTGTCCACACTGGAATCCACGCCTCCGGTACCGCCTTCCACCACGTCCCCATGGACATGCAAAGTGCCGCCGAAAAGATCATACTGCCCGCCTTTGCTGGAGCCTCCGACGCCAAAGATCAGGTTGCCATCCCCATTCACCTGGCCGCCATTCTGGGTGGCCAGTGCAGTCGCTGAACTGCTGCCGATGATGAGATGGGGGCCGGTGCCGTCCAAAGTGCCGTCAGTGATATTCAGCGTGACATCGTCCTCAATGGTGAGCTGGGCGGCAGAGCTGCCGGCGACAGGCGCGACCACGAGGTCTGTGTTGCGTTCGATGACAACCGGGACACCTGCGGACTCTGCACTGAGGATGGCATGGACGGGCAGGCTGTCCAGGCTGGCACCGCTGTAAACCAGATCCGCCTTGGCGGGGTCGGTGGTGGTGTCCAGCGTCCAGTCAGGAGTCAGGAGGGTAGCGGAGTTGACGATGCTGCCGCTGGCTCCCAAAACTTCGAGAATGGTGAAGCGGTCCCCTGTATCGAGGACGCCCGCGCCATCAGGATTGAAAGCGGTGCCGGTGGACCCGGACCATTCGGCATCACTGCCGGTCCAGGTGCCGCTGCCCGTGTTCCAGATGCTGGTGGTAGCCAGGGCGGTGGCGGCATCAGTGAAGGAGGCGATGTCCACCTCAATGTCACCGGCCAGCGTCGCGATGCTGCTGGCTCCTGTGAGCTGAATGGTGCTGAGGCCGCCGCCAAGGGGGGCAAAGCTCAGGAGGTTGCCTGCCGCATGGGTGAAATGGCGGGTGATGCTGAGGCTGCCCAGCGCCCCTTCGATGCGCAGGGAACTGCCAGCGGCTGCCGGGCTGTCGAGCAACAGGTCCCGCCCCACGGACAGGCTGCCGCCGCGTACGAGCACCTGGCTTGTACCGTCGCGGTAGTTCAGGTCCCGGTTGATGGAAAGGCTGGCCTCGTCCGCCATGATCACCTGGGCGCGATGATTTGCCGTGGTGTTATTATGAAGAAGAAAGTCACGGGCGATGCTGAGGGAACCCTGCTGGCTGAGAGATATGGTGGAGAGGATTGCCGCATTAATGACCAAATCGGCATTGCCGCTGACTGTGTTGATGTCTCCACTGTTGGAGACATGGACAGTGCCGGTGCCGCTGATGATTAGGTTAGGCCGGTTTTGTCCTCCCCCATTGCTGCCAACGACCAGGTTCCCGCTAAAGGTGCCCGCCAGTCCAGCGCTGACATTGAGGCTGCTGCCGTTGGCGTTTCCAGCCCCCAAAGTCAGATTTGCTGCCTGGAGAACAGAGGTCTCGTGGGTGACATTGACGATGCCCGGGCTGGCTGCACCGATCTGGGTGGTGCCGGTGCTGGTGACTGTCTGCCCTTCTTTGATGTCCAGTACGCTGTTCTGGCCGGATAAAGCCCCCAGGTCCAGCCGCTGGACGGTAATGTCACCCGCCACATCCAGGGTGCCGCCGCGTATGTAAAGCTGGGCATTACTGGTGCTGACCGCCCGTTCCAGGAGATCGCCCGTGACGGTCAAGGTGACTCCGTTGTATAAGTTCCAAGTGCCGCCCTGGTCACCGCCTGCCGGGTTCTGGCCGAAGTAGAGGTTTCCATTCACCGTCATGTTTCCAGACTGGTCAACCGTTCCCTGGCTGGCACCGCCGACATAAACATCGGCATTGACGGTCAGCCCGGCACTTCCCAGGATTTCCAAATGGGCGGCTGAAGCGGAGCCGATGAAACCGGAGTTGACGGAATTTGAGATGATGAGGTCTGTATTGCGGACGATTTGGGCGACCGTCCCGTCGCTGCCGGCCAGCACTGCCCGGACGGGGCCTGCGCTGAGGCTGGCATCGTTGCTGATGATGACGGTCCCGGTGCTGCTGCCATTGTCCACCAAAGTCCAGCCGGGGGTGCTCAGAGTGACGACACCCGTGATGGGGGTGGCGGAAGATACCACTGTCATTTGGGTGTTTGCTGTGAGTGTGTAGCCTTCTGGCTGACCGGCATCCCAGGTGGTGAGGGAAGCGCCCCATTCCCCATCCCCACCGATCCAGACGGATTCATAAGCAGGCAGGCTGGTGGCTGCGCCAAAAGCCGTGACATCCAGCACGAAGGTGCCGCCGGTGAGGTTGGCGGCTGCCGTCTGGATGGCATTGATGCCATAGGCATTGGGCCGGGCGGTCAGTGTGCCGTTGGCACCAAGGCTGAAGCTGTCGAGCT
This sequence comes from Prosthecobacter sp. SYSU 5D2, assembly GCF_039655865.1. Lineage (NCBI taxonomy): Bacteria > Pseudomonadati > Verrucomicrobiota > Verrucomicrobiia > Verrucomicrobiales > Verrucomicrobiaceae > Prosthecobacter > Prosthecobacter sp. SYSU 5D2. Next base: position 354,855 of record NZ_JBBYXL010000003.1, on the reverse strand, counting down.
GTGAACTGACTGAGACTGCCGGTGAGATGCCCTGGATGATGAGTTGTCCGGCAGTGCCTGCGGTGCCGACGTTCAAAGCGGTGACGCTGCCACCATCGCGGATACCTGCGCGCACATCCAGGAAGCCGTTGTTGATGTTGACCGTGGTGTCCACCCCGGCGCTGCCGAGCGTCATGCCTGCAGCAACGGTGAAAGTCTGGGTTTGCACATCTCCCTGCGCCGAGGCGGCGGAGGTGAGGTTCATGACCAACGAGGAGGTCAGGGCTTGTGCGGTGCCGACATGGAGGGAGCGGGTGCTGATGTCCCCTCCCTCAATGATGAGCTGGCTGCCGTTATAGTTAATGCTGGTGGTACCGGGGCCTTCGGTGATGTCCTGGCTGGTGGTCAGCATGCCGCCATTCAGGTTCAGGACTGCACTGGCCTGTTCATGATTGGTCATGTTGACCGCGCGGGCGTTGATGCTGCCACCGTTCATGGTGAAGATGGAATCACCGGAGTTCATGTTGATGTCTCCGGTGGCATTTAAGGTGACCGTGCCGCCATTGAGAATCATTTCTCCCGATGAGCCGAGGCTTTGAGCAATGACGATGTTGTTGGAATTGATGTTGATGAGGGCATCGGCATTCACCGTGAGCTTGCCGCTGCCAGCGCTCCCCACTTCCAAATTCCCGCCCGAGGTATTTAGAATGGCATCGCCGGTTCCGATGCCATCTCCTATGGTGGCTTCGCCCGTCGCGTCTTGACTGCCTTCGCCAAGGTAAAAGCCTCTGGCTGCGGTGATGCTGCCCTCATCCAGCAGGAGGGTGCCGGAGGAGCCGGTCCCTTGGCCAATGATGATCTCCCCATCCGCTCCGGCGTTGTTGGAAGCAAGCGTGCCGCCATTGATGATTTGCAGAAGACCGGTGGTTCCTGCTGTGGCAATGAGGGTATCCGCCCCGTTGCCATTGCTGTCATTGATGGTGAGGGCTCCGCCGCCGCTTCCGTCAATGATGAGGGTGCCATTGCTGCCGAAGCCGATGCGCAAGGCATTGATAGTGCCGCCATCACCGGAAAGGGTGGCGGTATGGCCATTGATGACATTGGCCCGGTCGGCCGTTCCTGGGAGGGTTCCGCTGCTCCAGTTGGCAGTGTTTAGCCAGTCGCCAGTGGCGGTAAGATTGATCTCCAGCGCACAGGAGCCATGAGGGAGGAGCAGATAGATGGAAAGCAGGGAGCTGAAGAGGATGGGCAGATGCGCGGAGAAACGCAGCCTATGAGCGCAGGTATTGGAATGGTTGGTCATGGGCAGACAGCGGGACAGGATTCCGCGAAACGGGACTCCTGAGATGGGTTGGAAATGGGCGGGGGTTGGGCCCTATTTCCTAACTCCCCCAACTGTCTTATCTATGCTCCAAACAGGTTTATGAATGGCTAAAGCATCTACCTGTGGCAGTTAACGATCTATTTACCGAGGGTTCGATAAATGACACAGAAAGAGGCTGATGCCTGCTAATTCACCTGTTTTATAAAGCCAGGTGACCCAAGGCCAGGAGGCCGTAATAGGTATATTCAGGGTCAAGCGTGTCGTCGGTCCAGTTGCCGTGGAAGCCGCCTTCGGCGCTCCAGAGGCTGTCCACAAAGTCGAGGCAGGGTTCGCGGACGCGCTCGATGGCGGCGTCGTTACCCGACAAAGCGTGGAGGGCGACGGCGGTGGAGAGGAGGTCCGGGATGGGGGCGCCGGGGATGGCCAGGAACCCGCCGCCGGGCAGGCATTGGCGCACCAGCCACTCGACACTGGCCGGGGGAGCGGGCATCTGCAGGTGGCGGTAGAGGGAGAGCATGGCGGAGGTGGCCGTGGTGGAGCCGAGGCGGATGCCGGGCTCGTTGGACCACGCGCCATCGGGCGTCTCCAGGCTGTCCATGCAGAGGGCGATGTTCATGGCATCCGGCGGCAGCAGGCCGAGGTCCTGGTAGCCGCCCCAGGCGATGAGGCAGCCGTAGGCGCTGCCGTTCTTGCGGCCGGGGGCCTGGTGGTAGCCGCCGTCCGGGGTGCGGTAGGCTTCGATGCGTGCGGCCAGGCGGCAGCGGGAGGTTTCAGGGAAGCCGTCTATGCCGATGCCGGCCCAGCAGCGGGCCAGGCAGCAGAGGTGGACGAAGTCCAGGCCTTCGCCATCGCCATAGTGGCCTAACCATTGGCGTATCAAATCCACTGGAACCGTGGCTTGCAGAGCCATCAGGCCTTCCATGCCGAAAACGGTGTAATAGAGGTCCGGCTTGCCGTCGCGGTCCATGAAGCCGCCGCCGGGATGCTGGCGCGAGTTAAGGAAGGCGGTGACCAGTTCGGCGGATTCCCCCAGGAGCTTGGGAGCCACCCGGGCGACCTGGAGCATTTCGAGCCGGAAGGACATGCGCGTGTTTATCCGGCAAAGGCCACGCTGGGCACGCCCTGGGCACCGGGACGGCAGACGAAGAGGCGGCCGGCGGTGTCTTCTTTGAGGTCACCTTTGACACCGGTCGTGACGTAAAGGTCGCGCAGGTCCGGGCCGCCGAAGGCGCAGGCGGTTGTTTCCACGCAGGGGAAGTCTATTTGTTCTACCACCTTGGAGGAGGCGGGGTCAAAGCAGACAACTTTGGCCCCGTGGCAGAAGGCGATCCAGAGGCGGTCTTCGCTGTCAATGGTCATGCCGTCCGGGCTGCTGGAGTCGTCGCTGGTGTCCCAGATGACACGTGCGTGGCTAATGCCGGCGGTGGTGAGGTCAAAGTCAAAGGCACGAACCTTTTTGCTCGGAGTGTCGATATAAAACATCGTCTGGCCATCACCGCTCCAGATGATGCCGTTGGAGTTGGTGACGGGGCCGAATTTTTTGGTGACCGTGAGGTCGGTATCGAGGCAATAGAGAGAGGCGTTTTGGACTTTCTTCAGGTTGATGGTCCCGGCCCAGAGGCGTCCCAAGGGGTCGCACTTGCCGTCGTTGAAACGGTTGTCCAGCAGATCGGGCTCAGGATCGGCGATGGGGGTGCTGACGCCGGTTTCCTCGTCCAGGAAAAAGAAACCCTGGTCCCCGGCCCACACCAGGCCGCCCTGCTCGCGGACGACGACGGTGCCGACACGCTGGCCGACATCCCAGATCTTTTCTGTGCCAGTGGCGGGATCAAAAGCCAAGATCTTGTGGGTTTCGATGTCCACATACAGCAGACGGCTGCGGTTGGCGTCCCAAAGGGGGCCTTCGCCCCAGACAGAAGTGTATTGGCCGACAGTTTCAGGTTGGATCATGGGAAGGTGATAGCGGGGAGGGGATGGCAGGTCAAGGAACGGGGGAGGGATTTATCCGGGAGGAAATCGGTACAGGCTGGCGAACTGGGGGTATGAGGGGCAGTTTTGAGGGATGCGGTGGAATGAAGGTGTTCTAGGGGCTTGCTTGGAGCAAAGAAGCAGATCATGGAACGGTTTCCCGCGAGGCGCGGAAAACGGCACGCGGGACGCGCGCGCTCCAGGAAGAGGCGGGCAGGAGTGCCCACCGTACTTTCAGCGCATCTTGCGGGAGGGAGGGAAACGTTCCATTTTGTACATCATCCAACCCTGTGCCTGACCCCCGATCCAAACCTGACTTGATGGCGAAGCTGCGCGACGTGCCCCACACGCCGGGGGTGTATGTGATGCGGGACCGGCTGAACAGCGTTATCTATGTGGGAAAGGCGCGGGATCTGCGGAAGCGGCTGTCGAATTACTTCACCCCGGCACGCTCAAAGCTGGTGGACAGGAAGACGCGTGCACTCATCGCGAGCATTTGGGATTTTGACATCCATGAGGTGCGCAATGAGCCGGAATCGCTGCTGCTCGAGGGTAAGCTGATCAAGGAATTCCGGCCGAAGTACAACATCAGCTTTCGCGATGACAAACGCTTCCTGATGGTACGAGTGAACCTGCAGGATGACTTCCCTAAATTCACCCTGACGCGGATGAAGCGGGACGACGGGGCACGTTATTTCGGCCCCTTTGCCCATTCCGGCGCATTGCGGACGACGCTGAACTGGCTGAACAAGAAATTTGGCCTGCGGGTGTGCAAGCCGATCCGGCCGGATGAGCTGACGTACAAGCACTGCTCCAATGACATCATCAAAAACTGCTCAGCACCCTGCATCGGGCGGGTGACGATTGAGGAATACCGGCAGCGCATGGAGCAGGCCTGCTCGTTCCTGGATGGAAAGGGGACGAAGGACCTGGTGGCGCTGCTGGAGGAGGAGATGCAGAAGGCGGCCATGAAGCTGGACTTTGAGAAGGCGGCGGAACTGCGCGACATGGTGGAGGATCTACGCAAGACGCTGAGCCCCACGCGCAGCTTTCAGCGTGGCAGCCGCATCCGCGTGATGTCCACGCTGGACCCGATGGCGGACGTGAAAGAGCTGCAAGATGCGCTGGGGCTGGGCAAGCCGCCGCTGGTCATGGAGTGCTTTGACATCGCCAACATCGGCACGGCGCACTGTGTGGCGAGCATGGTGCGGTTTAAGGATGGGGTGCCGGACAACTCGAACTACCGGCGCTACCGCATCCGCGCGGTGACCGGCCAGAATGACTTCATCAGCATGGCGGAGGTGATCCGGCGGCGGTTCTCCCGCATTCTGTTGGAAGGGCGGGAGGTGATGGGTGCGGAGGAGGCGGACTTCTCCCAGGAGACACCGCTGGAGATGATGCGGCGGCTGGAGCAGGTGGTGGAACTGGAGGGAGATGCGGTGGCGGAAACGGATGCGGTGAATGAGATGCCACCAGCTGCCAAGGCGTCAGTGACGAAGGATAAAAAGACGAAGTTCATCCGCCTCCCAGACCTGGTCATCGTGGACGGCGGCAAGGGGCAGCTCGGCATGGCGATGAAAGAACTGCACCGCCTGGGCCTGGCGGATCTGCCCATCATTGGCCTGGCAAAAGAGCGGGAGGAAATCTACCGCCCGCATGAGCCTGACCCGCTGGTGCTGCCGCATGAAACGGGCGCACTGAAGCTGCTGCAGCGCATCCGCGACGAAGCGCACCGCTGGGCCAACGGCTATCATCAACTTTTGTTAGGCAAGCGGGTGGAGGAAAGCCTTCTGGATGACTGCCCGGGCGTGAGCCAGGCACGAAAGGCGACACTGCTGAAAAAATTCGGCTCCGTGGCGCGGCTGCGCAAGGCGACGGCGGCGGAGGTGGCCACAGTGCCGGGCATCAGCACGACACTGGCGGAGACCATCATGGACTTTTTGAAGTCACGGGAGGGGTAGGGTTCAATGGGATTCGCCGTTTATCAGGATGAGAATGAGAGTCGGGACGGTTTGAAAATTGGCTTGAATGCAGGGGCGGGTTTGATGTGGAATGGGGCATGGCCAAAAAATCTCCGTCGAAGTCGAGTGTGAAGGCAAAGAAAACACCTGCATTGGTGAAACCGGTTTCTGAGGAGCCGGGGTTGGTGGCTAAGGCGGAGGAAATGGTGCAGACGGTTCTTGGAACGATGGCGGGTGTTGTGGAAGGGATCGGCATCCTGGTGACGGGCACGGAGGAGGAGAAGAGGGCCAAAGCAGCGGCGGCCAAGAAAGCAGCGAAGAAGGTCGCAAAGAAATCTCCAGTTGCGAAGAAGGCGGAGAAGAAAGTTCCAGTGAAGAAGGCGACGGCCAAGGCGGCAGTGACCCAGGCACCAGCTAAGAAAGCGGTGGTTAAAAAGGCCGTGAAGAAAGCTGCAACGAAGATCGCCAAGAAGGGCACTAAGAAGGGTGCAGGCGTGAAATGAAGCCCTCCAGTTCAGTCTTTTCCCGCCATTCATGAGACTGTGGTTTTATTGTTTTATGATGGCGGGTCTGCTGGAGGCAGAGGTGCCTGGCACGCCTGCTTTCCCTGGGGCGGAAGGAGCAGGGAAATGGGCAAAGGGTGGGCGCGGGGGGATCGTCATCCCGGTGACGAACCTGGAGGATGACGGACCTGGCAGCCTGAGGGCGGCGGTGGAACGGAAGGAACCGCGCACGGTGATCTTTCGGGTGTCCGGCACGATTGAACTGAAGACACCTTTGCGCATCCGTCATCCGTTCATCACGATCGCCGGGCAGACGGCACCGGGGGACGGGATCTGCCTAAAGGGGCAGGAATTCCAAATCGGGCCGACGTATGATGTCATTGTCCGTCATTTGCGCTGCCGCCCGGGTGACAAAACTTCCGGGGCAGGAGAGATGGATGCCATCAGCCTGTACTCAGTGAGGGACGTGATCATGGATCACTGCTCGGCCACCTGGAGTACGGACGAATGCTTTTCAATCACCCGCAATTCTGACCGTGTGACCGTGCAGCATTGCCTCATCGCGGAGGCGCTGACGAGCCATGCTTTGGGGTCGATCATCGGGGCGTATGAAGGCCGGATTTCCTTTCTGAACAACCTATACGCCAGCAACCGTGCCCGTAATCCAAGAGTGAGCGGATACCAGGCAGAAGCGGGGCGCGAGGAGTCGCGGGGACCGCAAGTGGACTTCCGGCACAATGTGATCTTCAACTGGTATTCGGGGGCGGGTTATACGGGAACAGGCAAGGTCACGGAGCGGGAACGGATCGCCATGAACTATGTGGGCAACTATCTCAAACCGGGCGCGGATACCCTGGCGTCCTCACGGGGCAAGGCGTTTACGATCAGCCAGGGGGCGACGGCGGAACTTTATATGGAAGGCAACCGGCTGGATAAGCCGCAGCAAGTCCTGACGACGCAGGCGGATCTGCTGCGGGTGAATCCTGGCAGCACGCTGATCCTGCGCGATACGCCGCTGGATTTTGAGTCGCTGCCGGAGAGTCCTGATGCGGGGGTCACTTATGAGCGGGTGCTTGAAAATGCGGGGGCGGTGAAACCCCAGCGTGACGCGGTGGACGAACGCATCATCGCCGGGGTGCGTGATGGGACGGGCCGCCAGCGGGTGACTGTGGAGGAGGATGTGTGGCCGCTTTTGAATGGAGGCGATCCCCTGCCAGACCAGGATGGTGACGGCCTGCCCGATGCCTGGGAAAGAGCGCACGGGCTGGATGAACGGGACGCGAGAGACGGGGCCAAGGTGGCGGGCCCAGAGGGCTGGACCCATTTGGAAGTGTGGCTTAACAGCTTGTGATACGCAGGTGTCGTTTGGTCACACATGGTGTTAGGTTGTGAGGGGCCCTTAAAGAAAAGAGGCACTGCGCTTGAGCGCTTTTGCCGCACTCCGAGAGGCAAGACGCAAGTCGCTTGCCTCGGCAGCGCCGCTGGCGCCGGAGCCCAGGAGGCACCTCCCTCCATATCTACGCCGGGCCGGCCTTGGCCGCATGACCGTCTTGATCACACTTCCTGTCAGGCCTTGGTGAAGTCAGGGAATCTCCAGGTTTTCTTCTTTGCGGCCGGTGATGAGGTCATCGGCATGGGCGGGTTTTTTGAGGGGATCGCGGAAGAAGAGGAGGAAGATGGCGAGGACGCCGGTGGCGAGCCAGGCGGGAGTGAGCCAGATCTGGGACCAGTCGTGGGTTTTGTTGCCGAGGGCATCGGTGATGACGTGCATCTCCAGGACGTTGCCAGCGACGAGGGTGCCGACGTAGGCCCCGACGCCCCAAAGGACGAGGGCGATGAATCCCTGGCAGGCTCCGCGCATGCGGGGGGTGGCTTCGTCATCCACATAAAGCTGGCCGGCAATGAAGAGGAAGTCATAACAGACGCCATGGAGGAAGATGGCGGCGAAGATCATGGGGGCGGAGAGGCCGCCACCTTCGACGCTGCCGGCGAGGAGGAAGTAACGGGCCATCCAGGCGAGGATGCCGATGGAGATGGTCTTTTTATACCCGAGCTTCAGCAGCATGATGGGCAGCAGGAAGAGGAAAATGATGTCGGACACCTGGGCGAGGGTCATCTTTGCAGCGGGGTTGGTCCAGCCGATCTCCAGGAGGTAAGTGAGCATCAGCACGAAGTAAAAATACAGCGGGATGCAGATGAGGAACATGCAGCCCATGAAGATGGCAAAGGAGGGCTTCTTCAGCAGGGCAAGGGCGTCCAGGCCGAGAAGCTCCTTGACGCTGACATTGGCCCCGGTTTTGGTCGGCGGGGTGTGCGGGAGGGCGAGGGCAAAGAGGCCGAAGACGATGGAGATGCCGCCGGCGAGGTAGAACTGCAATGAGCTTTCCTCCGCCTTCAGGAGGCTGATGGTAACGCCCCCGGCGATCCAGCCCACAGCGGACCAGAGCTTGACGCGAGGGAAGTCCGTCTTGGAATTGGCCAGGTGGGTGAGGGAGAGGGAATTGCCCAGCGCCAGGGTGGGGGCAAAGAGGATGCAGTAGAGCAACAGGGTGGGATAAAAACTGCTGAAGCTGCCGCACTGCGGGATGATGCAGAGGACGATGCCGCCGATGAGGCCGAGAATTGAGAGCAGCTTTTCCGAGGCGAAGAAGCGGTCGGCAATGAGGCCGACGATGAAGGGGGAGATGATGGAGGCAATGGCGAGGGCGCCATAGGCGGCGCCGATCTGCGGGCCGGTGAAGTTAAGCCCTTTGATGAGATACCCCGCCATGCTGGCATACCAGGACCCCCAGATGAAGTACTGGAGGAACATGAAGACGGACAGTTTGGCCTTGAGTGTGGTTTGCATGATCAGGAGTTAATGACGCTGAGGCGGGGCCAGGTTGTGCGGGAAATGCAAGGTGTGTCACGGAAGTATCAGAACTGGACTGAGCCGGGCCGGCCTTCACGGTGGCTGCGACGGGTCGCCTTATTCGATGTCAACAGTCACCCGGGGAGTCGGCTGTTTGGCGAGCTCGAGAACGACGAGGGATTCGATGTCGTTGCGGGGCTTACCGGTGAGGGGGAGATGATGGGTGGTATAACCATCGGAGCCCTGAAGGCTAAGGCGGACGGCAAGGCCGAGCTGACTGTTGCCGTTTTCCAAGGCCCATTCGTGCAGGTAAAGATAAGTGCGCGGTAGGGTGAAGGTGATCTGGCGTTTGTCATCGCTGCTGGAGAGAACGGCGCTAAATTCCTTGGGATCGAAGGTGGCGGCGTAACCGTTGCCAAAGGCCCATGCGGGGATGGGGTGGACTTTGCCGGGGCCGTCGGTGGCCTGGCCAGTGGCGCGGAGGGTGGCGGTGCTGCCGGGTTCCAGGCGCTTGCCGTAGCTGCGGGCATCCAGGTTCAGCTCCACCTGCCAGGAGGGGCCCCTGCCATCAGGGGATTCCTGCAGGAGGCTGGCGCTGGGCAGGTCAAAGACGAGAGTGAGGGTGTTGTTGTCCGCCTTGGGCGTGAGGGTGATAGGGGCAGGGGGCTGGCCGTTGTCTGTGGTGAGGGGGATGCTCTGCCCGAGGCCTAGATTGCGGGTGAGGAGGACCTGGCGGGTGGAAGTGAGCGTCTGGCCATCAAGCGTGACGGTGAGCTTGAGGGGCACATTGCGGATGGCGGGTGCGTCTTTAGGCAGGTCAAAACGGAGGTTGAGAGGGATGGTGGCCTCGCTGGGGAGGTCGAAGTTCTCCTTGATGATCTGACCGCCGAAGTCGGCCTGCCAGGAGCCTTTGAGGGCTTTTTTGGAAGGGTTGACTAGCTGGCATCCGGCGAGGAAGGCGGACTCCTGGTTGAAGAGAGTTTCCAAGCCCCAGACAATGGAAACGGGAGCGAGAGGAGCGCGGAGGGTTTCGACCCGGGCGATGGTATCCGAACTGATGAGGATGGGCTGGCGGAGCAGGGCTTCCTGGATCGGGGGGGCTTCGGATTCGGCGGCGTAGGAAACGCTGAGTGACTGGGTCGCGGCGGCGTCCAGGGTGACGGAGGATCGGGCTTTGACGGGCTTCCAGCCGTTGGCGATGAGGGGCAGGGCGGTGAGGGTGAGGGGATTTTGGGTGAGGTTTTTGAGGCGATAAGTGAGGGTGAGTTCACCGGGCTTTAACTCCTGGGCGGTGGAGGAAATGAGCTGCCAGGGCAGGGCGGTGCGGGGCTCCAGGAGGTCTTTATAAAGCAGGGAGCCAAGCTGATGATGAAGGCTGGGACGGGGGGTGAAGGCCCCAGTAGCATCCAGGTAAAAGTACTCGCGGTAGGTGCGCTCGATGCGCTCAAACACCTGGCCTTCATCCAAGCTCTGATGGGAGGGGATGGAGAGGAGGCGGGATAGATCGCCCAGGTCCGAATGCAGTACGCCAAGCTCTGAGGCGAGCTCTTGCTGGGCATCTGCCAGGGGACGCGCGAGTCCCAGGACGGCCTCCGACCGCTCAGCCACGGGTAGCCAGGGGCTGCAAAGGATGACCTCTGCGCCGAGTGCGCGAGCCCCGGCGATAGCGGCCCCGATAGCGCGGGAAAAGGCGGGGGGCTGCATGGCTGCATCGTTTTGACCGTAGCAGATGAGCACGACATCCACGGGGGTCTGACGGGCGGTGGATTCCAGGATGGCGGCGGCATCCAGGACGCTGCCATCCGGCCGGGCGAGGCTGCGCAGGACGATGGCGGGCATGACGTCGGTGGACTCTGCGTGTCCGGTCTCCTGCACGCCGCCGGTGTAGAAAAACTGGTCCGCCAAGTGGCTGGCGAAGACGCCTGGGAAGGTGTCGGTGACGGGGCCTTCCTGGATCTGGAGGGCGCTGGCATCTCCCAGGACCAGGAGGTGGAGGGGCTCGCGCTGGGAGAGTTTGCGGTAGGTCTCGGGCAGGTATTTTTGCAGGTGTTCCTGACGGGCGGGGCTGAGATCGAAGCTCTTTTTGGTGTCCAGGGTGGGGACGGGGAGGCGCTTTTCCAGGGCCTCGGCCTGGGCTTTCTGCTCGCTCAGAGACGGTGCAGCCTGGCCCAGGAGGCTGCCCATGAAGGCGAGCCATCCTGTTGCCCATAGGGCGCTGCTGATCAAACGTTTGCCTGCGGTCATAAGGGCTTCACTTCAGCGAGTTATGCGGGCTTTTCCAGTCAGAAGATGCGGAGGGGCGGGCTTTGCTTATTTCTTGGCCAGGGCTTCGAGGTAATCGAGGAGGGAGGCGAACTCGCGGACGGTGAAGTTGAGCATGAGGCCGGGGGGCATCATGGACATGGGGAGCTTCTGGCGCTCTTTGATATCGGCGGTTTTGAAGGTGAACTCCTGGGCGGCGATGTTGCGCAGCTTCACTTCGGCGGAGCCTTCCAGGGTGATGAAACCCATCTGCTGGGTGCCGTCCTTCAGCGTGATCATCTCGCTGGCGAAGCCCTGGGCGATGGTCTTGTTGGGATCGAGGATATTTTGGGCCAGCTCAGCGCGTTTGTAGGTCTGGGCGATGTTGCCGAGGTAAGGGCCTTTTTGGGCTTCGGATTCTTTGACGGTGTGGCAGGCCATGCAGGTGGCGCGGGTGAAGACCTGCTCGCCGAGGGAGATGTCGCCCTTGGTTTTGAGAACGGCAGCGATGGCGGCCTCCGGGGTCAAGGTGGCCAGCTTGGGAGTGGTGTCCACGACGCGGGTCAGCTTCATGGTCTTGGCGGCGCGTTCGGCGGCGGCTTTGACTTTGGAATCGGGGTCGTCCAAGGCGGAGAGGATTTTGGGAGCGGAGGCCTGGTGCTTGAGGGAGGCGATGGCGTCAATGATCTGGATGCGGCGTTTGGGTTCCTGCCAGCCGCGGTCGAGGGCCTTTTGGGAGAGCTCGCGGGATTCCGGACTGCCGGTGGTGCGGGCGGCAAGGTGGAGGAGGGCGGCATCGGCATAACCGGAAGTTTGTCCATCCAGTTTCCCAGCGATGTCTTCGATGAGCTGGTGATGGTTTTCGAGCTTGGGGGAAGTGAAGAAGGCGGTGGAGGCGGCTTCGTAGTCTTTGAAAGCGCCTTCCATTTTCTTGAGAGGGCCAAGGGCGGCGAGGGTGGCGGCGGCTCCTTCGGCGCTGTCGGTTTTGGTGAGGGCGATGATGGCTTGGGAGAGGGTCGTACTGTGGGCACTCTTGCCCGCATCGTCTGGCTTCGCGGCTTCGCCGCCATTGTTTTTCGGGCGGACAGGAGTGTCCGCGCTCCCCTCGGCTTTGCGGGCTGGAGTGCCCGCAGTACTGACGACCTGCACCAGCATGGGGATGGCTTCGGAGGGGATGGTCTCGGCGGCGGCGAGCTGGGAGACGGCATCGGGGATGACTTTGGGGTCCTGCTTGGCGAGGGTGAGGATGCGCTGGAGTGCGTCATCCGACTGGATGCGGTTGCGGTTCATCTCCTTCACGAGGAAGGCGGCTTCTTCGGGACCAGCTTTGGCCAGGGCTTCTTTGAGGGCGGCGGCGATCTTGGGGGTTTCGCTCCAGGGTTCGGGCTGGTAATACGGGCCGCGTGTGTCGGGTCGCGTGCCCCAGGAATCGCCTTTCCATTCGCCTTCGGTGAAGTGCAGGCGGCAGAGGGCGGCGAGGATGCCTTGGCGGAGGGCGGGATCGGTGGCTTTGGTGAGGCGCTCGATGAGGCCGGTGACGACCTTGGGTTGGTGCATCATGGCGAGGGCGCGGAGCGCGATCACATCTAATGACTCCTTCGTTTTGTCCTTATCTAGCATATCGAACACCGTGGCAAAATTGTTGGATCGCCCAATTGCTTGAGCCGCTGCATGTTGTGCAACGGAATCTCCAAAAAGTATTGAGATGCGTGCGACAGAAGACAAGATTTGTCGATTTAGCTTGGGGTGTTTATTCGCAAACTTGGCCAGTGCTAAAGCAGGTCCAGGAGCGCCAACAGTTTCGGGAATATCAATGGTTTCTAAACCTTCGGGAATGATTGCTGGGTGTTCGGTTAGAAGCCAAAGAGTGTGTCTGGCACCATCAAAAGACTCAATATATAGATCCTGCGCGAGCGAGCCGGCAATTGACAGGTCTAGACGGGCGATGATATCAAGCGCCGCAATCCTTGTACACCAGTTGTTCGAGTTGTCTTTTGCAAGACTAGCTAGGCTTTCAATGCCACCAAAATAGCTTTGCCTATTTATGATCGTCCGCTGCGCTTCCATCCTCCGGCGGTTGCTCGGAGATTCAAGTTCCTTCACCAGTTCGGCATCAGCCGCCTTAGCGAAATCCAGGAGCGGCTCGGGTTTAAAGCCTTTGGGTTTCACCTGAACGATGAAACCCACATCAGGCCCGGCCCAATTGAAGGTGGCGCCTTTCCAGCTGGCGGCATAGACGCGGCTCATGGCGTCCACGTCGGCATCGGTGGGGCGGGTCATTTTGAGGAAGGGCTCGGGGGCTTTGACCTCTTCAAAGGTGGCGCCTTTGGGCCTAACAGAATGTTTGTAAATGGCTCCGGTGCCCCAGTCGGCGGTGAAGGGGGCGTTGTTCCAGGCTTCGCCGAAGCCGGGCTCGTCAATGTAAACGGCTCCGCAACCGGAGCCGCCGCCGTAGTCGGCCAGGGGCTGGATGCACTCGTCATTGAAGTTCTTGTAAAGGCGCGGGTAGCCGTGGTCGTCCAGGCCGGTGAAGTGATGGAAGCGGACGTTCCAGCCGCCGCCGTCGTTGGTGTTGTCGCGTGCGAAGATGTCCATGAGGGGGCTGATGGCGACCTCCAGGATGTTGCGGGTGCCGGTGGAATAAATTTCCAATCCGGTGCCGTCAGGGCGGACGCGGATGACGCCGCCGCCGCGATGCTGAAGCGTGCGGCCATCGGTGCCGATGGCCTTCATGAAACCGAAGTCACCGCCGGCGATGTAGAGCCAGCCGTCTATGCCGAGGCTGAGGCCGTTGGTGGTGTGGTCGGCGGGCCGGTCTTTGAATCCGAAGGCAATGTCCTTGACGAGGATGTTTTGCTTCTCAGCGACGCCGTCGCCATCGGCATCAATGAACTCGCTGAGGTGCGGCGGGTGGACGAGATAGAGGCGGTCGTGATCCCAGACGAGTCCGCGCGGGCTGTCCACCTCGCAGAAGACCTTGGCTTCATCGGCCCGGCCATCGCCATCCAGATCGCGCAGGCGGATGATGCGGCCGCGCTTGGGATTGCGGCCGAGGGAGCCGTTGCCATCGCTGCTGACATAAAGGGTGCCATCGGGTGCAGCGGCGACGAAGACGGGGTAGTTGGCGGCGGCGGAATTGGCGAAGAGAGTGGCTTCGAAACCTTCGGGCACTTTGACGTCCTTGAGAATGGCGGCTTCTTCTTCGGCGGTGAGCTTGACGATCTTGGGCGGGGTGTTGCCTGCGTTTTTATAGGGGTCGGATTCTTCCTTCACGACCTTTGCCGCAGTGACCTGCTGCTGGGCGCTCATTTTGGGGGCGAGGGATTTGATGCCTGCGCCTTTCAGCTTCACTTCGCGGATGCTGGCCCAGCCGCCGCTGTTTTTGCTGAGAGCATGAATTTTGAGGAACTTGATGTTATCCGTTTTGGTGAAGTCGTTATTGTAAGGTGCGCCTTGGGTGTTGGCGGAGGCATCTACAAGGGTGGTCCAGGCCTGGCCATCTGGGGAGGCTTCGATCTTGTAGCGATAGACACCTGTGTTTTCCCAAGTGGTGGTGATGCCGGTGAGGGACTGGGGTTTTTCAAATTCAAGCTGGAGCCACTGCGGGTAGGTGGCATTGCTGGCGCACCAGCGGGTGGATTCGTCGCCATCCACGGCGCGCCAGGCGAAGTTGTTTTTGCCGCTTTCCTCGCTGCTGGCGGTGACTGTGACTAGGGTGGCGTCTTTGGCGGCGGGGGGTGGGGTGGCTGCTGCTGTGGCGGGTTTTGGCTGGGGCTTGGGTGGGGAGGGATCGCCTTTGACAAAGGTGATTTTGTTTTGGCCCTTGAAGGCAGTTTGGTATTCTGGCGTGAGTTTGTCACAGGCCCAAAGGAGGCCACGGGTGATGAGGTCCAGGTAGCGGGCATCGGCGACGGTTTCGCTGTTGTGACCGAGGGTGGTGCTAAAGCTGCGCGCGCCCTGCTTCTCGTTCGTCCAGGCGACGATGTATTCCACGTCCTGCATCGTCCCGTCCTTTTGTTTCACCGTCTGTTTGCCCATGGCCAGGGGGTGGGCATCGAAGAGGTTCACATTGTTATACAGCTCCTCTTTGATGGTTGTCCAGTCGGCGAGGGGCTGGGTGATGGGGTGGTCCCGGTCCACAAAGGTGATGGCGATGGGGAGCTGCGGGCCGTGGGAATTGGACTGGAGTCCGAGGTGCTTGTACCAGGAGTCGTTACCGGGCCGAAAGCTGTGCATGGCGCAGTGCAGATGCACGGCGGGGACGGTCTTGTGGACGTCCAGGATGCGCTTGATGGCGCCGAAGTCCTTCATTCCGGCGGCGCATTCGTCGTGAATGACGATGTCGTAGCCTTTGGCCCAGTCCGGGTTGTTATATAGGGACAGGGGAGGGTTGGTGGATTTGTCATCGGTCCAGACGACATCCACCTGCACATTGGCCCGGGACTGGATGCCCTGGCTGAGGATAACGTGCTGTTGGGCGTAATCATGGCAGCAACCACCAGCGACGAGAAGCGCCTTTAGCGGGCGGATTTCCGCTGCCTGGGCGACGAGAGACAAGGGCAGCAGGAGGGAAAGAAGGACGTGGCGGAGCATGGGAAAAGGACGGCGGAGAGAATCGTGCTAAAATACCAATTTCGAGCAGGAAAGTGAATAATGAGTTGAAGAAGGCAGGTCGATCCTTTCACACGAAGCTTGGAAAGCAGGAAGGTTGGCAGTGAACGAAAATGATGATCAAAAGAAGGCCTGACAAGCCTGGATGACATCATTAGCCAAAATGAAAAGTTGGCCTGTAAATGCGAAAACACTTGAAATGCATATCAAGATGCATATATTCGTGCATGAGAACGACATTAATCCTGGATGAAGACCTCATCGCCAAGGCCGGACGGCTGACCGGCATCACCGAAAAAACCAAACTCGTGCATATGGGACTCGAAGCACTCATCACCCGTGAATCCTCACGTCGGCTCGCTGCCCTGGGCGGATCCATGCCAGAATTGACTGTTCCGCCCCGGACACGGCCGGTGGAAGAGACGCTGGATGCATCTCACCTGAGCTTCAGAGCTGCCGAAGATCCAACGCCTTATGGTGCTCGCTGATACCAACGTCTGGGTTTATTTCCTGAACGGGAAAAACAATGACCAGAAGCTGGGGCAGATGCTGTGGGCGGGGGAAATCGTTACGCACTGGATCGTCATTGGCGAGCTGGCGGTGCGCAGCGTGGCCGACCGCCAGTCGTTTTTGACGGATCTGCGCGCTTTGGAGCGGGTGGAGCCGGCCACGGAGCGCGAGGCGCTGGTGCTTATCGAAAACCGCCGTTTATATGGCAGGGGCATCGGCTGGAATGACATCCAGCTCCTGGCGAGCTGCCTGATCCATCAGGTACCCCTGTGGACGCATGACCGGCGCTTGAAGGAAGCGGCTCAGGAACTGGGCTGCGCGTGGAAGGGATGACTTTTTTCTTGGCGCAAAGGGGCAAGCTCTGGATACATAGCGGGCAATGACTCCCGCAGTGGCAATTTTGATCTCAGCAGTTGGCGGCTACCTCAGCGGCGCGATGCCTTTTGGGTATTGGGCTGGCAAATTGAAGGGCCTGGACATCCGCCAGCATGGCAGCGGCAACATCGGCGCGACAAATGCGATCCGGGTGCTGGGGAAGGGGATCGGCATTCCGGTGTTCATCCTGGATGCGCTGAAGGGCTGGCTGCCAGTGTGGCTGGTGGCGTCCTTTCTGGGAGAGCAGAATGTCGCGCAGGAGATCGTCTCCGCCGGCGCGGTGGTGGCGGGGCTGGCCGCGGTGCTGGGGCACATGTTTACCTTTTGGCTGGGTTTTAAAGGGGGCAAAGGGGTGGCCACGACGGCAGGCGTGCTGCTGGGCATTGCGCCAGTGGCGATGCTGGGTGGGCTGGTCGTGTGGCTGCTGTTCTTTTTCACCCTGCGTTATGTTTCCCTGGCTTCCATGATGGCCGGGGTGGGGGTGGTGGCCACGATGGTGGTGGTGATGGCCCGCGAGGGACGCTGGGACTGGGTGATGCTGGCTTTTGGCGTGCTGATCATGGTGCTGGTCATCGTGCGGCATCGTGCCAATATTGGCCGCATCCTGGCGGGCACGGAGCCCAAGGGCGGGCGTAAAAAATAGCGGTCTCGTTTCCAGATCACGTCATTCATTTTCCTTATCGTCATGTCCTCCCAAACCGAAGCTGCCGGACTCCTTAAACATTACCTGGAACAACGCCAGGTGGCGGGGCAGACGCATGTGGGGCTGCGGCCTGGCATGGTGAACCGGCTTTTGCACCGGCGGGGGCTCGCGCCTCAGACGCAGCGGGTGGCTGAAATTCGGCCGGTTCGCTCGGCTGCGCCAGCGGCAGGATTTGAAGAAGCGGCGGCACCGGCGGCTGCGGCCATGCTGTCCTCGCTCAAAGCGGCGACGGCACCGGCGAGCGCTCCCGCTCCGACCCGGCCTGCGGCCGCACCTGCGGCCAGGAGCCGCCTGGAGCCGACGATTCTGGAGGTACCGGGGAGCACGAAGGCGGAAAAACTGGCCGCGCTGGCGCAGATGGCGGAGCATTCGCCTGAGGCCAGGGCGCTGGGGACATTGCGGGAGACGATGGTCTTCGCCGTCGGCAGCCCGGATGCGGAGATCATGTTCATCGGTGAGGCCCCTGGATCCGAGGAGGAGCGGCAGCAGGAGCCGTTTGTGGGTCCGGCGGGACAAAAGCTCACGGGCATCATCAAGGCCATGGGCCTGGATCGCAGTGAGGTTTATATCAGCAACATCTGCAAATTTCGCCCCGCTATGGAGAACCAGGGCTGGAGCAACCGCCCGCCTACGCCGGTGGAGATGCAGACCTGCCTGCCGTATATTTTTACCGAGATCGCCATCATTCAGCCGAAGATCCTCGTGGCGCTGGGCAAGACGGCGGCGGAAGGCCTGGGCCTGAGCGGTCCGGTGAGCAAGCTGCGTGGCCAGTTTTACACCGTGCAGGGGCTGCCGACGATGGTGACCTTCCACCCCAGCTACATTCTGCGGGAGGAAAAGCTGGCCGATGGCGGCAAGGTGGCCAAGCGCCAGGTGTGGGAGGACATGCTGCAGGTGATGGAGAAGGTGGGTCTGCCGGTCAGTGAGAAGCAGCGGGGATATTTTAAGAAGTGAGGAGATATTGGGGCCGGGCGGTGTCGGGAGATGCTCGCATCACTCGGATCACTGCAGTCGCGGGACAGGAAGTGATGAGTATTGTACTTGCGGGGCCGGCTTGACTACGGGGGGATTCGGCTGAAACTCCGCCTCCCATGTCTGACGCCCCTGCTGCCGCCCCTGCCTCCCTGGATTTCATCCGCGAAATGATCGCTGCCGATGTGGCAGCGCAGCGCAATGACGGGTGGGTCATCACCCGGTTTCCGCCGGAGCCGAACGGGTACCTGCACATCGGCCATGCCAAGAGCATTTGCCTGAACTTTGGCCTGAGCCTGGAAAATGCGCCGAAGTCGCGCTGCCATCTGCGCTTTGACGACACCAATCCCACGAAGGAAGAGGTGGAGTATGTGGACAGCATCCAGGAGGATGTGAAGTGGCTGGGCTTTGACTGGGGTGACCATCTTTTCTATGCCAGCGACTACTTTGAAAAGCTGTATGGCTTTGCCGTGCAGCTCATCGAAAAAGGCCTGGCCTATGTGGATGACCAGACGCCGGAGCAGATGCGGGCCACCCGTGGCACGCTGACGAGCCCCGGCACGGCCAGCCCATTTCGTGACCGCAGTGTGGCGGAAAACCTGGACCTCTTTGCCCGCATGCGGGCAGGGGAGTTCAAGGAAGGTGAGCGGGTGCTGCGGGCCAAGATTGACATGGCCTCGCCGAACATGAACATGCGCGACCCGGCCATCTACCGCATCCTGCATGCGCATCATCACCGCACGGGCGATGCCTGGTGCATCTACCCGATGTATGACTATGCACATCCGCTGAGCGATGCGCTGGAGGGCATCACGCACAGCCTTTGCACCCTGGAGTTTGAGCATCATCGCCCGCTGTATGAATGGCTGGTGGCCAATGTCAGCGGCCTGCCGGGGCAGCCTTATCAGCGCGAGTTCGCCCGGCTGAACCTGACTAACACCGTCATGAGCAAGCGCAAGCTGCTGCGCCTGGTGAAGGAAGGTCTCGTCAATGGCTGGGATGACCCGCGCATGCCAACGATCAGCGGCATCCGCCGCCGTGGGTATACCCCGGCGGCGGTGCGCACGTTTTGCAAAACCATCGGCCTGACCAAGTATCCCTCATTGACGGAACTGGGACTGCTGGAGCATTGCGTGCGCGAAGATCTGAACAAACACGCCCAGCGTGTGTATGGTGTGCTGCGGCCCATCAAGGTCGTGCTGACCAACTATCCCGAAGGCCAGGTAGAGCATGTGGAGCTGACCAACAACCCGGAAAACGAGGCCGATGGCAAACGCCTGGTGCCGCTGAGCCGGGAGCTTTACATTGATGCCGATGACTTCATGGAAACACCGATCCAGGGTTTTCACCGTCTGGTTCCTGGGGGCGAGGTGCGGCTGAAATATGCCTTCTGCATCATCTGCCAGGAGGTCATCAAGGACGATGCCGGAAACATCGTGGAACTCCGCTGCACCTATGACGACGCCACCCGCCACGGCGTGAAGCCCGTGGGCCGTGGCAAGGTGAAAGGCACCATCCACTGGGTCAGCGCTGCTCATGCGCTGGATGTGGAAGTACGCCTGTATGACAAGCTTTTCTTAGACGAGCAGCCCGAAGAAGCCGCCGGTGAGGACGGTGACTTCACCCAGCTCATCAATCCGCAGTCCCTGGAGGTCATCACCGCCAAGCTAGAACCTTCCGTGGCGGAGGCCCAGCCGGGTGCCCATTACCAGTTTGAGCGTGTGGGGTATTTTTACACGGACCCGAAGGACAGCCAGCCCGGCAAGCCAGTGTTTAACAGGACGGTGGCGCTGAAGGATGGGTTTGTGAAGAAGTGAGCGGGAAGGCCACGCTTTGTATAGTGCGGAGAACTGCCAGACCGATTGCTTTCCACTGCGAAGCCCTCTCGATCCATCCCGCTTGTCACTTGCGGGGTTTTCCAGTTAAGCATGGCACCATGCATCTCTCCCTGGAACTTCCAGATGTGATCGCCCACAGCTTGCGGCTCGACGGCCCAAGCTCAAGCCGACGTGCTTTGGAAATGCTTGCCCTGGAAGGGTATCAGGAAGGCAAGCTGTCTCGCGGGCAGGTTAGCGAAATGCTGGATCTCGGGTTCAATGAAACCGAGCAGTTCCTTTTGCAGCTTGGTCCCGATCAGGAATACAGCATCGAAGACTTCTGCCAGGATGCTCAAAATCTGCGTCAGTTCCTGGCGAAATGAGGATGCTTGACGCAAGGTGTGACGGCATCCTGCCGTCAGGTTGAGGCCAGGATGGCCTCACTCCTTGGAGACGCAAGACAGCTCGGTTACTGAATACCTGGCGAGCCTTCTCGATTTTGGAAAATCGAGCTACGGGAAGTCTGGTGAGAGGAGCGCGGACACTCTTGTCCGCTGAATTAAATTGGCGGCGAAGCCGCGACTATGAAAGGTGCGGGCAGGAGTGCCCACGCTCCTCTCGGTTAGGCTGCGGGAAAGGGTGCCTACGCGCCTTCGATGAGGTTGAGGGCTAAAAGTACGGATGCCTTTACGCCAAAATCCCCTTCGCCACATTCCCTGACACATTCGTCAGGCGGAAGTCGCGGCCGCCGTAGCGGTAGGTGAGCTGGGTGTGGTCGAGGCCGAGGAGGTGCAGGATGGTGGCGTGCCAGTCGTGGATGTGCATGGGGTCCTGGACGGCTTTGTGGCCGATCTCGTCGGTGGCGCCGTAGGTGAGGCCGCCTTTGACACCGCCGCCCGCCATCCAGATGGAGTAGCCTTTGTGGTTGTGGTCGCGGCCGTCGGTGCCCTGGGCATAGGGGGTGCGGCCGAATTCACCGGCCCAGACGACGAGGGTGTCCTTGAGCATGCCGCGTGCTTTGAGGTCCGTGAGCAGGGCGGCGATGGGCCTGTCGGTGGCGGCGCAACTTTTAGTTAGGTTGTCCTTCAGCAGGTTGTGGTGGTCCCAGTTGGTGGGGGAGGCGATTTCGATGAAGCGCACGCCGGCCTCGGCCAGGCGGCGGGCGAGAAGGCACTGGCGGGCGAACTGGTCCTTGCCTTGGCCGATGCCGTAGAGCTTGAGGACGTGGGCAGGTTCGCTTTTCATATCGAGCACCTCCGGGACCTGGCTTTGCATGCGGAAGGCGAGCTCAAAGGACTGGATGGCACCTTCGATCTCCGGGTGGTAAATTTCACGCTCCAGCTTGTGCTGGTTCAGGCCGCGGATGAGGTCGAGCTGGGCGCGCTGCAGGGCGGGGCCGGTCTGCGCGTTGGCGATGTTTTTCATCGGCGGGCCGGGCGCTGCATCGGTTTTAAAAAGTGCCGCATAAAGATCGGGAAGCTGGCTGCCGCCGATCTTGGTGCCCTGGCAGATGGCGGGAAGGAAGGCGCTGCCGTAGTTTTGGGCGCCGCCATTGTCCGCTGGCGGATTCAGGGTGATGAAGCCTGGCAGGTTTTCGTTTTCACTACCCAGGCCGTAAAGCGTCCAGGCACCGATGGAGGGGCGGACGAACTGGAAGCTGCCGGTGTGCATCTGGCAGAAGGCCTGCGCATGGTTGGGCAGGTCCGTGTTCATCGAATTGATGATGCACAGGTCATCGGCATGCTTCGCCAAGTGCGGATAGCTGTCGCCGATCCACTGGCCGGACTGGCCGTACTGGGAAAAGGGCTGGATGGAACCGAGGAGCTTGGCCCCGACCGAATCGCGCCCCAAACTGGCGGTCTGGCCGCTACGTTTGATGAGCTCCGGTTTGTAATCAAACAGATCCACATGGGACGGGCCGCCGCGCATGGTGAGGAAGATGACGCGCTTGGCCCGGGCGGGGAAATGCGGGGCCTGACGGCTCAAGGCATCCCCACCGGCCGCTGCGGCCTGCTGGGCCAGGGCGGAAAAGGCCAGCCAGCCGATGCCGGAGGAGCAGGTCTGCAGGGCCTGGCGTCTGGAGAAAAGGGGCGGGTGCATGGCGGTGGTGTGGGTGGCTAACCCAAAGGATTCTACCCCTTACAACGGCCATAAAGCCAGGATAATAGACATTTAATCCTGTCCGGCCGGGGCCGGATTGAGGGTGAGGATGTAGCCGACGAGGTTTTTCATGGTCTGCTCATCCTCAACGAAGAGGGTGGTCATCATGACCATCTTGGCCCCTTTTTCATCCCCCTTGGCATTGCCACGATGCAGGCTCTTGAATTTTTTTAACTGGGCCAGCAGATACCAGCCCTGCCTGCCGACCAGGGGAGGGCTGCCGAAGAGCTGCTCACCGCTGGCATTGTAGCGGTGGCACTCCATGCAGCGTTCGTAAAAGAGCTCAGATCCCGCCTTCACATCGGCACCGGCCAGGGTGAGGTCTTTGGGCACCACCAGGGGCAGGGAATGTACATGATTGGCCACGGCGGAGATCTGGTCCGGCTTCAGGGCCTTGGCGATGGCGGCCATCATGGCTCCCTGCGGGTCCACCTGGACATCGGCACCTCGTTTGCCATCGTGGAAATTGGTGAGCTGTCTTTCCACATACCAGTTGGGGAGGCTGGCGATGGACGGGGTTTTCAATTCGTCCTTGCCCTCTCCCTTGGCACCGTGGCAGGCCGCGCAGACGGATTGAAACAGCACCTGCCCTGCATCTTCCGCCTGGCTGCTGAGGACCAGCAGGTAGAGGCTGAAAAGGGTGATGAATTTGGACATCGGATGAATACGGCCACATTGGCAGATCTCTCGCAGTGGATCAGGCGGCGCGCAGGATAGGCGCAGTGATTGGCAAGACTGGCAGATACCCAAAAATGCCAGCACGCCGCCTTGCGCGTGCGCCGGGCTCTGCCACACTCCGCGTTCCACATGTCCACCATCGTCGTCGCCCAAAAGAACGGAGTCGCCTGCATCGGCGCAGATACCATGAGCTGTCTGGGCTCACTGCGGCAGAAGGCCCACCACATCGCCAACAAGAGCAAGATCACCAAGCTGGGGGATACTTACATCGGGCTCACGGGTACCTCCACCAGCCTGGTGGTGATGAACAGCTACTTTGCCAATCCGGAACGTCCGCGTGATTTCTCTTCCACGGACATGATTTTCGAGACCTTCCGGCATGCGCACCACTGGATGAAGACGGAGTATTTTATGTCCACGATGCCGGACAAGGGGGAGGAGTATGAGACGACGCAGTTTTACGGTCTCATCGCCAATCCGCATGGCATCTTTGCGCTGTATTCCTATCGCAGTGCGCAGCAGTTTCATAAATTCTGGGCGGCAGGCTCCGGGCGTGATTTTGCGCTGGGGGCCATGCACACTGCCTATGACCAGTGCGATGACGTGGTGGACATCGTCAAAGCCGGGCTTCAGGCCTCGGCGGAATTCGACAGCGCGACAGGTGCGCCTTTTGAAATCCATTCCTGCGATCTCATCGTGCCTGCCAAGACAGCTAAGTCCGCAAAAGCCACCAAGGCTGCCAAAAAGACCCGTCGCCAAGCGTAGCCCTCTTCTGTTTTCCAACCATGAAATACCTCCCTTTTTTATTGATCCCCGCTCTGGCCTTTGCCGATGGGCCCAAGGATAACCTGGCCGACAATGTGCGGCCCATTCCGCCTCTCGGCGTGGAAGTGCCAGAGGCTGATGCCAAGCCTTTGATCCAGGGGCTCGCCGAGCTGCGCAGCGCCATTGATGCCGCTGCCAAAGCGCAGGCGAAAAACCCGAAGCTGGCAGACCTGCTGCCGGATGTGGAGGTCTTTTACAAGGCGGTGGACTGGGCGCTGAAATACAACCAGATCAACAAACTGACGGAGCTGAAGGCTGCTGCCGAAACGCTGGCCGAAGGCAAGCTGCGCGCCGAACAGCTCAAAAAGGGCGAGCACCCCTGGACCACGCAAAAGGGCCTCGTCGTCCGCGCTTACCGCTCCAAGATTGACGGTTCCATCCAGCCCTATGGCCTGGTCATTCCTGAAAGCTACAGCGGGGCCGCCACCCGTCTGGATGTGTGGTGTCATGGCCGTGGGGAAACGCTGAGCGAGCTGGCCTTTGTGGACCAGCGGCGCAAGCAGACGGGCAATGTGTCACCTGCCAATGCCATCGTCCTGCATCCCTATGGACGCTATTGCTGCGCCAACAAGTTTGCGGGTGAGATTGACCTGTTCGAGGCCCTGGCGCATGCGAAGAAATTTTACAATGTGGACGAGGACCGCACCATCATGCGCGGCTTCAGCATGGGGGGCGCGGCGGCCTGGCAGTTCGGGGTGAACTATTCGGATCAATGGTGCGCTATCAGCCCTGGCGCGGGGTTTTCTGAGACGCCGGAGTTCCTGAATGTTTTCCAGACGGAAGATGTGTCCAAGGTGCCCTCCTATGAAAAGACGCTCTGGCGCTGGTATAACGCCACGGACAGTGCGGTGAACCTTTTCAATACACCGACCATCGCCTACAGCGGCGAGATTGATAAACAGAAGCAGGCCGCTGACATCATGGAGCGATATTTGAAGGAGGAGGGTATTGACATGATCCATCTCATCGGCCCGCAGACGGCTCACAAGATCCATCCGGATTCCTTGATCGAGATTGAGAAGCGCCTGGCGGACATCGCTGCGCTGGGCCGCAACCGCACGCCGGAGGAGATTCACTTCACCACGTATTTCCTGCGTTATCACAAGATGCACTGGATCACGGTGAACGGCTTGGAGGAAAGCTGGGAGCGTGCGCGAGTGCATGCCAGGATCACTGGTGAAAAGGAAGTCACCCTGACGACCAGCAACGTCACCGCGCTGAGCATTGACATGCCAGCGGGTCATTCTCCCTTCAGCGTGAAGGAAGCGCCGGTGGTGAAGATTGACGGCAAGGAAATCACCGCGCCCAAGCCGAAGTCCGACCGCTCCTGGCGGGTCCATTTTCGCAAGCAAAACGGCCAGTGGGCGCAGGTGGCCACGGCGCAGGAAGAGGGCAAGCTGGCCAAACATCATGGTCTCTCCGGCCCGATTGACGATGCTTTTATGGACAGCTTCCTTCACGTCAGCCCCACGGGCATGGCGATGAATGAAAAGGTCGCCGTCTGGACCCAGGCTGAGATGGAACGAGCCGCCTTCGAATGGCAGCGGCAGTTCCGGGGCATTGCTCCCAGCAAGGCCGACAAGGAGATCAGCGATGCCGACATTGCCTCCAGCAACCTCATCCTTTGGGGCGATCCAAAGAGCAATGCCATGCTGGCCAGGATTATTGACAAGCTGCCCATCGAATGGACCGCTGACAAGCTGGTGGCCAATGGCAAGACCTATGATGTCAAAACCCATGCCCCGGTGCTGGTGTATCCGAATCCGCTGAATCCACAACGCTACGTCGTCATCAACAGCAGCTTCACTTATCGCGAATACGACTATCTCAACAACGCCCGCCAGGTGGCCAAGCTGCCCGACTGGGCCATTGTGGACCTGGCCCAGCCGAAGACCAGCCGTGCCCCCGGCGGCATAACCGATGCCGGATTCTTTGACGAATCGTGGCAGTGGAAGAAAGGCAAATAAGGAGCGGGAGATAAATATTTTGCTGCACTTGTTGTTGGGCCATGTGGCATAAGGCGATGCCCGCGCCCGCTGCCGGGCATCAAGTGAAGCAGTGAATACCCGCATCTGCTCCTTGCCTCTCTCCGCATCAGCCCCACGTTTCGGCATGCTGGCCATTTTTATCATCATCATCCTTCTGGGCTTTGGCGTCTGCCAGTGGGCGGCGGGCCGCTTTGCGCAGGTGACGGGACCGGGGATGAAGGAGCGTGCGCCAACGGCTCATACGGCCGAGGAGGTTGTGAAGCTCTTCCTGGCCTTTGAAGGGGTAACGGATGTGGAGATCGTTGAGCATGACGGCATGGCCTCCAATTACTTCGACCCGCGCCGCCGCCGTCTTTTTTTGGACCCGAAGGTGTCGCAGGGCAGTTCCATGGGAGCCTGGGCGATCGCCCTGCACGAGGCCGCCCACGCCACCCAGACTGAGGGTGCATTGGGAGATCTCAAGTGGCGGCAAAACGTCATCCGGCTGAACCGTTATGGCCCTATCTTTGGCCTGCTGGGCGTTGGAGGAATGTTGTTCATGCGCTTCCCACCCCGCTTTGCCATTGCTGCATTCATTGCCATTTGCGTCATCCTGTTGCTGCTGAATCTCGGCACCCTGGCCGTGGAGCACAATGCCAATGCCCGCCTGCGCCGCTTTCTTGAAAATCATCTGGAACGTTATCCTGATGCTCATGAGCGGCTCTCCGGATACCTTTCCCGTGTGGCCTTAAAGGAGGTCGGCGATATCCTGCGATCCCCGCGTTTTTTCCTCTTCAGCGCCCTCCCTGGCAGCGGCAAGATCCGGCCGGTGAAATGAAGGGACGCCAATCACGTTTATTCATGCCATGACCCGCCGCCATTTTCTTGCTGCTTCCGCCTCCGCAATTGCCGTCAATGCCAGCGTGGCCGCAGAGGACAACAAGCGGCTTTTCATCGGTCAGATCGGCAGCGGCCATGCCCATGCCGCCGGAAAGATGGCCGCCATCCGCAGCCTGCCTGACCTTTGGCAGGTGGTGGGCCTTGTGGAGCCTGAATCCTCGCTTCAGTCCACGGTCACGAAAAAGGCCCCCTACGACGGCCTCACCCTGATGACGGAGGAGCAACTGCTCGCCACGCCCGACCTCAAAGCGGTGGCGGTGGAGACTCGGGTGGAATCCTCCTGCGCCACCGCGCTGCGCTGCCTGCAGGCAGGCAAGCACGTGCATCTGGACAAGCCCGGCTCCCTGGACCATGCCGAATTCAAAGCCATGCGCCTGGAGGCGGAAAAGCGAATTCTGACCGTTCAGATGGGCTACATGCTTCGCTACAATCCCGCTTTCACCTTGCTCATCCAGGCCGTCAATGAAGGCTGGCTGGGGGAGATCACAGAGATTGATGCTGCCATGGGCAAACTGGCCAATGAGGCCACGCGGAAGGAGATCGGCGCGCTCCCTGGCGGAGGCATGTTTGAGCTGGCATGTCATGTCATGGACATCGTCCTGACCCTCATGGGCAAGCCTGAGTCCGTGCATCCGTTTTCAACGCCTCATGGCAGCGATGGAGTGAAGGACAATCAAATGGCCGTGCTCCAGTATCCCAAGGCCACCGCCGTCATCCGCTGCAACCACACCGATCCTTTTGGCGGGCCGCGCCGCCGCTTCAACGTCACCGGCACCGAAGGCACCTTTGAGATCCTGCCGCTGGAATCAGGAAAGGTAAATCTTTCCCTCACCCAGGCCCGTGGAAGCTATAAAAAAGGCAGCCAGTCCTTCCAGTTGGAGGTGCCCAAAGGTCGCTACGATCTGGAATTTATGGATCTGGCTCAAGTCGTCCGAGGAGAGAAAAAGCTGGCCTGGGATGCTGCCCATGACATCGCGCTGCATGAGACCGTCCTGCGGGCCTCGGGTGTCTGGTCGGATGCATAAGGCAAAAGGCAGGCTCAGATTTTCCTCGCATTTTCTCGTCTTATCCCGCTCAATCGCAACGTCTTCAATTTCGTTTCGTTTAGTTTGTATTCGATTTTCCATTTCATGAAACCATTCTATATCCCAGCCATTGTTCTCTTCAGCCTTTCCACCCAGGCGGCCGACTGGCCCACCTTTCGCGGGGCAGACCGCACGGATATCTCCAGTGAAACCGGCTTGCTGAAAAAGTGGCCGGGCAATGGCCCCAAGAAAGTCTGGATGAACGAAGACGCCGGGCTGGGCTATGCCGGATATTCGATCGTTGGCGGCACGCTTTATACCCTGGGTGCACGGGATGCCGTGGAGTATGTCATCGCCATAGATGCGGCCACGGGGAAAGAAAAGTGGTCCGCTGAGGCCGGTGCCCTGCTGACGAACAACTGGGGCGATGGCCCCCGCAGCACCCCCACGGTGGATGGCGACAAAATTTATGCGCTTAGCGGCAAAGGAACTCTGGTCTGCCTGAGTGCTGTGGATGGCAAAGAACTGTGGCGTGTGACCATGGAAAGCCTGGGCGGCAAAGTTCCCGGCTGGGGTTATTGTGAAAGCCCGCTGGTGGAAGGAAACTTGGTCATCGTCACCCCTGGCGGTGCGCAGGGCACTTTGGCTGCCTTTGACAAAACAACGGGGGCCAAGGTCTGGCAGTCCGCTGAATGGACCGATCCGGCCCAGTACGCCTCCGTCATCGCCGTGGACCACAACGGCACCCGTCAGCTCATCCAGCTCACCATGCAGAGTGTCGGGGGCGTGAACGCTGCCGATGGCAAGCTGCTCTGGAAGACTGAATTCCCTGGCAAAACAGCGGTGATCCCCACGCCCATTTTTAAAGATGGCCAGGTCTTCGTCGCCGCCGGATACGGAGTCGGCTGCAAGTCCTTCAAAATCGGTCCGGACAACGTACTGGAGCCTCTGTATGACAGCACCGACATGGTGAACCATCACGGCGGCATGGTTCTGGTGGGAGATCATCTTTATGGCTATTCCGACAAAGCCGGCTGGAGCTGTCTGGATTTCAAAACGGGCGTGGTGCAGTGGGCTGAAAAGAAAGCTCTGGGCAAGGGAGCCATCCACAGCGCCGACGGCATGCTTTACCTGCTGGAGGAAAAAACCGGCACCGCCGTCCTTATCGAGGCCAACCCCAAAGAATGGGAAGAGAAAGGCCGCTTCACCCTCCAGCCCCAGACCACCCAGCGCAATGCCAAGGGCATGATCTGGACCCACCCCGTCGTCAGCGGCGGCCACCTCTTCCTCCGTGACCAGGAACTGCTATTTTGCTTTGATGTTAGCGGGAAGTAAAAGGCATTTGGGGCACATTTCATCCATTTCGCATTACCAATCCGCGAAAGGATGGCAGTGCCCTGCACGATTACTCCTTTTCTATGACCTCCGTGTTTACCCGCCGTCAATTTGCCCAGACCACCGGCTCTGCCGCCATTCTCACCGCTGCTGGCACCCTCCGTGCGCAGCAGAAAGTGGACTCTATGGAAACGCTACGCATCGGCCTAGTGGGCTGTGGCGGGCGTGGCACGGGGGCGGCTTCACAGGCGCTGGGGGCGGATTACAATGCCAAAATCGTGGCAATGGCGGACATTGATGACGCCCAGATTGAGAACAGCATCAAGAGTCTGTCCCAAAAATATCCGGACCGGGTGGACGTGCAGCCGGACAAGCGTTTCATCGGCCTGGATGCCTACCAGAAGCTCATTGACAGCGGCGTGGACGTGGTGCTCCTGGCTAGCCCTCCGGGATTCCGTCCGGTTCATTTGATGGCCGCAGTGGATGCCGGGAAGCACATTTTTGCCGAAAAACCCATGGCCGTGGACACCATAGGTTATCACCTGGCCATGGCGGCGGTGAAGAAGGCGGCGGAGAAAAAACTGAACCTGGTAGCCGGCTTCTGCTGGCGCTACAGCACCTCCCGCTCGGAGGCCTTCAAGCGTGTACAGGATGGCGACATTGGCGCAGTCACGAGCGTGCTGGCCACCTATCACACCGGTCCGGTGAAGCCCATGCCGCCCGCCAGCGCCCGCACGCCGGCGATGAGCGATGTGGAGTGGCAGATACGCAACTGGTATAACTTTTCCTGGCTCAGCGGCGACAGCATCGCCGAGCAGGCCGTGCACAGCATTGACAAGATCTGCTGGGCCATGGGGGACAAACCGCCCGTCAGTTGCATCGCCACAGGCGGCCGCCAGATCCCGGCGGAAGGCGGCAATATTTACGACCACTTTCATGCCGCTTTTGAATGGGGCAACGGCCTGATGTGCCATCTGGCCAACCGCCAGATCAAAGGCTGCGCCGGGCATAACCAGGATGTGGTGCGTGGTGAAAAAGGCGTACTCATCATTGGCAAAGGATCGGCTCCCTTTATTGACGGACCCAAGCGCTGGCGCTTCCGTGGCAGCGAGAAAAACATGTATGATCTGGAGCATGAAGCCCTCTTCAATGCCATCCGCAAAGGCGAAGTGATCAATGACGGCGAGCGCATGATGCTCTCCACCCTGGTGGGCATCATGGGTCGTGAGGCCGCCTACACGGGGCAGCTCATCACCTGGGACCATATGCTGGCCTGCACGCAGGATCTGGCACCGGATGACCTGAAATGGGGCGACAGCTTCACACCGACTCCGATGCCGATGCCGGGCGTGACCAAGTTCCAGCTTCCTGAACCGGAGAAGCCGGAAAATGTGGAGGCAGGCAAGGAGAAAAAGAAGGCCTGATCAGGCTAAGGTATCAGCCTTTACAACGTCAGCTCGCTGATGCGGTCCATGACCTCATCGGCGAGAGACTGGTAGAGGTCGCGGCCTTCAGCGGCGGCGCGGGCTTTGAGATCGGGCTGATAAGATTTGCCGACGACGAGGCGGATGCGGGCGGGGCGGATGAATTTGGCACCGCGCGGGTAGGCCTCAAAGGTGCCATGGATGCGCACGGGCAGCACAGGGGCGTTACTCTTGGCAATGAAGAGGCCCACGCCCGCCTCGGCCTTCATGGGCTGGCCGTCATAACTGCGGGTACCTTCAGGAAACATGAGCACCTTTTTGCCGCTCTTCAGCAGGCGGATGGTGGTCTTAAGGCTGGAGGCATCGGGCTTATCACGGTCAATGGGGATGGAGTGCCAGCTGCGCAGAAGCTTGCCTGCCATGGGATGATCGAAGAGGGACTTGCGGGCGAAGAAGTAGATGGCTTCGTCAAAGGCCTGGCCGATGAAGGGCGGGTCCATGAAGCTGACGTGGTTGGCCACCACCAGTGCGGCACCCGGGAGCTTGAGGTTCTCCTCGCCAATGACACGAAAGTCATAAAAGCTCCGGGCGAAAGCGCGGAACATGATGTGACCGATGCGGTAAGAAAGATTCATGCGAACTCAGGGTGGGAAGTGAGGTGGGCACTCCTGCCTGCCAAAGTGAGGCTGAAAGGCCGATGAGGTGACAGAGGCCCCGGATGCCAGGTGGCGGAAGTGATGGACATCATGGAGATCAATCAGCGAGGTTTTCTAGCAAGCAGGCAGGAGTGCCCGCTTCACTTTGCCGGCAGACGGTCAAGAACGGCCTGCACGGCACCTTCGAGGGTAAGGTGGCTGTTATCAATCACGATAGCGCCCTCCGGGATGACCAGAGGAGAGGTCTTGCGGGTGGAGTCCAGGCGGTCACGCTCGGCCACCTGGTCCGTATGGCCCTGGGCCTGACGGCGGGCGGCCCTGACTTCCTCGCTGGCATCAATATAAAACTTCAGCGGGCTTTCGGGGAACACCACACTGCCGATGTCCCGCCCTTCCATGACCAGAGGGCCAAGGCTGGACAGCGCTCGCTGATCCGCCACCAGCCGCGACCTGACCTCCGGCACCCGCGCGACGAGTGAGACACCCCGGTTGACGGGATCGCTATTCAGGTCATCCGCTGTGAGCAGTTTGCCATTCACGGATACTTGCGTCTGG
Organism: Prosthecobacter sp. SYSU 5D2; assembly: GCF_039655865.1. NCBI lineage: Bacteria > Pseudomonadati > Verrucomicrobiota > Verrucomicrobiia > Verrucomicrobiales > Verrucomicrobiaceae > Prosthecobacter > Prosthecobacter sp. SYSU 5D2. The sequence goes on along the minus strand of NZ_JBBYXL010000003.1, from coordinate 323,515 downwards.
CCTTCTAAGACCGGGGATTCAATCAGAATCTTCTTTGCTGTTTCTCGCACGGCATCCATGTCATTAGGGTCAATGTCCGTCTGTAAAACGGCCCAGGTCATGGCCCGGTACATGTTGCCCGTATTGACATAAATGTATCCCAAACGTTGGGCGAGGATGCGTGCGACGCTGCTTTTGCCCGAGGCGGCGGGGCCGTCGATGGTGATGACAATATTCATCATTTCAATTTTCGTGGCGCTCGGGAAATCACCGGAATGGGCGATTCACCGGTTTCGTTTTTCTGGAAGAGGGCGAGGTCGTGCTCGAAGCCGGGGTAGCTGGTGCCGATGCATTCGGAGCCTTCGATGACGGTTTCACCTTCGGCAAAGAGGCCTGCGATGGCGAAAGCCATGGCGATGCGGTGGTCGTGGTAGGTGCTGATGGTGGCACCGTGGAGTTTGGCTCCGCCCTGGATTTCCATGCCGTCGTCAAACTCGGTGACAGTGACGCCCATGCGGCGGAGGTTTTCAGCGACTGCCGCGATGCGGTCCGTCTCTTTGACGCGCAGCTCATGGGCATCCTGGATGCGGGTTGTGCCACGGGCCAGGGCGGCGGCGACGGCCAGGATGGGCAGCTCGTCAATGACGTTGGGGATCTCCGCTCCGCCAATGACGGTGGCGTTCAGCTCTCCTCCTTTGACCGTGACATTGCCGCGAGGCTCGCCAGCGGTGGTTTCCTCAGAATTGTGGATGTGGGCACCCATGCGCAGGAGGACATTGATGACGCCTGTGCGAGTTGGGTTAAGGCCGACGTTTTTCAGGGTGATCTGCTGGCCGGGGCTGGCGGCGGCGGCCACCATCCAGAAGGCGGCGCTGGAGATGTCGCCGGGCACGACAATGTCGGTGGCGCGCGCGGACTGGCCGCCATAGACGGAGATGGCATTGCCTTCACGCAGCCATTTGATGCCGAAGTGGGACATGATGCGCTCCGTGTGGTTACGCGTGGCCACCGGCTCGATGACGGTGGTCTTGCCAGGGGCAAAGAGACCCGCCAGCAGGATGGCGGACTTCACCTGCGCGCTGGCCATCGGCAGGGTGTAAGTGATGGCCTGGAGGGAACCTCCGGTGACCTTCAGGGGGGCGCAAATTTTCTCACCCTGGCCTTCCACCTGGGCACCCATGAGGCGCAGAGGATCCGCCACTCGTTTCATGGGGCGTTTGGAAAGGGAGGCATCCCCGAACATCTCGGTCGTGAAGTTCTGGCCGGCGAGGATGCCGGAAAGCAGGCGGATGGTGGTGCCGGAGTTGCCGCAGTCCACAGGACCTGAGGGGGCTTTGAGCTGGGGGCCGTGGCCGGTGATGGCCAGCTTGGTCAGTCCGATGCCGCCGGTCTCTTCCAGCGGCTCCACCGTGGCTCCCATGGCCTCCATGGCCTTGACGGAGCAGAGGCAGTCTTCACTGGGCAGGAAGCCGTCAATGATGGTGGTGCCGGTGGCCATGCCGGCAAACATGGCGGCGCGGTGGCTGATGCTTTTGTCTCCTGGAACGGAGATTTCTGCGGGGAAGGATTTGAGTTTTCGGACTTTCAGTGTGGCCATATCAGGAGACGGCCGCCGGGACTGTTCTGCGGAGGCTTTGAGCTTCGGCAAGAAATCGGCGGAGTTCTTCTTCGTCCGGCTTGCCGAGGATTTCAAGAAGCTCTGTCAGTGTGGTTGAGGCTGTCTGAAGCTGGACCAGGAGGGCCTGCCGGTTTTCGAGGGCGATGCCGGTCCACAGACCCGGGTCGCCCCCGGCGACGCGGGTGGTATCGCGGAAGCCATTGGCTACGCAGGCGACGGCAGCGGGATCTGTGCGCAGGGCGGCCAGGGTGGTGATAGCGGCCATCATGTGGGGCAGATGGGAGATGCGGGCCACTTTTTCATCATGCTCCTCAGGGGACATTTCGAGGACGTTGCAGCCGAGGGCTTGCCAGAAGGTGCGGAGGCGGAGGAGAAGTTTGGATGTGGACGGGGGCGTCCGTGCTCCTGGTGTAATCAGGCAGGTGGCATTTTGGAAAAGGCAGGAGCGGGCGGTTTCGATGCCTGCTTTTTCAGAACCGGCCATCGGGTGGCTGCCGATGAAGCGTGAGCCGAGGATGGGCTCCAGGGCGCGTACGACGCTGCCTTTGACACTGCCAACATCGGTGATGAGACAATCCGCTGACAGGTCCGCCTTGGCGATCTGGGCTGCCTGGGCAGGCATCGTCTCCACCGGGGTGCAGAGAATGATGAGGCTGGCTCCTTGGGCGGCAGCAGTCGCATCGGTAAAAAATTCCGCCTGGATCCCCCGGTCACGAATGCCGGCTTCTGCTGTATCCCTGCGCGCCCAGAGCCGCAACGCTATTCCTGGCATCCGCTCCTGGATGGCAAGAGCCAGCGACCCGCCGAGGAGGCCGGGTCCGTAAATGGCGATGGTTGTCTCAGAACTCACGTGCCTGGCTTAATATGGCACGCGGAAGATGTCACCCGTTTCCGGGTCGCGGGCTTTCTGGCCGGCGCGCAGACCTTCGACGCTGATGATCTTCTTGGGGTCCTTGGGGCTGTAAACGAAACCGGGTTTGCCTGGGACAGCACGTGCATAAGGGACATCGCTTGGAGGCGGAGGAGTCACCGGAGCAGTGGGTGTACTGGTGTCAGGCGGGGGTACTACCACCACAGGGGGAGGTGTTTCCTGACCCCCTGGTACGGAAGGAGTAGTGGGGCTCAGGCTCAGCCCTGGGTCCACGACAGGAGCACCGGAAGGATCCAGGCTCGGCTGGGGTACCTGCGGTCCCATGGGCTGGTCAATCGGCCCCTGGGGAACAGGCTCAACATAGCGGTTGGGATCGCCATACCGTGGCGGCGCGTCCAGGGAACGTCCACGTCCGGCGAAGGGGCGTGGCTCGGGACCATAGCAACTGGCAAGACCGGCGGTGACCGCCGTGAGGAGGAGAAGATGCGTGAAGCGCTGCATCGGGGAAGGGGGAGGTTTGGTTATTAACTGTTCACACGCATGGGCATGAGCACATAGAGGAAGTTGGTCCCGGTACGCAGGACGCCGGGGCTGATTTCGTCAATGAGATGCAGATGGACTTCGTCTGCGCTCAGGTTGCGCAGGGGAGCCATGGTGAATTCGGGGTTGAAGGCGATCGTGATGGAGGCGCCTTTGTAATTGATGGCGATGGTTTCACGCGCCTCACCAATGTCCGGGCTGCTGGCAATGATCTCCACCTGGCCGGGAGTGAACTGGAACTTCACCGAGTTGGACTTCTCACTGGCCAGCAAGGAAACGCGGCTGATGGCCTTCAGGAAGACTTCACGCTCCAGGGCGATGCGTTCCTTAGCCTCGCCAGGGATGACCTGACGGTAGTTCGGATAGTTGCCATCTATCAGCTTGCTGATCAGCAGGCCATCGCCCAGATCAAAGCCGACCTGGGTATTGGTGACACGGATGATGACTTCGCCCAGGTCGCCCAGAAGGCGGGCCAGTTCGTTCACAGCTTTCGTTGGGACGATGATGTCCACTTCCTGGCTCTGGGGAAATTCCAGCTCCTGCTCCACCATGGCCAGACGGCGGCCATCCGTGGCCACCATGGTCAGGGTGTTGTTTTTGAAGGAGAACAGAATGCCGTTGAGCACATAACGGGTTTCGTCCGTGGAGATGGCATAGGATGTCTTTTTCAGGCAGTCGCGCAGGATCTGCTGGTCAATGCGGAACTCGCGGGCGTCGTCAAAGCGTGGCAGGGCAGGGAACTCCTCGCTGGTAAGGCCCAGCACTTTGAAGAAAGACGGGCCGCTGCGGATGGAGGCGACGTTTTTTTCGTCCACACTGATCTCGATGTTTTCGGAGGGGAGTTCACGAATGATCGTCGCCAGACGGCGGGCTGGCAGAGTGGTGGCGCCTTCCTCTTCCACCTCAGCGGCGACGCTGCAGGTTACACCAACATCCAGGTCGGTGGTGGTCAGTTCCAGGACGCCATCCTTGGCGCGGAGCAGGACGTTGGAGAGAATGGCCAGGGTGGTGCGGGCACTGACGACGTGCTGTACCTGCTGGATGGCCTGCTGGAGAGATTCCTTGCTGATCGTGAACTTCATATAAAAAGACGTGCCTGCTGCTTGAGACGAACGGCCTTTTTTATCAGAGGCAGGACGAACGGCAAGGAGTTTGGCTGGGAAAAGTGAGGTGAGGGTGGTCCATCAACGGTCCAAAAACCTCTCCAATCACGTCACAATGTCTTTCTAACCCTCTTTTTCAAGGGGCAGAAATGATCGGAGAGGGAATTTTTAGAATTCAATTCCCGCATGTATCCTTCGGTTGTCCCCCGGCAGGGATGGGATGGATTACGGATACTCTGCGTGATTTCCCATTTGCACGCGGGGCAGGGCGTGCCACTTTCGCCGCCCTTTCCCAGCCATGGCTCTCATTGTCCAGAAATACGGCGGTACATCCGTTGGTAACCCAGAACGCATCCGTAACTGCGCCCGCCGCATCCTGGAGACGCAGCGCGCTGGAAACCAGGTGGTGGCCGTGGTCTCCGCCATGTCCGGGGTCACGGACGGGCTGATCAAGCTTTCCAAGGAAGTCTCCCCTGAGCAGGAGCCGAGCGAGCGTGAAATGGACGTGCTGCTTTCCACAGGTGAGCAGACAACCATCGCGCTGACCGCCATGGCCATCAATGCGCTGGGCGGCAAGGCAGTGTCCCTGACGGGCGCGCAGGCCGGCATCTCCACGGACGGGATGCACACCAAGGCCCGCATCGTGAATATCACGCCGGATGCCGTGCACAAGATGCTGGATGAAGGCAACATCGTCATGCTGGCCGGTTTCCAGGGGGAAACGGCGAGTGGCGAGATCACCACGCTGGGCCGTGGCGGTAGCGATTTAACAGCCATCGCGATGGCCGCAGCAATCAAGGCTGACCTGTGCCAGATCTATACGGATGTGGACGGCGTCTATACCTGTGATCCGCGCGTGGTGAAGTGTGCCACGAAGATCGAAGAGATCAGTTATGATGAAATGCTGGAGATGGCCAGCAGCGGCAGCAAGGTGATGCAGAGCCGCAGTGTGGAATTTGCCAAGAAATTTGGTGTGCGCTTTGAAGTGCGCAGCAGCCTCAACAACAACCCAGGAACCCTTGTGAAAGAAGAAACCCCCGGTATGGAATCCGTCGTCGTGCGCGGCGTCAGTCTTGAGCGCAACCAGGCCAAGATCACCATTGACGATGTGCCGGACCGCCCGGGCATTTCATCCATCATCTTCGGCGCCATCGCCGGTGCCAATGTGATGATTGATATGATCGTCCAGAACGTGTCCTTCGACGGCGAGACCGACATTTCCTTTACCCTCAGTGCAGCCGATTTGCCAAAAGCAGAAAAAGCCCTGCGTGAGATTCTGGGAAGCCTGGGGGAAAACGTGGCGCTGCGGACGGAATCCGGCGTGGCCAAGCTAAGCGTGGTCGGCATCGGCATGCGCAGCCACAGCGGCGTCGCGGCCAAGATGTTCAAAGCCCTGGCCGATGTCAGCGTGAACATTCTCATGATCTCCACCAGCGAGATCAAGACCGCCGTGATCGTCCAGGAAGCAGACATTGAAAATGCATCCCGCGCCGTGCATACGGCGTTTGGGCTGGACGCGGCTTGAGGGATGTAACTGGAGCGCACGCGTCCCGCGTGCTAAGTCCTGCGTCCCGCAGGACTTCGTCCCTGGATCTTCGTTGCTTCCATGACCTCCCTCCTTCAGACCGAAAAACGCCACCTCTGGCACCCCTTCACGCCGATGCAGGCGTGGTGTGAGGAAGGGCATGAACCGCTGATGCTCGTCTCCGGTCACGGCTGTTATTTGAAGGACCAGCACGGCCGGGAATATCTGGATGGTAACAGTTCTATCTGGACCAACATCCACGGGCACGGACATCCGACGATCAATGCCGCCATCCGTGCGCAATTGGACCAGGTGGCCCACACGTCTTTTCTCGGCTTCACCCATGAACCCGCCATCCAGTTGGGCAAACAACTCGTGGACCTGCTGCCTGGCAGCGACCTCAGCCGCGTCTTCTATTCGGACAATGGCTCCACGGCCATCGAATGCGCCATCCGCATGGCCTTGCAATACTGGAAGCAAAACGGCCATCCGTCCCGCGATACCATCCTGGCTTTTGATCGCGCTTATCACGGGGATACCCTAGGTGCGGCGAGTGTGGGAGGCATTCCCATCTTCAAAGGCAGTGGCAATGACTTTGGTTATCGGGTCCAGCGCGTGCCCACGTTGGAGGCTCTGGATGACCTAACAAGAGATGAAATAAAACGTCTTTCTGCTGTGATCATCGAGCCGCTGATCCAAGGCAGCGCCGGGATGCGCCTCTGGCCCAAAGGCATGTTAAAAGCTCTCAGCGACTGGTGCCGCCAGCACGACATCTTTCTTATCCTGGATGAAGTGATGACCGGCTTCGGCCGCACTGGCAAAATGTTCGCCTGCCAGCATGAGGACGTGATTCCGGACTTCCTCTGCCTGGCCAAAGGCCTAACCGGTGGTTATCTGCCGCTGGCCGCCACGCTGACCACCGAGCGTGTCTTCGAAGGCTTCCTTGGCCCTGGTCGCGCTTTCTATTACGGGCACAGCTACACCGCCAACCAGCTCGGCTGCGCCGCCGCCTTGGGCAGCCTCCAGGTCTTTCGTGAGGAACGTGTGCTGGAGCATTTGCCGGAAAAAGTCGCCCACTTCACTCACCTCCTCACCACCCTTCGCGATCTGCCTTCTGTCATGGACATCCGCCAGTGCGGCATGATCGCCGGCATCGAGATCGGTCCTTATGCCCCGGAGCGGCTCATGGGGGTGAAGACCTGCCTGGCCGCCCGCCAGCACGGCCTGCTCACGCGGCCTGTGGTGGATACTCTTGTCCTCATGCCCCCGCTCGCAGCCACCCATGTGGAGCTGACCACTATGGTCCAGGCCCTGCGCATGGCCATCTCCGAGGTCGCTGCCCCGACTTCCTCATAAGCGGCTGACTTTCCACAAATCGCCTATTTCAAAAGTCACGGATTGTCCAATCGGCATCCATCTTCTATTCTCCCCCATGCGGCTCACCTCAGGCAGTGCCGGGGGCATCCCCCTGGAAGTCCCCAAAAACGTCACCCGTCCCACCCAGGACCGGGTGAAACAGGCCATTTTTAACATGCTGGGGGACCTCGTCGCGGATGCCCGTGTGCTGGATGTCTTCTCCGGTTCCGGTGCCCTGGGCCTGGAATGCCTCAGCCGAGGGGCCGCCAGCGCCTTGCTCATCGAGCAGGACCGCGCGGCCTGTGACGTCATCCGCAAAAACATCACCAAGACCCGGCTTGAAAGCGCTGCAGTGAGGCAGGGCGATGTCTTCAAAATGCTGCCCCAAATGGCAGGGCAGGGAAGTGCCGTGTTTGACCTCGTTTTTGCCGATCCGCCCTATGCGAACAAACCGGGGGAGGAAGACCTCAGTTTAAAGCTCGCCCAGATGCCGGATCTGCAAAGCCTCGTTGCGCCCGGCGGTAGCCTCATCCTGGAGTGCCGGGCCACACGCCATGGGCTTGAGGACTGGAGCCCCTGGGAGATGGTGCGGGACCGTGAATACGGCAGCACCCGCATTCTCTGGTTGAGAAAGCGGTAGCGTCCGCGCCGGGCGATGGCATGGAATCCACCATCGTATTTTCCGCCGTTATCAGGCCGCCCTCTGCCGCATGTCTAAAATTCTCAGCCTTTGCCTCTATAATCTTGTCCTCCCCATCGGCGTGCTCTGCATGCTGCCGGGAGCCATCCGCAAGATGCGCCAGCGCGGCGGCCACTGGCGGGACCTGGCACAAAGGCTCGGCTCTTTTTCCGAGACGCAGCTTCAGGCCGTCGCCGCCCTGCCTGGGGGCAAAGACCGCCTGTGGATCCATGCGGTCAGTGTCGGGGAGGTGGGCATCGCCACCAAGCTCATCGCCCTGCTTTTAAAAACTCGTCCGCAGACCGGCATCATCCTCACAACCACCACGCCCACCGGCTATGCACAGGCCGCTGGGTTTGCAGCCAGTCAGGCAGGCAAAGTCGTCGTTTTGTACTCCCCTTTGGACCTTCCCGGCGTGGGCGCACGCTTTCTCAGCCAGCTTACTCCCGCACAACTCATCCTGGTGGAGGCTGAGGTGTGGCCAAATCTCGTCTCCTCCGCCGTGCATCGCGGCATTCCGGTTTCATTGGTCAATGCGCGCCTTTCGCCCCGCTCGGAGCGCCGCTTCCTGAAGTTCGGTTTCTTCATCAAGCCCATCTTTGGGCTGCTGCACCAGGTGCTCGTGCAGGAGCCGGAAGACGTCCGCCGCTGGACCGGTCTCGGCCTGCCACCGGAGCGTGTGCATCATACGGGCAGCATCAAGTTTGATCCCCAGGGAGCCGCCCCGGATGTCGCCCAGGTGCAGGCCTTGCGTGCTGTTTTGGAAACCGCAGGCATCACGTCCAATCAGCCCACGCTCCTGCTCGCCAGCACCCATCCGGGGGAGGAAATCCTGCTGGCGCAGATGACTCTGCGTCTCCGCCAAAAGCATCCTTCACTCGCGCTGCTCATCGTGCCCCGTCATGTCGAGCGCGCCGCCGCCTTGATGCAGGAGCTCACCGCCGCCGGTCTTCAGCCCCAGTGCCGCAGCCATATCCAGGCCCCCACCTTGGACCTCCTCATTGACACCACCGGCGAGCTCCGTGCCTGGCAGGAACTGGCCACCCTCGTCGTCGTCGGCAAAAGCTTCCTCGCCACCGGCGGTCAAAATCCCGCTGAAGCTGTCATGGCCCGCAAGCCCGTCCTCTTTGGCCCCCATATGGAAAACTTCCAGGCCCTCATTGACCTCCTCCTGGTCCGCCAAGGCGCCGTTCAAGTCCCCGATGTGGTCGCCTTGGAAACCTCACTCAATCATTTGTTAGACGACCCCGCCCAACGCCAAACCCTCGGCGACAACGGCCACGCTGCCCTTTCCCTCCATGAAGGTGCGACTGCGAAGACGGTGGATCTCCTTTAAAACTTCACGCCGCCACGGGGGCAGGCGTGCCCTCCTCGACATGGCCCACCTTGTTCTCCTTGCGGAAAAGATGGCTCAGCTTGTCCATATAGATGTAAAATACCGGGGTGATGTACAGCGTGAGCAACTGCGAAAGCAGCAGCCCGCCCACCACGGCCAGACCCAGCGGCCGCCGGGCCTCCGCTCCGGCACCCAGGCCCAGGGCGATGGGCAGCGCGCCCATGATGGCGGCAAAGGTGGTCATCATGATGGGGCGAAAGCGCACCAGGCAGGCTTCATAAATGGCCTCCGCAGGTTTCTTGCCCTCCGTCCTTTCCGCCTCCAGGGCGAAGTCAATCATCATGATGGCGTTCTTCTTCACAATGCCGATGAGCATCAGCACGCCCACAAAGCCATACAGATTCAGTTCATAACCAAAGGCCCACAGCGTCACCAGCGCCCCCATCCCTGCGGAGGGCAGGCCGGAGAGAATGGTCAGCGGATGGATGAAGCTCTCATACAGAATGCCCAGCACCAGATAGATGACCACCACCGCCATGATGAGCAGCAGGCCCAGGCCCTTTAGCGAGGATTGAAACGCCTCCGCCTCCCCCTGGAAGGCGGTGGTGATGCCCGCTGGCAGATCCTTGCCCACCACCTCATTGATGGCCGTGACGGCCTGTCCCAGGGAGACTCCGGGCTTGGTGGCAAAGCTGATCGTCACACTTGGAAGCTGGCCGGAGTGCGTCACCGTCAGCGGTCCCACTGTGCGGCTGATGGTGGCCACGCTGGACAGCGGTACCAGTTCGCTGTTGGCCCCCCGGATGTAAAGCAGGCCCAGGGATTCCATGTCCGCGCGGTAGGCCGGGTCCACCTCCAGAAGTACATAATATTGGTTAGTCGGCGTGTAGATGGAAGACACCTGGCGCGAGCCATAGGCATTGTATAAGGCGTTTTCGATCTGCGTGGCCGTCACCCCCAGGGAGGCCGCCTTGTTGCGGTTCACCTGCACAAACACCTGCGGGCTGGTGATGAGCAGGTCGCTTGTGACATCCGTCAGCTCCGGCAGCGCGGCCATCTGCGCCTCGATCTTCGGAGCCACTTCAAACAGCTCCTTCAGGTCCACCCCGGCCAGGGTAAACTGGAAGGGGCTCTTGGTGCTGCGCCCGCCGATGCGGATGCTGGTGGGCACCTGGGGAAAGGCGCGGATGCCGGGGATCGCCGCCAGTTGCGGTCGCAGCGTGTCCACAATTTCATAAGCGGAGGGCCTCTCGCTGCGGGGCTTCAGGCTCACAAACATGCGCCCGCTGTTGGCTGTGGAACTGGAGCCGCTGGCCCCCACGCTGGAGCTGAAGGTCTTCACATGCGGATTTTTGGCCAGCACTTCTGCCACCGCCTGCTGATGCCGCACCATCGTTTCAAAAGAGGCGTCCTGCGCCCCTTCTGTCATCACCATCACCTGGCCGGTATCCTCGGTCGGGATGAATCCTTTGGGCAGATGCATAAACAGCCACGCCGTCCCCACCACTGTGCCCAGCGTCACCACCATCATGCTCACACGGTGCCGCAGGCTGAACTTCAGCGTGACATCATACACCTTCAGCAGCCCGTCGAAAAACCGTTCTGTTACCCGGTAAAACCAGCCATGCTTTTCCTGCTTCTGGTGAGGTTTTAAAAAGCGGCTGCACAGCATCGGCGTCAGAGTCAGCGAGACAAAGCCGGAGATCAAAATGGCCACCCCGATGGTGATGGCGAATTCATTCAGCAACCGTCCCAAAATGCCGCCCATAAACAGTACCGGCAGGAACACCGCTGCCAAAGACAACGTCATCGAAATGACCGTAAAGGTGATCTCCTTGGATCCTTTCAGCGCGGCCTCCCAGACGGACTCCCCCTTTTCAATATGGCGGACGATGTTTTCTAATACCACGATGGCGTCATCCACGATGAAGCCAACGCTCAGCGTCAGCGCCATCAGGGAGATGTTGTTCATGCTGAAGCCCAGCAGGTGCATCACCGCAAACGTCCCCACAATGGACAGTGGGATGGCGATGCTGGGGATGATGGTCGCGCGCAGGTTGCGCAGGAACATGAAAATCACCACCACCACCAGGCCGATGGTGAGAACCAGCGTGAGCTGCACATCATGCACGGATTCACGGATGGCATGGGAGCGGTCAATGAGGATCTCCAGGTCCATGCCCGCCGGCATCTGCGCACTCACAGATGGCAGCAGCTCCTTCACTGCGTCCACTACCGCCACCGTATTGGCCCCTGGCTGCCTTTGCACCGCCAGCAAGATGGCACGCTTGCCCTTGCTGGACCAGTTGGCGATCTGGTTGTCCTCCACGCTGTCCAGCACATTGGCCACCTGCTCCAGGCGCACGGGTGCGCCTTCCCGGTAAGCAACAATCAATGGCCGGAACTCTTCCGCGGTGGTCAGCTTGCCGCTCGTCTGCACCGTGAAGTTTTGCTCATCCCCTTGCAGGGTCCCGGCTGGCAGGTTGCTGTTGCCTGCCTCAATGGCCGCCCTCACCTCATCCAGGCTGATGCCCTTGGAGGCCAGTTTCAGCGGATCCGCCTGCACCCGCACGGCATATTTTTGCGAGCCAAAGACACGCACCTGCGCCACCCCCTCCACCATGCTGATGCGCTGCGCCAGTGCCGTCTGCGCGTACTCATCCACGGTGGAGATGGGCAGCGTGTCAGATCCCAGCTGCATGATCAGGATGGGGAAATCCGCCGGGTTCACTTTGCGGAAGTACGGGATGCTCGGCATGTCATCCGGCAGGTAGCGCAGCGCCGATGAAATGGCCGACTGCACATCCAGCGAGGCTCCGTCAATGCTCCGGTCCAGATTGAACTGGATCGTGATGTTCGTCGTCCCCAGCGCACTTGTGCTGCTCATGGAGTCAATGCCCGCAATGGTCGAAAACTGCCGTTCCAGCGGCGTCGCCACGGAGGCCGCCATCGTCTCCGGATTCGCCCCTGGCATGCTGGCCGTGACGGAAATCGTCGGGAAGTCCACGTTGGGCAGGTCATTGACCGGCAGCTTTTGAAAAGCCAGCATGCCAAAGGCGAGAATGCCGGCCATGACCAGTGTGGTCATCACCGGCCGGTGGATGCAGCGTTCCGGGGTCATTGGATTTGGGCCTGGGACAGTTTGCTTGCCGCTTCATCCGCCTGCGGTGTCATCCCCACCGGCGGCTTGATCTCCACCCGGCTGCCCCTGACCAGGCGCAACTGGCCGTCAATGACCACTACATCCCCCTTTTTCAGTCCCTTGCTCACGATGGCTTCCGCACCCAGCGTCCGCTCAATGGTCACGGGTTGCACATCCACGGTGCTGTCATCCTTGACGAGGAAAACATACTGCCCGTCCTGTCCTGTCTGCACCGCCGTCGCCGGTATCACCAGGGCATCCGGCTGCGTCGTCAGCGTCAGAGCCACTTCGCCATATTGCCCCGGCCACAAAGTCAGGTTTTCATTCGCCATCGTCGCCTTCATCTCCAGCGTTCCGGTGGCAGGTTTGATGGCATTGTCCACAAAGGACAGCACCCCGTCAATCACCTGGCTCTCACTGCCGCTCGTTGTGATGGTCACCTTCAGCTCACCCAGGTTCGTGTAGCGCTGGATGTCGCCGAAATACTGCTCAGGAACCGAAAAAATGACCTCAATCGGCCTGAGCTGGTTGATCACCACCAGGTCCGTTTCATCCTCTTTCACCACATTCCCCGCATCCACCGCCCGCCTTCCCGCACGTCCCGTGATCGGGGAAATCACCGTGCAATAGCTGAGCTGCAGTTCTGCCTCTTTGACCATCGCCGCTGCCGCCACCGTATTGGAATCCGCAGCATCCGCCGTGCTGATGAAGTTGTCTACCTCCTCACGGGACACCCCGCCGCTTTGCGACAGGTTGCGATAACGGTCCGCCTGTTTCCTTGCAATGTCCGCCTGGGTTGCGGCCTGCGCCAGCCGCGCCTTCGCCTGCGCCAGCGTCACCTCAAAAGGTTCCGGGTCAATCTTCACCAGCACATCCCCGGCCTTCACATCCTGCCCTTCCGTAAATAGCACCTCGGAGATTTGTCCCGTCACCCGCGCTTTCACCGCCACCGTAGCCCTTGGTCTCACATTGCCGATGGCCAGCAGCTTCACCGGCACATCCTTTTGCTCCACCGTCGCCACCACGACCGGCACTGACGGCGGCGGTCGTTTGCCTGCTTTGGAGTCAGCTTCTTTCGACGGCGAACACGCAGTCAGGCCGAGCGCCAGACTGAGTATCGCCAATAGCGTGGGGGGATAGCGCATGTGGGAAATAGATCAGCAAAATTCACAAGCAGTCATGATGGGTCTCATCAGAAACGCACCAACCACCGCTTTCATTGGGACTGCCTTGCAAGCCAGGGCATTCAAGGCGCAGTCATTGTATTTACGCAGCCGCGCGGCAATTCATATGTGCAAATGACCTTCTTTGGACAAACGATGCACCACATATTTAAAAGCTCCTCCCGCTCCTTCCTCTGTCAGGATGAATGAAGCGCCTTTATCTATTGGCGGATTCTTTACATGCTTTCGGATCAGCTCCGCCTGGGTTCCGTAGCCCACCTCCTGCCAACCCAGCTCCTCCGCCCAGGCACGGTAATCCGTGAAATTTACATCACTGGTTAGGTCCTGCCTGCCAGGGTTCTGATAGATCTCAGCACCCTCCAGCCGCTGCTGGTGCAAATACCCCCGCAAGGTCCCCCCGGGCCGCCGATAATAAAGCGCTGGAAACACGTCCCCATAGTCCACCGTCAGCATCGCCCCGACCTGCCAGACCGGTGCCCAGTGCTGCATCCATTCTCGTGCCGTCGCATGTAGCTCCACCCGCTGCCTGGGCTGTTTTTGAGGCCAGTTTTGCAGCGCTGAAAACGGCGCCCTTTGAGCCTCATCCCGGGCCAGTGGCACCCACACCTCACGCCCTTCATCCGTCACATGCACCTCATGCCAGGCCTCCTCATGCCACTGCAAAAGAGTCACAGGAAAAGCATCCAGCAGCTCATTGTGATAAAGGAAAGCCTTACCTCCAGTCTTTTCCAGGGCCGCCTTTAAATCTTTATGCCAGGTCACCCCGGCCCCCAATAATTCCCGCTGCCGCTGCTGCAAAACATCTGACGTTTCCACAATGTGCCACTGAAATCTCCGCCGCTGCCACCACCCCAGGCTCTTCTGCACCCGCTCCATCAGCACGCCGCTGCCCGCGCCGATCTCGATGATATGCCGGACCTTCGGTTGCAAAACCGACTCCTGTTTCAGCCACCCCGCCACCGCCTGGCCAAACACCGGTGAAATCGTCGCCGAAGTCGAAAAATCCCCCCTCGCCCCCACCGTCCGGATCTGCCGCGCATAATATCCCCGCTCCGGATCATACAGAGCACGCGCCATGAAAGCAGAGAAGGGGACAGGATCTGGCATTCCCAATCAAAACCCAATCCCACCAATGACTCCACTGCTTTAGTCAGCAAGCCCAACATTCCCTCCGCCCCCGTTCAAGAACTCCCCCTCAGCGGACGTATCCAGCAGGTCACACAGATTAGGATGCCATCTATTCCATTTATGAAACCATGCCGTCTGAGGCACCCCATCTGTGCCATGCTCTCACTGGCGCTCATCACAGCATCAGCCTTGTTCGCAGAAGCGCCGGCCGGCACGCCTCCCAGCATTGCAGGACACTTCACGGTCTCGGGCGCACAAGTGTCCACCCGGCCCAATCCCGTGCCTCCGCGCCACGTCTTCGGAGCTGATCGTGACTGGCAAAAGCAACCGCTCCGTGTAGCCACCTTGCTGATTGAGTTCGCAGATCAGAAACACCAGGCCGTCCACAGCGCAGCGTTTTATGAAAAGATGCTCTTCTCGCGTGACGAGTATCACCAGCAGCCAGATGGCAAGCCCTCTTTTGGCAGCCTTGCAGACTGGTATCGTATCCAGTCAAACGGGCGCTTCGTGCTCACTGGCAAAGTCTTCGACTGGCTCAGTGTGGATAATACATTCCAAGCCATCCATGACATGGAATTCAAGGCCGCGAAGAAAAGCCTTTTCCAAACCGCCCTTGACCTCTTGCGTGAGCGGGAAGGAGCCCACGCCTTGGATGGCTACGATGTCTTTGCCTTCATTCATGCGGGGCCAATCACTGGACCTTCCAGTAACATCCTCTGGTCGCACGCAAGCACGATCGAAAGCAAACGATACTTCACGACGGGAGAGATCGAGAGAATCGGCGTCTTCTGCCATGAATGGGGGCACATACTCGGCGTGCCAGACCTCTACGCAAAAAAAGACGTTCGCGAAAGCTTTGGTCCCTGGTGCTCCATGGCCGGTGGTTATCGGGGGATTTACCCCAGAAGCTTTTGTGTATGGACAAAAACACGGCTTGGATGGTGTGACCCCACCATCGTGGATGCCGGGACGCCACAAAAGCTGGTGTTAAGACCCATCCAGGACCACCCCAACGACGCCTTCATCATACCCCTGAACAGCCTTGACGGGGTCGGTGCAGAGTTCTTGATGCTGGAAAACAGATCCACTGCGGGCAATGACGCCGAAGGGCAGGCAGGCTTGTTCATCTGGCGTATCAAGCGTCTCCTGAGCACCAGTGACCTGCCACGCTATGAACTGAAATTGCCCGGCCCTGCCGATGTACCGGGCATAGATCTTAACAAGCGCTGGGTCGCTTGGCCAAATGGAACCATCAAGGATTTTATCCTGCCCGGTG
This sequence comes from Prosthecobacter sp. SYSU 5D2, assembly GCF_039655865.1. NCBI lineage: Bacteria > Pseudomonadati > Verrucomicrobiota > Verrucomicrobiia > Verrucomicrobiales > Verrucomicrobiaceae > Prosthecobacter > Prosthecobacter sp. SYSU 5D2. Next base: position 307,778 of record NZ_JBBYXL010000003.1, on the reverse strand, counting down.
AGGGGAGAAACTTCCCGGTTAACCTTCGCAACATCCGCCTCGTTAACGGCCTCCTCTACTTCGACCTGTCTTTACAGTAAATCCGGATATTCGGGCACGAACGCCCTGTCTATGACGATCGCTTCCGCGGCAACACTGTCAAAGAGGATCCTTTTCCTCTCTTTACACCCCGCGCATCCGCCGCCATCCGTAGTCTCTAGCTATGAACCGCCAAGAAAATCTCGAAATCTTTTTCCGCGACGGCAAGACCGTCATTCTTCCGATTGACCACGGCGTGGCCATCCCGGTTCCAGGCATGGAAAATCCCTTCGCTTTGATTGATGCCGTCAGCCCCTATGTGGACGGGTATGTCATGAACCTGGGCGTCGCCATGCGCGCGGCAGATTCCATGGCGGGCAAGGGCATCTGCCTCCGCACGGATGTCTATAACACCCGCATGACCGGCGACGGCGCAGGCAGCATCAATGTCTATGGCGTGGAGGAGGCCGAGGCCGTCGGTGCCAATGCCGTCATGAACATGCTGTATCCCAATTCCATCAGCGAGCGCGTCAACTTCCAGGAATGCGCCGACATCATCCGCAGCAGCATGGACCTGGACATCCCGGTCATCATTGAAGCCCTCCCCTATGGCCTCGGCCAGACGGACAAATACACCCTGGAAAACGTCGCCTTCGCTGCTCGCCTCGCTGCTGAGCTGGGAGCCGATGTTGTCAAAGTCCCCTATCCCGTTGACTGCAAACCGGGCGAGTTTCGCAAGGTCGTAGACCAGCTCTGGGTGCCCGTCATCATTCTCGGCGGAGCCTCCCTCAATGACGATGCCGCCCTGCTAAAAATGACCGAGGACGCCATGGAAGCCGGAGCCTCCGGCGTGGCCATCGGCCGCAATGTCTGGCAGCACCAGAACCCCGCCGCCATCGCCCGCAGCCTCTCCGCCATCGTGCATGAAGATGTCTCCGCCCTGGAGGCGCTGGCCCTCATGAAAGAACCCCTCCGCTAAACGAGTTACGAAGAGACCGCCATGATGAAAAAGCCCGCCCTCCTCGCCTCATCTTTGCTGTTGCTGACCCAGGCCTTCAGCGCCGACCTCACCTCCTTCACCTTCACCTCCGATGACTGGCCGGAAGGCGATCCTCCAAAGGAAGTCTTCGTCGTGGATGGCACCATCAAAGTCGCCGCCAAAGACGGCAATAAAGCCATCATGGTCGCCCCGGATAATCTGGTGGATGCCAGCGCCCAGTTTGCCACCTCGGCTGCTGGCGAGTCCGTCATCAAAGCCCGCGTCTTCGCCAGCAAGCAGGGCCGCAGCAATCCGCGCTTCGGCATCGCGGTGCACGGCATGAGCGGCTACCGTCTCATTGTCAATGCACCGAAGAAGACCCTGGAAATCGTCAAGAGCGATGAAACCCACGCCAGCATCCCCTTTACCTGGACCAGCGATGCCTGGCTCTGGATCAAGCTCGAAGCCCGCAAGAACGGCGATGAGTGGACCATCACCGGCAAGACCTGGGCCGCCGATGCCACCGAGCCCGCCGAACCCCAAATATCGCATACCGATAAAGGCCTGAAAGGGCAGGGGAAAGCCAGCATCTGGGCCACTCCTTATTCGCAGACACCCATCTACTTTGATGACATCGAAGTGGCTATCGAACTGCCTGCTGAAACGAAGTGAAATTTCTTCACAAAAACATCACTTTTCAGTTGCCAGCCCGCCGTCATCATCTAGTATCTCCGTCCACTCACGAGGCCCTGGAGCGGTAGCTCAATTGGTTAGAGCGCCAGCCTGTCACGTTGGAGGTTGCGGGTTCAAGTCCCGTCCGTTCCGCCAGTGAGTTTCATAAAAAGTCCCGCCCAGAAATGAGCGGGTTTTTTTATGCCTGGATGGTTTCTTTTCCCCCCAAGGTTTGAGGCTGTCCCGGCCTCATGCTGAGGGCAGGACGCTTCCGCGCCGCTCAGGATCTCCGCAGCCGCAAAGCGTCCCGGAGTGCGGAGCAGAGAGGCAAGACGCAAGTCATTGCCTCGGCAGCGCCGCTTACGCCGAAGCCCTGGAGCCGCATGCTAGAATCCACGTGCCAGAATGGCCCTGGCCACACGACCCGATTCAGTTACATATCCCGTTAGGCCAACAATTATACTGATTTCCAAAAAGGTTGTCTAAAAAGTCCGTGCCAGCGAATGGGGCTCATCCAATCCAAAGCCCGCCTGAAGCTCCTCCGCATGCGGTCCTATCCCTCCGGTGTCCGGCGTGTGTTGGACAAGCGTGTGGCTCCTGCCAGCCGCAGGGTTTCCGCAACCTCGCCAGAGCGCAGGCAAGCCTCTGTGTGGCCCGTTTTTCTAGCCCGAAGGGCTAACCCATGAGTAGCCGGAAGGTGACGCGAGCCTCGGCGAGCTAACCTCCGGTCAGGCAAGCACGACCCGTCTTGAAGACCAACCCGCAGGGTTGCCCCATCACGCCGCAGCCAGAATGACCGGGGCGTGGCCGATGGGACTACTCCTTTGGAGTAGGCGGCACCGTGGAAACATTGTCACCCGTTACCGGAGGTCCAGCTCGTCAAGACTCGCCTGACCTCCGGCTATTCATAGGCAGCCCTTCGGGCTGAGGGAGCCAAGTAAAGCTCAGACGAATTTCGGACACTCTTTTTGGAAATCGGTATACATCCTCCCAAAAAACAAAAACCCCACGCAGAGTCTGCGCGGGGTTTTTAAAAGGATCGTTAAAAAACTCAGCCCGATATTACTCGGCCGATTTTTCTTCAGCGGCAGGTGCTTCTGGAGCAGCAGTCTCTTCAACCACTGGCGCGGTTTCTTCCACAGCAGGGGCAGCGGTCTCAGCCACCACCGGTGCGATCACCGCTTCAGCAGCAGGAGCGGCCTTGGCTTTCGCTGGGGCTTTGTCCTTCTTGGGGGCTGCCTTCTTCACCGTTTTCTTGGCGGCCTTCGGCTCGCGGACAAGGGGCTTGCGGCTCAGGCCGGCCTTTGCAAGAGCTTTCTTGCGGGCGACATAGAGTTTACGACGGCGACGTTTGACGATTTTATTGAGTTGCTGGCCCATGGTGGCAGGTATTGGAATGCTAAAAGCGGGGTGCGGAGAGTGGCACCATCACGGGGGGAATCAAGCCCGAATGTCACATGAAACACCCGGATTGCCTCCAAAGGCGCGTTCAAGGCTGCGGTTTAGCCTCTTCCGGCGACGTTTCTGGTGCTTCAGGAGCCTCAGTAGCAGGAGCACCGGCAGGCTCTGGCTCCGTTTTCTTTGCTGCAGCCTCCTGAGCAGGCGGCACACGGAAAAGTTTTCCACTGTAGGGATCCTTCACCGCCTCGCCAGCCGCCATCCCCGTCACATCCACCAGTTGCTGCTTGGTGGCAAAGGGGCTGTTCACCATTCCTGGCCTGCCAGGCACTGGCGTGCCAAAGGGCAGATTGTCCATCGCAGGTTTAGCTGCCGCTGGCGGCGTCACGGCAACTGGATTCGTCTTCCGCGATGGCTCCAGCGGGATTCTTTGTTTCGGTTCAGGTGCCTGGGTCACTGTTGCCTTCGGTTCGATCACGCGGCTTTCGCTCGTCTGCCACTCACTTACACGGGGTGCAGGGCGGCGGTAGGGCACCCCGCTGCCTGAGGCCAGATAGCGGTTTTCTGAATAAGCTGGCTGATACGGAGCCACTGTGCCACCTCCCCGAATCAGCGGCCTTCCCGTGGGATACAAGTACCGGCTCGGGGCGATCTGCGGATTGTATTCACGGTCCCAATACGTCAGTAACCCGTCCCGCTGGATGATCCGCCAGGCATCTCTCGGCGGCATTTCACAGCCGGTCAGGGCCGCCATCGCCAGCAGGGCACAGGCACCCTGGCAGAGGCGCAGAGGGAATTTGGAAACAGTCTTCATGGCATGGGGCACAGGTTCATGCCTGCCGCATCCGGCACGCACATCAGGTACCATCTCCACATTCTCCGCAGAGGGCAAGCGGGAACTCCTCCCCCGGATTTCTCTGCTGCGGCCCCGCAGAAAGTACAAAACATCCTTGCAGCCGCCCGGCGCGTTCTTTTCAATGAAGCGCGTGTCTGAAATCCCCCCCAGCCCCCGTCAATTGTTTCAACAGCTCGACAGCGGCCGCATCACGCGGGAGCAGTTCCGCGAGGCCATGGCCTTTCATGCCAAAGAAGCCATTGAGGAGATGGAGGAAGACCACCTGAATCCCGCCGCCGCCCTGCTGGAGCACATGCTCTCCCGCCGTGCCGCCTCCAAGCTGCTGAAACGCCACGAAGAGCCCCTCATCCGCGAAGTCCTCCTGGCTCTCGCCGACATGTCTGACTTTCCACCAGGCCGCTGGTTATGGAATGCAGGTCACCCGCACATTCCCCTGCATGCCTTCTTCCGTAGCAAGCGTGTGCCCATCTTCCGCATCGTCACCCTGGAGGCCGCTCCGCAGCACGTCGTGGTGGTGGTTGAATACGGAGCCCCCGGTTACACCAGCCCCAAGAAGGAGGAAATCCACCTTCGCCGAAACCGCCGAAACCAGCTCTGTGAGGAAAGCCGCCGCTTTCTCTGATCCGCCCCGCTCAGGCCTTCTTTTTCACGGCTCCACATCCGGCGCCGCCACACTCCCGGCCACTTGCAGGTCCGCAGTCAGGCGCGCAGTCGTCTCGTACAAGGTCTCTCTGTTTTGACGGGCTCTCGCCGAACTGGCCATGTCCATCGCCGCCTTGAAACTCACCGTCTCCAAAGTCACCTCGCCTGTCTCATTCTCGATCAGCAGTTGATGCGCGCTGCCAGACAGAGTCTTCGGTGCCAGCGTCTGGTCCGTCTTGGACAGCTTCACCACACTGTCCGCCCCTTGCAGCCACAGTTGTGAACGGAATGGCGGTTCCCCCGTCTCATCCGTGACAGCACTGATGGCCGTCTGCGTCTTCAGCGCAGGTCCCGTGGAGTCCACCCGCAGCCCGGCCAGGTTCTGCTCCTGATAGCGGCTGTATTTCCCGTCCTTGCTTACGAGCAGCAGCGTCCCTTGCGGCGGCTGCTCACTGCGGTTCACCAGCAAATATCCCTTCAGCGCCATCCGCGTCGGCGTCGCCCCCGTCGTCGTTACACCCGTTCCGCTCAGCTTGTACACCAGCACTCCCGGTTCCAGAATGCCCAGCATCACTGTGGTCGTGACTTTGTCAGCACCACTGATCGCCGTCACACTGTAAAGTCCTGCCTGGCTCACCGATGCCTTGGGAATGACCAGGTCCGGATAGATCGCGCCCGGTATTTCCTTGCCTTTAAATGACCATTGATAACTTGGCGTCAATCCCTCTCCCGCCGCCTCGCTGGTAAAGGCAGCCTCGTCACCCGGTGCCACCGTCACGTTTTCCGGCAGCATGGTAAAACTCAGGGCCGAGCTCAGGCTCAGAGTTGCCATCTGCGAAAGCGTCCTCCCATGCTCGTTTTCCACCACACAATCATAGCGCCCCAGGTTTTTCTCCTTCACCCCGCTCACCACCAGGCTCGCCCCTTTGCCCTTGGCCACATTGGCCCCGTTCAGCCGCCACTGGTAGGTCAGGCTCCCGCCCTGGGCCTGAACGCTAAAGGTCGCCTGCCCGCCCATACTGGCTGTCTGGTTCATGGGGTGCAGCGTGATCATTGGTGGCATCCCCACATCCGTCACTTTCACCTTTTGAGAGGTCACACTGCCGCTCTCATCGGTGACCACCACGTCATACATCCCGCCGAAGTTATCGCCCTCCACCGACGTCAGTATCAGCCGGTCCTCCGTTGAATTCATCACCACCTCGCCATTGCGCCGCCAGCGGTAATTCATCGCCCCTTCACCAACCGCCTGCACCTGCAAAATCACCCTTCCGCCCACACGCAGGTTCCCGCCAACCGGTTGTTTGATGATCGCCAAAGACCTCTTCAATCTCAGTTCCGCCGGCTCAGACACCACCCTGCCATCCACATTCACCACCAATACATCGTAGCTCCCTTCATCGGCCGCCTTCACCTTCTTCAAGGTCAAAGTCGAAGTGTTTGCCCCATCAATCACCAGCCGGTTCCGCCGCCATTGATAGCTCAGCCCGTCCCCCTCCGCAGTCACGGTGAAGACAGCCTCCGCGCCTCCGTTTGCCACGATGTCCGCTGGCTGCAAAATAATCACCGGCCCAGGCACGCTTAATATCGCTGGCTTGGATGGCGTACTTCCTTTCCCGTTCGTCGCCACCACATCATAAGCTCCCGACTTCTCCGGCGACATGTCCGTTACGAGGAAGCTGGAGTTAGTCGCGCCATCAATCGGCTCCCCCTTGAACCGCCATTGATAAGTTACAGGACCATTCCCTACTCCAACACTAAGTCTCACCTCTTCTCCCCTTTCCAGCACCGCTGACACCGGATGCAGGGCGAACCTTGGCTGCTCCTCGGCAAATCCCTCAGCCATATGAAGATTTGGATTGGCATAGTTTGCTTCAGGTTCGAATTCGCTCTCGCTGAGGTGCGTGCGGGCCACCAGGGGATTGACATTCTTCAGCAGGCGCAGCGTATCCGTTCCATAGTGGACTGGCCGGTCATAGTCCGGTCCCTGATACTCAATTCGCCTCGCCGGGTCCGTCATCAGTTCAGACACACTGACATTCCCCACATCTGGGTAAAAGCTGGCATCATACCCATAGACCAGCGCACGCGCTCCAGGCACTCTTTGTTTGTTGGTTATAAAAGACAGGTTGTTCACCGCCGATCTGTCGTTGCTGATGGCAACCCTCCATTCAGAAAAGCGTCCTTTTATGGCGTCATATTGACCGGGAAAACCTTCCTCGTAACGCCCGACATTCCCATCACGGCTAAAACTCCACCAACGGATTGCCTGAATGGCCGGATGTCGATAAGCCGTACCACTTGGGGTGATGTAATGGACCTGCCCTGAACCGGCCACCACTAAATCAGGCGAGGGGGCTCTTCCCATCGGAAGTCTAAACGCTACCGTCTGCACCGGCATCTCGGTCGTGTTAGCTGCCACGTGCATGTCATAAATTTTGATCGTTATCAGATCTGAATTGAAGACCAGATCTGCATGATCTGAGACCGTGAAATATCTCGAAACTAGGTCCAGGTTAAGGTTCATGGTGGCGGAGTTGGGAGCGTCAGAATATCCCGCGTCCGCCGGCTTGTTTGAAACAGCGGGAGCCCGTCGTCCCTGCACTAGCCTTCTTGCATCTGCAAAGGTATGCAATTCAGTGCTGGGACTTGTCAGAAACAGCGACTTTTGCGTTTTAACGACCAATGACGTGTTTCTGCTGAAGACTTGTTCGCCATTGACCTGGATGGTACTCATATCCACACCCGAAATGACAAACGAGAGATTAAAGTCTCCCTCGCCGCTACCGCCCTCCGGAAGGCGTAGCTCCAGATGCAGCATCGCCTGGATGCGTTTCTGGTTCATGTGTAAAGGCGTGTCGTATGGCAACGTCCAGTTCCAGTTCCTGAAGTCATACCCTGGATGCCTCACGTAGTATCTGCCAAAATTATCGTCACTATCAGTTGCGACAGTGTTATATCTCCCGGGCTGAAAGTTGCTCAGAGGAGGATAGTTCGAGTAATATCGTGCCTTCATCCGGCCTGAAGATGCTTCTTCCGCTGTGCTCCAATGAATTTGCTGCAAATTCGTCAAACGAAATCGGGAATTTAAACCGCCAAAATCCTCAGGATAGATATGCTCGATTGCAAATTCCTGCGCAATGTTTTCATTCACCTTAAGCGCCGTGCGTCCCCCGCTAACTCCAGGATCAAGAGGATCAAAATTCGGGATTT